>NZ_JAGKQQ010000002.1:301945-603891 GCF_017939745.1 Gemmata palustris | reverse complement strand
GCGTAGTTCGGCCGGCCGTCTTTCTCCCACCAGTCCTTGAGCTTGTTCAGATTCTCCTTCAGTTCGGCACCGACCGGTTTGCCTTCGGATTCGAGGCGCGCGACCGTTTCCAGGTCCGATTCGAGTGTGGTCTTCTTCCCCTCTTTGCGCTTGCCGTCGGTGTCAATCACGCCGCCCCAATCGTCGAACACCTTCAGCTTCGAGTTGTCCAGGCCCGCGACCGGCGGAAGCTTGTCCGGCGCGATGTTCGAGAACACCGGGAACCCGGACGCATTCGGTGCCTTGTAGCGGTCGTAGGTCGCGGGTGCGATTTCCTTCGCCTTCTCCACCGCGAAGTAGTCCTGCTTGTACCCGATCCCCGGGCCGCCGAGCATACCGGCCGAGATCATCCCGATGCCGCCGCTGATGCCCAGGGCCAGCGCGCCGCCCTTCGGGAACCGTTCGGAAATCGTGCCTAAAAGCGTCGGCCAGTAGAACGTCTTACCCAACCCGTAGATCGTGACCGCGAACATCCACGGCCAGATGTCGTTGGTGAACGGTTGGCCGAGCATGAACAGGCCGGCCGTGCCCATGAGTGCGCTCACGAAGAGCAGCCCGATCGGGTTGATCTTCTCCACGATCGGCCCGGCGAAGAACCGCAGGGTGAACATGAGCGCGTTCGTCCAGATGAAGGCGACCAGCGCCTTCGTCTCGTCCGCGAGGACGCGCTCGGTGATGTTCCCGATCCAGCTATCGGTTCCGAGTTCCACGTACCCGACCAGCGCGTGCAAAAAGAACAGGAACAGCAGGATCGGCGACACCAGCGTGACCACCATTGTCCCCATCGACACGCCGGACGACTTCGCTTCCGAGTGCGGGAACGGCCGGTTGAACATCATCAACCCGTACAGGAGCACCGGCACCAGGAACACGCCGAGTTTGACCTCCCACCGGACGTCCGGCGCGGCCTGCTTGAAGCCCAGCACGATGAGCGCGCCGAGGATCAACCCGAGCGGCCAGCCGGCGTGCAGAATGTTCAGCCAGTGCGTCTTGTTCTTGGGGAACAGGGTCGCGGTGAGCGGGTTGATAACGGCCTCACAGGTGCCGTTCCCGAGCGCGAACAGCCACATCCCGATGTAGAGGCACCAGTACGCGCCTTCCTTCCCGTACATGCCGTAAATCGGCGTCGCGGCGAAGGTTACGATCGCGCTCGAGGCGTGTAGCGTGAACGCGACCATCATCAGCTTCCCGTAACCGAACTGGTCGGCGCAGAAGCTGAAGAAGATGATCGCGATACCGAACCCGACCAGGCCGCCGCCGGTGATCGAGCCGAGTTCGCTCTGGGTGAACCCGAACTGGTTCCCCCAATCTTTGAGGATGAACCCGCGAACGGAGAACCCGATGCCGGCCGCGATCAGGGTGAAGAAACTGGCCCAGAAGAGAACCTTCTCGTTCCGGCCGGGGGAATTACCGGGAGAGGACGCGCTACTCACTAGCGTCTCCGTGTTGGGAGGGTCGTTGCGTGCGAGTTAAAAACGAAGCCGTGCCGGGCGAGTGTATCAACCGTCCGATACGGGTTCCAGCGAAATAGGGCCGGTTCGTGCGGGCGCGGGTCACACTTTGACGGTTTCACCGGCCCCGTGGTTGGCGCCGCTCTTGTTCGCCGCCTCAATGAACGCGACGATCTCGATCGTTTCCGCGATGTCCAGCGGGGACTTACCCGTTTTGAACAGCTCCACGACCTTCTTGAGCAGTTCGCGGTAGATGAACTTCGTGGGGACGGTTACCGCCTGGACGCCCTTCTCGGCGAACGCGGTGAAGCCGAAACCCGTGGCCGGAGCGCGCGTCCCGCGGACGCTCGCCACGCGCCCGTCGGCCCACTGGCCGGTGACGACGTCCGCGCCCTTTTCGCTCGTGCAGGTGACGCGCTTGCACCCCGGCCCCATGAGCGTGTAGAGCATTTCGACCGCGTGGATGCCGTAGTGAAACAGCCCCGCGTTCCGGTCCGGGATGGGGGAGTGCGCCGCCGGGCCGTACACCACGCAGCCGGCGATTTTGCCGTGCTTCGCGTCGGCCGCGTACTCGACCACTTCCGGCGCGTACCGCAGTGACGAGGACGAAAAGAGCGGGAGCTTCTTCTTCGCGGCCAGCTCCGCGATCTTCTTCGCGTCGTCGAGCGAGCAGGCGTAGGGCTTGTCGATGAAGCACGGGATACCGGCTTCGAGGAACGGCTTGGCGCGCTCGTAGTGAACGGTCCCGTCCACCGCTTCGATCAGCATCCCGTCCACTTTGCCGATCATGTCGGCGGGCTTATCAACGAGCGCGACGCCGAAGTCCTTCATCTGTTTGGCGTAGCCCTCGATGCGCTCGGGCGAGAGTTTCGACTCGCCGGCGCAGCCGACCACGATCTTCGCGCCCTCAACGAACTGCTCCTTGTCCTTGCCGGTCTGGTTCAGGCGCGTGGTGAACTCGACGCAGTGCGACGTATCGAAGTCGAGGATGCCGAGCTTAATCATGGGGAGGGTGCTCGCTGTGGGGCGCGGGGTGAGATCTTGCGAACGGCGGTGCGCCCGCTGGTGCGTCTAAAAATACCGGCGAGTTTCCGCGGCGCCGTTCGCAAATACCCAAAAATTCAGCGCGGCATCTCTAGATGGCGTAGTGGAACTGTTTGTATTCTTGTGTTCACTAGCGTATAATTCCGAGACGGGGAAGTGGCAGGTCGAGACCGGCGCATCGAGAGGTTGAGTCGCGTGCGCGCGGATGTGGTCGAATGTCAGCCCCGGAGCGCAGAATTGTTAGCCGTTGTTAGCTCTCGGCGCGAGTGCCTCACGAGGAAATAAGGTCGAAATGCTGGAAATGCCAGCAGTTGGCGCGATACTCGGGGTGCGGAACCGTCCCGGGGCCAAAAATGTTAGCAATTGTTAGCCCGGTGTCCGGCTGAGGTCCGAATCGCGCGCCAGTTGTACCGCTCCTCACACGCTGATACGATGCGTTCAGCCGTGGAGCCGAGCGATGGCGAACGTTAAATACTTCAAGCGACACCGGATGGAACTGGCACTGGGGCACCCGCTCCCGCGCGTCGATCTGCCGAGCGGCTTTTCGTGGCTCGGCTGGGACGATTCGCTTCTGGACCGGCACGCGGAGGTCAAGTTCGCGTGCTTTCGGAACGAAACGGACTCGCTCGTGTTCCCGAGCCTCGGTTCGCGCACGGGGTGCCGCGACCTGATGGCCGCGATCCGGTACCGCCCGGACTTCTGCCCGCAAGCGACGTGGTTGCTCTCCGGTCCCGACGGGCTCGCCGGCACCGTGCAGGGGCTCTTCGACGAGAACCGCTTCGGCGGGATTCAGAACCTAGGCGTGGTGCCGGAGTACCGCGGGTTGAGGTTGGGCCGGGCGCTACTCTTGCAGGCACTGAGCGGCTTTTTATCGGTCGGAGTGCGCCGCGCGTTCCTCGAAGTGACCGCGACCAACGGCCCGGCCGTCCACACGTACCGCGCGATCGGGTTCCGGTCGTGCAAAACGCTGTACCGAGCCGTCGAACTGCCGCACCCGGACACCGTAAGCGTTGGGTTGTGACACGCCCGTTCGTAGAATGCCGACGGGCTCCCGCGCCCGACGTATTCCCGCGGCCCGGGCCGGTGCTTTCAACAGGAACGAATCTGTGGGACAACAGGTACACCAGCACACTTTGCCCAACGGACTGGTGCTGCTGGCGGAGCGCATGGACCACGTGCGCTCGGTGGCGGTCAACTTCCTGATCCCCGCGGGGGCCGCGTTCGACCCGGAGGGGCAGTTCGGGATCGCGACCGTGCTGGCCGAGATGCTCACACGCGGGGCCGGCGAGCGCGACAGCCGCCAACTGTCCCTCGCCCTCGATAACTTGGGTATCGACCGAGGCGAAAGTGCCGGCGTCGTGAATCTGCGACTGGGCGGCTCAGCCCTCGCTCGCAACGTCCTCCCGCTCCTCGACATCTACGCCGACATCATCCTCAAACCGCGGTTGCCGGAGGAAGAACTCGAGCCGGTTCAGGCGCTGGCGGTTCAAGACATCGAGAGCCTCGAAGATTCGCCGCAAGGCAAGGTGATGGTCGAGTTGCACCGGCGCTATTACCCGTCGCCGCTCAACAAGGACCGCCGCGGTAAGGCGGAAGACATCGAGGCGCTCACCATCGACGCGGTGCGGGCGCACTACCGGAAGTTCGTGCGGCCGAACAAGGCGATCATCGCGGTGGCGGGCAACGTCGATTGGGAATCACTGAAGGCCCGCGTCGAGAAGCTGTTCGGCCGGTGGGAACCCGGTGACGTGCCGGATGTTGTTCCGCAGGCGCACCAGCCGAAATCCGAACACATCTACAAGGACTCGGCCCAAACGCAGATCGCGTTCGCGTACCCCAGTGTTCCGATCGGGCACGCCGATTACTTCGCGGCCCGCGCTGCAGAGGGCGTGCTTTCCGGTGGGATGAGCGCGCGGCTCTTCACCGAGGTGCGCGAGAAACGCGGGCTGTGTTACTCCGTCGGCGTCCGGCACGAATCGTTCCGCGATCGCGGCGCGATGATCGGCTACGCGGGCACCGGACCGGACCGGGCACAAGAGACCCTCGACGTGACGCTCGCCGAACTGCGCAAACTCAAGGCCGGCGTGACCGACGACGAGATCGACCGCGTGAAGGCCGGGCTGAAGTCGTCGCTGATTATGGCCGAAGAGTCCACGGGTGCCCGGGCGAGCAGCATCGCGGGCGACTGGTACTTCCTCGGTCGGGTACGTTCGTTCGACGAGATCCAGGCCGCCATTGATGCCCTGACGCCGGCCGCGGTGATGGCCCACCTGGAGCGCCACCCGGTCCGCGACGTGGCGCTCGTGACCCTCGGTAAGAACCCGTTAACTATTTCCGCGTGAGACCGTGATGACCGACCGCACCCGATCCGTAGTAGCGGAACCCGACGAAATCGCCGCGCCCTTGGTGTTCCTGTATCTGGGCGGCGTGCTGACGTGTCTGGCCGCGGTGCTCTCCTGGGTGTACTTCTTCCGCGGGTACGCCTGAGACGCAGAAGTACGTGAACCCTGCCCGCAAGGGCAGTGGGTAGCAGTTACCGCAGCCCTCGGCGCGTGTTGCTGAGCGCGCCGATCGGGGGCCGGTTACCGTTGCGAGTACACCCACCGCCCTTGCGGGCGGGGTTCGCCGGCCGTCCGAATTCCGTATTTAGCCCCATTCGAGTTTACCCTACAGGGTCGCTATGCCCTTTCACTCGCACCGCCTCCCGAACGGGTTGCAGATCATCGGCGAGACCAGCCCCGCGGCGCGGTCCGTCGCGGTCGGGTTCTTCGTCCGCACCGGGGCGCGGGACGAGACCCCGGCCGAGGCCGGCGTGTCGCACTTCCTCGAACACATGATGTTCAAGGGCACCGCGCGCCGGACCGCGGAACAAGTGAACCTCGACTTCGACCGGATCGGGGCCAGCAACAACGCCTCGACCAGCGAAGAGAACACGGTCTACTACGCCGCGGTGCTGCCCGAGTACCTGCCGAAAGTGGTGGACGTGCTCGCGGACATGCTGCGCCCGAGCCTCCGGCAGGACGACTTCGACACCGAGAAGAAGGTGATTCTCGAAGAGATCAAGCTGTACGACGACCAGCCGGACTCGGTGATGTCCGACCACGCCCGGCGCATCTACTACACGTCGCACCCGCTCGGCAACTCGGTCCTCGGCACGCTCGAGAGCGTCGGGGCGCTGACGCGCGACCAGATGCACTCGTACTTCTCGCGCCGGTACGCGGCGAACAACATCGTCGCTTCGGCCGCGGGGAACTTCGATTGGGACGCATTTGTAAAACTGGTCACCGATGCGTGTTCGGAGTGGAACACGGACACCGTGGGCCGCGACAACCGCACTGAGTGGACCGGGGCGCCGGGGCTGCACGTTCTGACGCGCGAGAAGGTCCAACAGGAGTACGCGCTGTTCGTCGGTAGCGGTCCGCCCGCCGATTCGATGATGCGGTACGCGGCCGACACGGTGGCGCTGGCCGTGGGCGATTACAGCGGCAGTCGGTTGTACTGGGAACTCGTCGATCCGGGGCACGCGGAGTCGGCCGACTTCGGGTACGCCGAGAACGACGGGAGCGGCGCGGTGTTCGTGTCGCTCACGTGCGAACCGGACAACACCGCCGAGAACCTCGCGCGCATTGAGAAGATCCTGAAGGAAGTGCAGCGCGACGGCATCACCGACGAGGAGTTGCAACAGGCGAAGAACAAGATCCTGTCGCGCGTGGTGCGCCGGAGCGAGCGCCCGATGGGGCGGATGATGGCGATCGCGTCCATGTGGACGTACACGGGCGGGTACCGCGACGTGGACACCGAACTCGCGAACTTCGACGCGATCACGCAGAAGGACATCCGCGCGTACCTGGATGCCTACCCCATCGACCGGAACACGGTGGTCACGTTCGGCCCGCTGAAGGAGCTGAACGGCATCGCGGGCAAGGTGGTGTGACGCTTTCCTGGGGCCGCGGGCGCGCCCGCCGCTTCACGTCTCCAATCACGTCCTGTCTATTCGAGGCTCGAATAGACAGGACATGACTGCTTTGTACTCCGTTTGTCTGGGCCGCGCATAGCACGGGAAGTAGCGGGCGCGACGCCCGCGGTCCCAGGGTTCGGTTCAGGCCAGCACTTCCTTCACCACCTTGCCGTGAACGTCGGTGAGGCGGAAATCGCGCCCGGCGTAGCGGTAAGTGAACTTCTCGTGGTCGAACCCGAGCAGGTGGAGCATGGTCGCGTGCAGGTCGTGGACGTGAATCGGCTTCTCCACGGCCTTGAAACCGAACTCGTCGGTCGCGCCGATCGCCTGCCCGCCCTTCACGCCGCCGCCGGCCAGCCACACCGAGAAGCCCCAGTGGTTGTGGTCGCGGCCGTTGACCTTGCCCTGGTTCGAGCCCGGCGTGGGGAGTTCCACCACCGGCGTGCGCCCGAACTCGCCGCCCCACAGGATGAGCGTCTCCTCGAACAGCCCGAGGCGCTTGAGGTCGGAAATCAGCGCGGCAATCGCCTTATCGACTTGCCCCGCGAGCCGGCGGTGCTCTTTTTCCAGGTCGTCGTGGCTGTCCCAGGGTTGCACCGGTCCGTGGCTCACCTGCACGAACCGCACCCCGCGCTCGATGAGCCGCCGGGCGAGTAACAGGCTCCGGGCCTGCTCCCCGGGGCCGTAAGCTTCGAGGATGTGCTTGGGTTCTTTGGTGATGTCGAACGCTTCGCCTGCTTCGGTCTGCATACGCGCGGCCAACTCGAACGACTGAATGCGGGCTTCGAGTTGCGGGTCGTTGGGGCGCGCGGTCTGGTGCATCCCGTTGAGCCGCGCGAGCAGGTCGAGCTGCTTCCGCTGGTCGGTCTTCGAGGTCACCTTGTTCTTCACGTACTCGACGAGCTTCTCCACGTCGGTGTGTTTGGAATCGACGTAGGTGCCCTGGAACACACCGGGAAGGAACCCGGACTGCCAGTTCTGGTTCTCCTGGAGCGGGTACCCGTTGGGGCACATCGCGACGAAGCCCGGCAGGTTCTGGTTCTCGGTGCCCAGACCGTAGGTGATCCACGAACCCATGCTGGGCCGGATCTGGCGGGGCTCGCCGCAGTTCATCAGGAGGAACGACGGCTCGTGGTTCGGCACGTCCGCGTGCATCGAGCGGATGACGCAGATGTCGTCCGCGTGCTTCGCGGTGTTCGCGAAGATCTCGCTCACTTCGAGCCCGCTCTTACCGTACTTCTGGAACTTGAACGGTGAGGGGAACGCTGCCCCGGTCCGACGCTCGGTGCGCAGGTTCGTGGTGGGTAGGGTCTTACCCGCGTACTTGTCTAGCGCGGGCTTCGGGTCGAAGGTGTCGACCTGCGACGGCCCGCCGTTGGCGAAGATGTGAATGACGCGCTTCGCCTTGCCCGCGAAGTGGGGCTTCTTGGGCGCGAGCGGGTTGAGGCCGTCGGCCGCGAGCAACCCGGCATCGCCCATGAGTTGCGTGAGGCCGAGCAACCCCATGCCGACGCCGCAGCGGGTCAGCAGTTCGCGACGGGACATTGCGGACGGGAGCATTATGCGCACCTCATCGTTCCGATCATTCACAAGACAGAGCGCACAGGGCTCCCGCCCTGTGCTACGGAAGACGGCCCCTCCGGGGCGGAAAGGCATTCAGCGGTTCTTGTCTTCGCCCCGGAGGGGCCGTCTTCCGTAGCACAGGGCGGGAGCCCTGTGCATCCGAAACACCCTGCGCCTATCAATCCACTACGAACGTTCCGTGGCGGTTGATGGTTCCCGGTCTTCGCCCCGGAGGGGCCGTCGTTCGTAGCACAGGGCGGAAGCCCTGTGCATCCGAGACATCCTGCGCCTCATCAATCCACGAACGCGAACTCGTTACTGAGCAACAACACTTGGGCCAGTTGCGGCCAGCGCCCGAACGCGCTCTTGGCGTCGTCGCCGGTTACGAACTCGACCGCGAGCGCAATTTCCTCGGTCGTCGGATTGCGGCTCAGCGCGACACGGTACAGCGCGGTCACTTTCTCTTGCGGCGTCTTCGCATCGGCGATCTCTTTTCGCTCCGCGAGTGCCTTGGCCTGTTCTTGCGCGAACGGGCTGTTGAGCAGGAACAGTGCCTGTTGCGGAACGGTGGTCTGGAACCGCTGCGGGCTGTGCGTGTCCGGGCTGGCGAAGTCGAACGCGCGGAACGTGCCCGGCATGTTCGTGCGGTCGATTAACCCGTACACGGTGCGCCGGGTCGAGAACGGTGCCTTGAACAGGTCGATCGGCTTGCCGCCCTGCGTGAGATCGAGCCGCCCGGAGGCGGCGATCAGCGAGTCTCGCAGGCCCTCGAAGTCGAGCCGGCGCCGGTTCTGGTGCGCGAGCAGGCGGTTCTCGGGATCGAGCTTGTACAGATCGCCCGACACCGTGCTCGACTGCTGGTACGCGGACGAGAGCATGATCCGCTTGTGCAGGTTCTTGACGCTCCAGTTGTCTTTGACGAATCCGCTCGCGAGCCAGTCGAGCAGTTCCGGGTGCGTGGGCGGATCGGACCGCACGCCGAAGTCGGACGGCGTGCGCACGAGGCCCTGGCCGAAGTGCCCGAGCCACACGCGGTTCACCATCACGCGCGCGGTGAGCGGGTTCTCGGGGCTGGTGATGATCTTCGCGAGTTCGAGTCGGCCGCTCCCCTGCGCGAACGGCTTGCGGCTCATCCCGGTGACGATTTCCGGCGCCTGGCGCGGCACCTGGGGGCCACGGTTGTTGGGGTTCCCTCGAAGGAACACCACCGGCTGTGTGGGCTGCGCGTTTTCCTTCAGGACGTGCGCGCGAGGAGGGGCGTGTGGGTTCGCTGCCTTAAACGCATCGATCTTCTTGCGAATCGCGGCGAGCGCGTCGCGGTCGACGCGGTTCTGGAGCTTGTCCGCGTCTGTGATCGGGATGTCGAGCGGCCCGCCCGCGTTCCACACTTTGAAGATCTCGGTTTGTTCCTTCGTGAGTTCGCCGGTTGGGGACGCGGAGGCGATCACCTTTGCGAAGGCTTCCAGCGCGGCCTTCAGCGTCTTCGGTTTCGCATCGGCGATCGCTTTCAGCACAAGGGCGTTCGTATCCTTCGGGAGCGCTTCAAGTCCCTTCGCTTCGAAGTCTTTCTCGGGAACTGCTGCGAGCTGGACCAGCGGCGCGTAAATCGGCGACTTCGCCTTCCACTCGGCTTCCAGGAACGTGCGCCAGCGGTCGTATGTGTGCCGGGTCAGGTCGCGCTGGCGCAACGCTCCCTGCGTTTCCATGTTCGCTTTGCCGCGCATGTCCAACACCGCGCGGAGATATTCGGCGACCACGGCTGGTTCGCGGAGTTTCTTGAGATTCGCCGCGTGCCGCTTGGCGATGTCGGCTTTGAAATCGGCTTCGCGCTTCTCGAGTTCCGCCTCAAATGCGAGCACCTCGGGCGTGCGCTTCACTTCGCCGATGAGTGGAAGTTCGGCCGGTTCGTTGGTGCTCGCGAACACACCGAAGAGCGAGTAGTAGTCCTTTGTCGGGATGGGGTCGTACTTGTGGTCGTGGCACCGCGCACACGTCACGGTGAGCCCCATGAACCCGCGCGTCACCACGTCGATGCGGTCATCAATGATGTCTTCCTGGTTGTTAAGGAAGCGCCGACCGAGCGTCAGGAAGCCCATCGCGGCGAGCGCGCGATTGTCGTCGCCGAGCGGCAGCAGGTCGGCGGCGATCTGCTCCGTCACGAACCGGTCGTAGGGTTTGTCTTCGTTGAAACTGCGAATCACGTAGTCGCGGTACGTGTAGGAGAACGCGAAGGCGCGCTCTTGCGTGAGGATGTAACCCTTCGAGTCGGCGTAGCGGGCGATGTCGAGCCAGTACCGGCCCCAACGCTCGCCGTAGGCA
Source organism: Gemmata palustris (assembly GCF_017939745.1). Taxonomy (NCBI): domain Bacteria; kingdom Pseudomonadati; phylum Planctomycetota; class Planctomycetia; order Gemmatales; family Gemmataceae; genus Gemmata; species Gemmata palustris. The sequence continues at coordinate 593,517 of NZ_JAGKQQ010000002.1, read as the reverse complement.
GGCGACGCGAGCAGTTTGTCGATCAGTTTTCCCCAGGCGTTCGGTGATTCGTCCTTCACGAACGCTTCCACTTCCTCGGCGGTCGGCGGAAGCCCGGTCAGGTCGAAGTACGCGCGCCGAATCAGTGTGCGCTTATCGGCGCGCGGCGCGAGCGATAGTCCCTTCTCGTTCAGCTTCGTGGCCACGAACGCATCGATCGGGTTCACGATCGGGGATTTGGGGTTCGCGATGTTCGGGACCGCGGGTTCCTTGACGGGCTGGTACGCCCAGTGCTTTTTCGGGTCGGCAGTCGGGTCTTTGACGACGTCGGCGGGCACCGGAGCGCCGGCCTTTACCCACTCCACGAGCACCGCGACCGCATCCGCCGGGAGCGGCATTTTGGGCGGCATCGCCAGTTCGTTCTCGCGCCGCACGGACTTGATGAGCCGGCTCTTGGTCGGGTCGCCGGGCACGAGCACCGGGCCGTCATCGGCCCCCGCCTTGATGCCGGCCGAGGTGTCCAGGCGCAGCCCGGCGCTCTGCTTCTTCACCCCGTGGCACGAATAGCAGTGCTCGGCCAGCACCGGCCGCACTTTCGTCTCGAAGTATTCGAGCTGCGCGGTGGTCGGTTTCGGAGCGGGATCAGCAGCACGGGCGGGAACGGCACACGAGACGGCACACAGCGCGAGAAGCAACCGCATCGGTCGGCCTCGGTCTATTGGCGGGAGCGGCGGGGGAGGGCAGGAGGACAATACCAGTTTACGCTACGCAACCCAACAGGGCGAATGTGAAATGCGGTTCACGATCGGGAAGCTACCCGCATTGCACGTGCGCACTTGCCGTGCCTACTATTTTCATCTTTTCCACTCACACGAGAGTCCAATGAACGTCTCCTGCCTCACTCCGATCCTGAACGTGTCCGACATGGCCGTGAGCTTCGCGTGGTTCGAGAAGTTGGGCTGGAAGAAGTTGTGGGATTGGGGCACTCCGCCAACATTCGGGGCAGTCGGCTCCGGGAAGGTCGAGATCTTCCTCTGCCTCGGCGCGCAGGGGGCGCGGGGCGGGTCGCAGCCAAAGTTCACCAGGGACGACGAGACCGGTGGGGTATGGATGAGCTGGTTCCTCGACTCCCCTGCTGACGTGGATGCCGCCTATGCCCTCGTACTGCAGCACGGGATGACCGTCACCCACCCACCGACGAACGAGCCGTGGGGCATCCGCGAGTTCCACCTCCAGCACCCCGACGGCCACACCTTCCGCGTGGGGGCGGGTACGGGTGCGGAGTAGGGTGCGTACAGCTACAGGTGCATAGGGCGGGAGCCCGTGCGATCCTGCCGGGCCTGTCAGGAAGAGACTGCGCAACCTACCCCATTTCTCATTGTTCGGGGCGTAAAACTCGGCTACTGTGGCGGATACACTTGCTCCCGCTCGCTCCCGCCGCGAGGTTCCCGCCAATGATCCGGTTAGATGCCGACCGCCCCGCGACGTTCTGCGACGGCCTCTCGCGCCGGGATTTCCTGCACGCCGGCGCGATCGCACCGCTCGGCCTGACTCTCAGTGAACTGCAACGCGCGAAGGCCGCGAACGGCAAAGACACCGACGTGAACTGCATCATGCTGTTCCTCGTCGGCGGACCGAGCCAACTCGATACGTGGGACATGAAGCCGAACGCGCCGGCAGAAGTGCGCGGACCGTTCAAGCCGATTCAGACGAACGCGGTTGGGGTCCAGATCAGCGAGATCTTCCCCAAGATGGCGAAGCACGCCGACAAGTTCTCCCTGATCCGGAGCGTGTACCACACGGCGACCGCGGTTCACGACACCGGTCACCAGATGATGCAAACGGGCCGGCTCTTTACCGGCGGCGTGGAGCACCCCCACATCGGTTGCGCGCTCGGCTACCTGAAGGGGGGCCGCGGGGAACTCCCCGCACACGTTCTGCTGCCCAAACCCATCGGACGCACGGGCGGGAACTTGCCGCACGGTCACACGGCCGGCTATCTTGGTAAGCCCCACGACCCGTTCATCTTGAACGCGGACCCGAACGCGCCCGGATTCAAGGTGCCGGACCTGCTGCCCCCCGAATACGTTTCTGCGATTCGAGCCGAGCGCCGACAGAAGTTGCGCGACGCGGTCGATGGCGCAACGGACGTGTTTGAAAAGAACGCCCAATCCAAGCAACTCGATGACAACTTCAAACTCGCGTACAAGCTGATGTCGAGCGAGAAGGCCCGCAACGCATTCGCACTAGAGAAGGAACCCGAGAAGACGAAGGACCGCTACGGGCGCACGCGCTTCGGGCAGTCGTGCCTGATGGCTCGACGCCTCATCGAAGCTGGGGTGCGGTTCGTGACGGTGAACATGTTCGAGACCGTGTTCGATGAGGTGACGTGGGACATCCACGGATCGAAGCCGTTCACGGACATCGTGCAGATGTCGAAGGAGGTCGCCCCGAACTTCGACGCCGCGTACACGGCGCTGATCGAAGACCTGAGCGAGCGCGGGCTGCTCTCGAACACGATGGTGGTGGCGCTGGGCGAGTTCGGGCGCACCCCGAAGGTGAACCCGGCCGGCGGGCGCGATCACCACCCCGGCGCGTGGTCGGTCGTCATCGGCGGCGGACCGCTGAAGAGCGGCGTGGTGGTCGGCGAGACGGACGAACTCGGTTACGCCCCGAAGTCGCGCCCGGTTACCCCGGGTGAGGTCGCGGCGACCCTCTACAAGGGGTTGGGGCTCGATCCGCACAAGGAACTCCCCGGCCCGCAGAACCGGCCGATGCCGATGGTCGACTACGGCCTGAAGCCGATCAACGAACTGTTTTGAGGGGAGCCGTGAATGCACTTGTTCGCCCTGGCTCCCGAAGCGAGCGATTTCCTCACGGTGTGGGGCTTCATCGTTGGCGTGGTAGGATTAGTTGTTGGCGTCGCGGGTTTCTGGATCGCGATCGTGCAAATTCGCGAGGCCCGAAAAGAAGCGAAGAAGGGCAAAGAGGCGGCAGAAGCGGCGCGAGATGCGGCGAATAAAACCCTGACAGAAAGTAAAGAAGCGTTTGAGCGATTCGTTGCGGCGCACGCTGGGCGTCTGTTGTCAGAACTGCAAACCGTCGTTACGGGCAGTGATTGGAAATTGGCGGAACTGCGTGCGCGAGATTTAGCCGAAATTCTAGCTACTCTGCCCTCCACTGGAAGTGCCGCAACAGATGGTAACATGATGGAACTGGTGAGCAGGTTGCGAGAGTTCGGCCACACATTCTCTGAAATGATTGGGAAGAAAGCTGCGAAGCTTCCTACCGAAACTTTTGAGAGATAAATGGAACCCATTGTTGCTCTTGCTCCACTCGCGGTTGGATCAATTACGAGCGCCATTCCGAGAGATGAGTCATGGTCAAATCGGTTCCGACAATTCCGTTGCAGAAGTTCCGGGAAATCGTGCGGGGGCTGATGGAGCGGACGAAGGCCGGTCAAGTGAATTGGGTTAGACGAGCTCCTCGAGGAGGAATAGCTGAGACCGCCTATGAGGTGATCTTGCCTCAGTCGAGGGTGGTACTTACCTACACGATCCCGCGCGCTGAGTCTGACTACCTTTCGTTTCAATTACAAAACGCGAACAGTATTCCCGTGGACACATGGTCAATCCCCGAGCCAGACTGGGGGACTCCAGAGAACCCGAACGACCCGGACGAGGTCGATCCAGACGGTGACTGGAAATTACTCGACGCGCTATTTCAAGAGGTTCAGCGCCATGTAACGGGTTGGGACAAGGTAGTGAATGATATCGAGCAGGCGTTGTCCGCTCAGGGACCGATTGGCAAAACGCCTCGTCCGTAGGGATCGATCACGAATAATCGTTATTGGGCACTCGATATGCGGTTCCTCCTTCCCGCTCTCGCTTCTCTGCTGTGCCTTTCGCCGGTTGCTTCGGCGGCGGACCTGCGCGTGTTCCCGTCCGAGGTCGTGCTCGGTGGGCCGAACCGGACGCAGCAACTCTTCGTCGTCGAAGAGGAGGACGCGCGCGCCGTGCGCGACGTAACCGCGCTGGTCCGGTACGCTTCGACTCAGGCCAAAATCGGGTCCGCCGTCGCTGTGGATGCGAAGGGGCTCGTCACCGCCGTGAGCGGCGGCGAGTCCGTCATCACCATCACTTATGGTGACAGGCGGGTGAACGTGAACTGCAAGGTGGGCGCCGAGGCCCCCAGCGCGCCGAACTTCCGCAATCACATCATCCCGATCCTCACGCGGACCGGGTGCAACGCGGGCGCCTGTCACGGTGCGCTCGCGGGCAAGGGTGGAATGAAGTTGTCGCTGCGCGGGTACGACCCGGAAACCGACTGGTTCGTGCTCACGCGGCAGGCGCTCGCCCGGCGCGTCGATCTCACCAAACCGGCCGACAGTTTGATGCTGAAGAAGGCCGTGCGCGCGATGCCCCACAGCGGGGGCGAGCGCTTTACGGAAGACTCGCCGTATTACAGAACGGTAGTCGCGTGGCTCCAGGCCGGCGCGCCCGGCCCGAAGTCCACTGACGCGGAACTCGAGCGCCTCGAAGTGTTCCCGCCCGCGGTCCTCGTGAAGCCCGGAACGCCAAAGGAGAACTTCCAGGTCCGCGTGCGCGCGATCTACTCCGACGGGGCCAGCGAAGACGTGACCCGTCTCGCGCGGTTCGGTTCGAGCGAGGAACTCGTGGCCCGCGTCACCGAAGACGGGCTCATCACACCGGTGGGGAGCGGCGAAGCCGCGATCACGATCGGGTTCGGTACCAAAGTCGCCACACTCACCCTCACGGCACCGTACCCCAACGAACTCAAGCCCGGCGCGATTGCCGGCCAGAACAACTTCGTCGATGACCACGTGAATCAGAAGTTGCAGCTTCTGCGTCTCCCGGCTTCGGCGCCGTGTACGGACGCGGATTTCGTTCGGCGCGCGTACCTCGATACGTGTGGCGTCCTGCCCACTGCCGACGAGGTCGCGGCGTTCCTCAAGGACACGGACGCGAAAAAGCGCGCGAAGCTTATCGACAAACTGCTCGATCACCCCGCGTTCGTCGATTACTGGACGCACAAGTGGTCCGACCTTTTGCTCGTTTCGACGCGCAAACTCCCACAACCCGCGATGTGGGCCTTCTATCGGTCGGTGCGCCAGAGTGTCGCGGACAACAAGCCGTGGGACAAGTTCGCACGCGACGTCCTCACGGCCAGCGGGAGCTCGCTCACCAACGGCGGCGGGAACTACTTCGTGCTCCACAAGGACGTGAGCGCGCTGGCGGAATCCACGGCGATCACGTTCCTCGGCACGTCCATCGGTTGCGCGAAGTGCCACAACCACCCGCTGGAGAAATGGACCCAGGACCAGTATTGGGCTTTCGCGAATCTGTTCTCGCGTGTGGGGCTCAAGAACGGCGATCGCGGGGGCGAGGTGCTCGTGCAGAGCCAGACCGAGGGCGATGCGCTGCACCTCCGCAAAGGCGTCGCGATGTCCCCCACGCCCCTTGACGGCAAGCCGCTCCCCGCGGAATCGCCCATCGATCGCCGGGCGTACTTCACCGACTGGCTCACGGCGCCGAGCAATCCCTACTTCGCGAAGGCGCTCGTGAACCGCGTCTGGAAAAACTACATGGGCCGCGGGCTGGTGGAGGCCGAAGACGATCTGCGCGAGACGAACCCGCCGAGCAACGCGGCGCTGTTCACCGCGCTCGCGGACGACTTCGTGAAGAACAAGTACGACGTCAAGCACCTCATGCGCACGATCCTGAACTCGGCCGCGTACCAGCGCTCGTCGAAGCCACTGAAGGAGAACGCGGCCGACGACCGCTTTTACTCGCGCTACCTGGTGCGGCGGTTGCCGGGCGAGGTGATCCTGGATGCGTATTCCGACCTTACCGGGGTGGCGACGCCGTTCGACAAGATCACGTCGGCCGCGGGCGACGCGACTTCGCCCATCGGTTCGTACCCGCGCGGCACGCGCGCGGTGCAGGTGCCGGACTCGCTCGCCACGTCGCAGTTCCTCGACGCCTTCGGGCGCGCGGAACGCATCCAGACGTGCGCGTGCGAGCGCACCTCCGACGCCAGCGTTACGCAGGCCCTTCACCTGAATAACGGTTACACACTCAACGACAAACTGCGCGACCCGAATTCCGTCGTCACAAAGTGGATCGCGGAGAAGCTGAAGGACGAGGACATTGTGGACCGCGTGTTCCTGTCCGGGTTGAGCCGGGTGCCGACGCCGGCCGAAAAGAAGAAGTTTTTGGACATTCTCGCGGACGGATCGAAGGACGGGCCACAATCTCGCCGCGAGACGATCGAAGACTTCGTATGGGCGGTCTTGACGGGCCGCGAGTTCCTGTTCAACCATTGAGCCGCCGACCGGTTGCGCCGGTCGCGAAAGCTACGGTGACGCCCGATGGACCCGCTTAACCCCGACGCGACGCCCGAAAACACGTACCCGGTTACACCGGAGACATTACCGCTCCAACCGAGGCCGTGGGAAAAACCGCAACCTCAGCCCAACCCACCGGCGGCCGGTGGAGGCGGAAACAACGCCTTTGTTGATGGCGTGGCCGTGACCGGTGATGTCGCGAGTACGGGCGCCAACCTTGTCGGTTTTGCGGCCGAAGTGACGAGCGGTGCGATCGACCTCGCGGGCGGTGCGGTGGGAGCCGTCGGCGAGGTTGCGGGGGCGGCGCTCGAAGGCGCGGGCGAAGTGGCCGGCGCCGCACTCGAAGGTGCCGGCGGGTGCGCGGACGGTTGCGCCGGGTGCTCGCTCGCGATGCTGTTCTTGCTATTTGCCACGGCCGGCACCGCGATGGCCCTGTTCCACTGATTCACTCCTCGGACAGACCTCTCATGGCTCGACTGCTTTCGCTGGTGCTCCTCTTCTCCCCCGCGATCGCGACGGCCGCACCGCCCGTCACCGCGGTCGCGTACTCTCCGAAGGGCGAGTTCGTCGCGTTCGGAACGCCCGGCGAAGTGCGCGTGTTCAACGTGCTCGGCACACAGATCGGCGCTCCCATAACCGTTACGGGGCGCGTGACGGCTCTCGCGTTTCACCCGCAGAGCCACTGGCTCGCGATCGCGCACGGGGACGCGGGCAAGAGCGGCACAGTCACGCTCCACGCGACGGGCGAATCGGGCGCGGCGCGCGCGATCACCATCAGCGCGCACCGCGACGCGATTTACACGATGGCGTTCTCGCCCGACGGGAAGCAACTCGCGACCGCGGGCTACGATCGCGTCGTTCACCTCTGGGACGTGGACGACAAGGAGGCCAAACCGGGACCGCGGTTGACCCTCAAGGACCACAGCGACGCGGTGTACGGTGTCGCGTTCCACCCGGACGGGAAGTTGCTCGCATCGGTCAGCGCGGACCGCGCCGTGAAGGTGTGGGAGGTCACCACCGGCAAGCGCCTGTACACACTCGGCGACGCGACCGACTGGTTGTACACGGTGGCCTGGAGCCCCGACAAGAAGCACCTCGCCGCGGCCGGCGTCGACAAGAGCGTTCGCGTGTGGGCCGCCGATGCCGCCGGAGGAAAATTGGTCCACGCGGCGTTCGCGCACGAGAGCCCCGTGTGGCGGATCGCGTATTCCGGCGACGGTGCGCAGCTCTACTCCGCGGGCGAAGACAAAATCATCAAGTCCTGGAACACCGCCAAGTTCGCCGAGGCGAAGGTGTTCGATGCTCAACCCGATACGATTTTGGACTTCGCATTGCGGCCGGACGGGAAGCAACTCGCACTCGCACGCTTCGACGGGGCGGGCGTCTTGATCGACGCAGCAAGCGGAAAGGCTGCTCTTCAACTGCTGCCATCGGTTCCCGCGAAGCCGGTGCCGCCCAAAGTGGCGCGGGTCGCGCCCTCCGGCGGTGTGCGCGGGGCAACTACGCGCGTAACGATTAGTGGTACCGGGCTTGATTGGGTGAAGGTCATCAATTCCACCGCGCCCGAAATTACCGCGAAAATCGACCCGGCGAAGCGCAGCGCGACCGCGCTCGAAGTGGAGATCACGATCAGCGCTGCGGCCCGTGTCGGAGCGGTTCAACTCACGCTCGACGGCGACGGCGGGAAGTCCGCGCCGGTCGCGTTCGCGGTCGATTACTTCGCCGCGGTCGTCGAAACCGGCATCACGGATTCCGCGCGCAATGCGATGACCGTGAAGCAGAATACGACCGTTGCGGGCGTGGTGGACCGCGAAGGGGACATGGATTACTACCGCTTCACGGCTGCGGTCGGCGATCAGATCGGCGTGCAGGTTCTCGCCCCCGAACTCGGCTCGAAACTGAGTCCGGTACTTGTGCTGACGGACGAAGCCGGGGGCGTTCTCGCGGAAGGCACAGCGGCTCTCGGGTTCGTTGCGCGTAACGCGGGCGCTTACGCGATCGGTGTCCGCGATCGTGAGTTTCGCGGCGGGGGCGATTTCACTTACCGGCTCCACATTGGTGCGGTTCCGGTCGTTACGGGCGTGTTCCCGCTCGCGGCCCAGCGCGGGCGCACGACTAGCGTCCACGTTTCTGGCGTGAACCTCGGCGCACCGAGTGGTGTGACGACGAAGGTCACCATTCCGGCGGACGCGGTCCCCGGCGCGAAGGTGCCGGTGCTGCTCACGGGCGCTGCGGCACAAGCCGTTAGCAAAGCCGAAGTGACCGTGGCCGAGTTCCACGCGGTCGTTCTCAACCCGGTCACGGGCGCGGACGTCCGCGTGCCGGGTTCCGCCGACGGCATTTTCACGAAGCCGAACGAAGCCCAAACCACGCGCTTCGACGCGAAGAAGGGGGAGCGCCTCATCGTGGAGGTGCTCGCCCAGCGTGCGGGTTCGCCCGTCGATCCGGTCATCGAGATCCTGGACGCGGCCGGCAAACCGGTTCCGCTCGGGGTGCTGCGTGCGACCGCGAAAACGAGCGTCACGTTCCGCGACCACGACGCGGCCAGTACCGGTATCCGGCTCGACGCCTGGAACGAACTGGCGATCGACGACTACCTCTACGTGAACGGCGAGGTGATGCGCATTCTCGCGCTCCCGAAGGGGCCGGACGACGATTGCCAGTTCTACCAGTCCGGCGGCCAGCGGGTCGCGTTCCACGGCACCACGCCGACGCACCACAGCCTCGGGCTGCCGATGTACAAGATCGAACTGCACCCGCCCGGCAAAACGTTCCCGCCGAACGGCCTCCCGCTGTTCCCGCTCGCGTACCGCAACGACGACGGCGGACCGGGTTACGGCAAGGACAGCAGATTGTTCTTCGATGCCCCGCAGGACGGTACCTATCAGGTTCGCGTGACAGACGCGCGCGGGTCGGCGGGGCCGAACCATGCCTACCGCGTGACCGTGCGCCTGCCGAAACCCGATTTCACTGTGAGCTTCAACCCGACCGCACCGAGCGTGTGGAAGGGAGGGGCGATCCCGGTCACCGTGAACGTCACGCGGTCCGACGGATTCGATGGCCCCGTGTACGTCAAACTTGCCGGGATTCCCGACGGCATGTGGGCGCCGGAAACGTTCGTCGAAGCCGGTGCGAACTCCACGACGTTCGCCCTCTACGCGAACGCGGATGCGACCGTTCCCGCGGACGCCAAGCTTAAACTGATTGCGCGGGCGACGATCGGCGGGAAGGAAGTGACGCGCGAGGTCGCGGGCGGGTTGCCGAAGGTTGCCGCGGTGGGCGACATCGTGACGACCGTGCGCGAACAGACGATCGCGATTCAGCCCGGTAAGGAGACGCGGTTCACGGTGGACATCGCGCGCCAGGGGAAGTTCGCCGGGCGCGTACCGATCGAGGTGCGGGGGCTGCCGCACGGCGTTCGCGTGCTGGACATCGGGCTGAACGGCATCCTCATCACCGAGCGCGACACGAGCCGCGAAGTGGTGCTCTACGCGGAACCGTGGGTGAAGCCGATGGAGCACCCCATTGTGGTGCTCGCCCGCCGCGAGGGGACGAACGCCGAACACGCCGCGAAGTCGCTGCTACTGAAGGTGAAGTGAACAGCGCCGTTCACGGCGAATTCGGCGATTCGATACGGGTCCAAGTCACGAAGGGGGAGACGAGCGCCGGTCCTTCCAGTCGGAACTGATCCGGTCCGCCCCAGGTTATAGTGTACTCCAACACGCGGTCCTTTTTGCGGGTGAAGAACCGGCGCAGTGGGGGGTCGGTTTCCGCGGGAGTCGCGTGAATCTCGTGGAACTGGTTACCCGCGGCGCGCCAGCGGCCAAACGGTTGATCGGAAAGAACGGCTCCGGTCCCGGGATCGCGGGTCCGCATCTGCATCGTTCCGTCGGGGTGTAAGTCTATCTCAACGACGATTTCAGGCGGTGTGACTTCCGACCGGACGTGCCACGTGCCGACAAATCGCGTGTCGACGGTCGATTGACCGAACCACCACCAGCCAACTGCGACGGCCGCAATCAGGTATGCGACCAGCCCGAGTCCCAACCACGAGCGCCGCGAAACCGCTTTGAGTAACTTGACCATTCTGCGCCCACCAAACGTGATTCGGACGCGGACAGAAGAGAGACGTCGAGCAACTCGCGGGCTTCCACAGTAATGCCGCGTCAATTCTCGATTGGACCAACTGACTGACTCGGTGTGACTTGACGGGCCACGTCCGATAGGAACGCATTGACCGCTGCCGCGCTGAACAGTGTCAGTGCGTGTCCGCCGGCCGGCACGACGACATCCGGTCGCGTGAGCGCGACGGGTAGCGTCCGGTCGTTGGCGCCGTGAATCTGGAACACGCGAACGCGCCTCGTTGCGGGCCGCGAGCGCCACTGTGTCACCGCGCACATCGCCCACCGGACGAACGCGGCTTCGGGCTGCGACAATCGGTGCAGCCGGCGCACCGTACCGCCGGGCAAAAATCGTTTCCCGAATTGCGATGCGAGTCGAGTGAACACCGCGAGCCAATCGGGGCCGAGAAGCGTCAGTGGCCACAACATGCGCCACCGGAGTGGGAGTTCGATCGGGGAGCGGATGCTCCCGATTAAAACGCACCCCAGCGTGCGGAGGTGTACGGACACTTCCAGTGCGACGATGCCACCGAACGACGCCCCACCGATGAGGCACGGCGTATCCGGTTCGATCAATTGCGCCATTCGTGCGGCATAATTGCGGAGTGATTCGCCGTGCCGCGGTTCGACCCACGGCTGAATACGCAGTCCGGGGAACTGAGCGAGTTGCGGCCCGAACAGCCGTTCGTCTGCGGCCATGCCCGAAAGCAGTACGATGGGCACGCGGGCTGCTTCGGGCGCGTTCTGGCTCACGAAATCTCCCGCACCACGCGACACGGGTTCCCGACCGCGATCACGCCCGCGGGGATGTGCCCCGTCACCACGCTACCGGCACCGATGACCGTGCGGTCGCCGATGGTCGCGCCCGGGCAGATGATCGCCCCACCTCCAATCCACACGTCCGAACCGATCGTGATCGGTTTGCCGAACTCGCGGGTCTTTCGCAGTTCCGCATCGAGCGGGTGCGTGGCCGCGTAGATTTGGACCGCGGGGCCGACCAGCGTGCGAGCGCCGATACGGATCTCGCACACATCCAAGAGCACGCAATTGAAGTTGAAGAAGACCTTCTCGCCGAGGTGGATGTTGCTGCCGTAATCGCAGTAGAACGGCGGCTGGAGCCAGACCGTGTCGCCGCCCGATCCGAGCAACTCGCGGAGCACGCGCCGGCGCACGGCCTCGTCTGCCTCGCGGGTCGCGTTCAGGTCCGCGAGTAAATCGCGGGCGCGCACGCGGAGGCGCGCGAGTTCCGCGTCGAGCGGGTCGTACAGTTCGCCCGCGAGCATTTTCTCACGTTCGGTGCCCATCGTTCACCTTTGCGATGCCCTTTTTTCCCCGAATCGCGGCCACAAGGTCCGCGTTCGTGCGGATGTCCGCGTCGAAATCCGTGCAGCAACACCCGACGGTGTACGGCTGGTGCGAATCGCTGTTCCCGAGCTGGGCGAAGTGAGGGTACTTCTCCAGCAGTATCGCGGCCCGCGCGCGCAGGTCCGGGTCCATGTTGTTCGACATGACTTCGATGCCGTCGAGCTCCGGTTTCTGCTCCGCGAGGATCTTCTCGAACGGCTGCCCCCACCGGTTGGGGTGCGCGGCCACGCACGCCCCGCCCTGGCGGTGAACCTCGCGGCACAGTTCCGGCCACGCGATCCCCTTTGGCACCGCGGACGTGTTGGTGAGGCCGTAGCACAGCATGTCACCGCCGCGCCCGGTCACTTCGAGCCCGGCGAGGATGACCAGTTGCGGCGCGAACTTGCGGAGCTCCTCCAATTCCTCCTCGGGCCACTGGAAGTCGTGTTCGGTGATGACGATTCCGTCCAGTCCGGCCTCGATCGCGGCGCTCACCAGTTCAAAAGGGTCACTATCGGCGTCGGGCGAGTGACGCGCGGTGTGCATGTGCAGGTCGAACTTCATCGCGGTTCCTTTCCGGTGTTACCCCTATTGTAGCAGCACGAATCGAGCGCCAGGAGTGAAGCCATGTCACGTGAACGCGCCCTCGCGATCTGGACCGCCGCGGTCGACGCCGTCCGCCCCGAGCCCCTCGTTCGCGCGGCGCTGGAAGTAGAACCCGCGATTCGCTCGGCGCCGCGCATTTTGGTCGTGGGTGCGGGGAAGGCCGGTCCCGGAATGGCAGCGGGTTTAGAAGACGCACTCACGGACCGGCTGGATCGTGTGGAAGGGCTGCTTAACGTCCCGGCCGGAATGACCGCGCCTCTCAAACGCATCCGGCTACACCCGGCGCGACCACAGGGGGTGAACGAACCGACCGCCGAGGGCGTCGCGGGCGCGGAGGAGATGTTGCGGCTCCTCCAGAGCGCGGGGCCGGACGACGTCGCGGTGTGCCTGCTCTCCGGCGGCGGGTCCGCGCTTCTTCCCGCGCCGGTGGAGGGTGTGTCGCTCGCGGACAAGCTCGCGGTCACGAAGCTGTTACACCGCTGCGGCGCCACCATTGATGAGATGAACTGCGTGCGCAAGCACCTGTCGCGCGTGAAGGGCGGGCGGCTCGCGGAGGCGTTTCGCGGGAAGTTGCTCCTGGCGCTCATCGTTTCGGACGTGGTGGGCGACCCGCTCGACGTGATCGCGTCCGGACCGACCGCGCCCGACCCGACCACGTTTGCGGACGCACTCCGAGTGCTGAGGAAGTACGACCTGAGCACTTCCGCGCCTTCCGCTGTGTTGCATCACCTCGAAGCCGGGGCGCGTGGCGAGTTCCCCGAAACGCTCAAGTCGGTCCCCGCCTGCGTGCAGAATCGCGTGATCGGGAGCAACCGCGTCGCCCTCGATGCGGCGAAACGGAAGGCGGAAGAGTTGGGCTACCGCGTGCTCGATCTCGGGTCGTTCGTTGAGGGGGAAACGCGACACGTGGCGACCGCGGTTGCCGGCATCGTGCGCAGCATCAAACGCGATACGGCGCCAATCCCCGCGCCCGCGTGTGTGCTGCTCGGAGGAGAAACGACGGTGACACTTGGCGCGCACGCGGGGAAGGGCGGGCGCAACCTCGAATTCGTGGCCGCGCTGGTGGCGAAACTCGGTGCCGAGATGGAAGGTGTGACCGTGCTGAGCGGCGGAACCGATGGTGAGGACGGCCCCACCGACGCGGCCGGTGCGGTCGCGGATTCGGCCACCCTCGCCGCGCTCGCGGAACAAAAAATCACGGCGGACGACTTTGTCCAGCGACACGATGCGTATCATTTGTTCGAGCGCGTCGGCGGTTTGATCCGCAGCGGGCTAACGGGAACCAACGTGATGGACGTGCGCGTCATTTTGGTGCGGTGAGCAAAGAATGCACAGGGCTTCCGCCGTGTGCTACGAACGCCAGCCCCTCCGGGGCGGAAGGCATTCAGCGGTTCTTGCCTTCGCCCCAAGCCGAGCTGCTTAGCGTTGCCTACTGGCTCTGCGTCGAAAGATGATTTTGGTCTTCGCCCCGGAGGGGCCGTCTTCCGTAGCACACGGCGGAAGCCCTGTGCGTCCTTCCGCACGTCGGGTACGAAGTGTGAAGATTTTGCTCGGTGAGGCATGATTAGTTGTAATTCCTACACCGCCAAACGCAGTTCTTTCCACCTTTTTTCCTATTGACCGTGCGCACGGTCCGAGCAGGGGCCGCCGCGCGGACGAGCGAAGCGCGTTTTCGCGATTGGCACGGGGCGTGCTTTAACTTCTTTTGTTCTCAACCGGCACCGCCGAAGAGATGAAACGGGGCTGGAACAGAAGAGGCAGGTGGACCGCGGCCGGAACCGCGATCCCCATAACTTCCGGTCGGTCGTGAGTCATTCGAGGAGGTTGCGGAAGATCCGCTCCACTCGCGTGTCCCGCGACCGGCCGGTTGTGTTTTTCACTTCACCAGTACGTCCTTCAACAACTCGCCGATCGCTTTCTCGATCTTCACGGACGCATCGACTTCCAGGAAACTCGAGCGGGCACGCCAGGTTTCGTAGCCGCCGAGTTCGTGGTGGGCGGGCGTGGGCAAGTAGCCGAAGTAGCCGTTCGCCAGGGACACGACGCAGGTCGTTTTGAGCGCGCTGTTCTTTTTGATAGCCAGACCGATCTCGGTGAACACCTCGCACGGGATCGCGACGATTGCGGAACTGCCGATCACCATGACTTGGAGCGGAACCTTCAGTTTGTCGGGGTACCGTGCCATCTGCACCGTCTCGTGGGCGTAGGTTTCCTCGGCGGTCTTCAACTCGCGCCCCTTCGCCTTGTCCAGAATCGCCACCGCGCGCTTTATCTCGTCGGGCGTCGGCTTGCGGACCCCGAGTTCGATTTCCTTCGTGGCGATTTGCAAGTGGGTGCGGCTGCTGTATTCGGCTTTGCCCAGCGCCTTCACCGCGGCGGTAGCAACGGCGTCCGCGACGACGCGCGATTGCTCGCCGGGCTGGAGCTTGGGCGCGGGCTCGCGGAAGTTGATGTTGTTCACGTCGCCGCTGGTGCCGTTCGAGAGCACCCCGACGAACCCCTTGCCGGCTTTGAGCTTTTGCCCGACGAGGTCCGCGAACACGCCGAAGTAGTCCGCGGAGAGCGCCGGCATGTCGCCGACGTAGTGCAGCGAGTAGTTCGCGAACAGTGCGAGCGGCTTGTCGTCGGCGGTCCGCAGCGACATGACCGTCACGCGCGGGTCGGTCGGCCCCGCGGGTTCGAGGAGGTCCATACTCGCGCGGGGCGGGTTCATCTTCACTCGGCCGGTTTCGCTGCCGAACGGGTCGAGGTTCTTCACGCCCGGTTTCATTTTCCACCGGCGGTTGAACACCTGATTCGGTTCCTCGCCCACGCCCCACGCGACTTTCGCCGGCACAAGGTTCTTGTGCGCGTGCTCGATGCCCTCGGCGATCTTACGCGCGAGGAACTTAGAGTAGTCCCGCTCGGCCTCGCTGCCGAACACGCTCGCGACGGTCGGCGCGGTGTGCGTGTGGGTGGCCGAGACGAGCACGTTTGTCGCGGGGATGCCGGTCTTCTTCTCGGCGAGTTGCTTGGCTTCGTCCATGAGTTCGCGCGGGATCACGCAGCTATCCACGACCACGATGGCGAGCTTCGTGCTGCCGTCATCAAGTACGAGGCAGCGCGCGTGGAGCGGGTCGTGTGCGGAGTTCGCCTTGCGGTCACTGAACCCGCCGTTCACGGAAACGGGGAACTTCTCCGGCGTGACGTCCATTGCGTAGGCGCCGGCGCGAAACTCCGGCGGCGCGGCCGGCGCGATGGAAGGAGACAAGAGTGCGAGCAGTAGGGCAGCGATTCGACGCATGAGAAAGAACCTCGGGGTAGACTGCTTCCGGGAGAGACTTGTGGTGCTGAAATCATGGCGCGAGCGAACGGCGCGGCGTAAGCCCGCCGGTGGTTTTAGCACTACGGCGGGCTTACGCCGCGCCGTTCGCAAGGTTTCAACACAACAAAAGGAGGCTCACTTCGGTTTCGGTTCCGCGAGCGTGCCCAGGTACGCCAGCAGGTCGGCGATTTCGGCGTCCGTAAGTTTGTCGAGCAACCCGGCGGGCATCAGTGACACGTCGACCAGCTTCTTGGACGCGATGTCGGTCCCCGCAATGCGCACGGTGGTGTCCGCGCCGGTTTGCAGAATCACGCCGTCGGTCGCTTCGTACACGATGATGCCGGTGTAGCTCGTATCGTTCGTGGTCGTCACGCGCACGGGGCGGTACCGCGGCGGCACGTCCTTGTTCGGCTGAAGGATGGCCGTGAGCAGGTCGTCGCGGCTGAAGCGCTTCGTGATGCCGAGCAGCGACGGCCCGATCGCGCGCCCGCCGTCGTGACACGCCGCACAGGTCGCCTTCGCGAACGCAGCGCGCCCGCGCTCGGCGTCGCCCGCGGTCCACACGATGCCCGCGGCCCGCTTCTGCCAGGCGGTCGCGTCAAACCCGTCGTTGGCGTCGAGTGCCTTCGCCGCGTCCGGGTGCTGCTTCACGAGCCACGCGGCCCAGGCTTTTTCGGTCGATTCGACCTTGTCGCGGGTGTGCTTCTGAAGGAACGTGAAGAGCGCCGCGCGCGTACCGGCGTCGGCCTTCGCATCGGGGAATCGGCGCAGCGCACGAATCGCGGCGACGCACACGTCTTTGGTGTCGGTTGTGGGGAGTTTAGCAAGGGCATCGGCCGAGATGCGCACGAGGCCCGGGTCGAGTGCTTTCAGTCCGACGACGAACTTGGGGCGGTCGGTGTCGCGCGGATCGTGTGCCAGCACGCGCAACACCGCATCCTCTAAGCCGGGGCGCTCCCACAAGTCGAGCAGCAACCGGTCCACGTTCGCGCGCGGCACACGGGCGAGGAACTCCACGACGCCGGGCGTCCAGTCGTAGCGTCTGTCTTTGGCGGCACTCAGCACGAACCGTCTCGTGGCATCGTCCGCGTCCAGTTTCAGTGGGCGAACGAGCGCGGCGTGTTCGGGGCGGCCGAACTCCCCGTGATCGACGACCGCTTCGTTCAACTTGTGCCAGTTGTTCCCGAACCGGGTCAGGATCTCATCGAAGCGCAGCGGCCAGTGGCGGTCCAGGGGCACCCCGCGCGATTTCACCTTCTGTTGAAGGCCGAGTAGTGCGGTGGCGAGTTCATCGGTTCTCGGCGAAACGAATTTGGAACTCGTGCGTGCGGCCGCGATGAGGTAATGGAAGTCGTCGACCGGGTCACTGTCCTTTCGGATCCGGTCGAGCGTCGCCCAGCGCGCGGGGGGATCGAACTCACCGCCCAGAATCGCGAACAGGCGCCCCGTTTCGAGCTCGACGTGCTGTTGAGTAGACTTGCGCACCCGCTCTGTGAGACCGGCACGGAGTTGACGAGCCAACTCTTTTGGGATCTCATCGCGAAGTGTATACCCCTCCCACACGGTGCCCACGCTGTCTTTCGCCGTCAAATCGCCGTGGGCGAGGTGAACGATACGCATCGCGGCGATCAACTCGTTCTCTGTCGCTTTTGTGTTGTCGAATACCCCGAGAGCAACTTTGATTGCCCACACGGGTTCATCAGGTGCAGTGACGAGCGCGACCGCGATTTGCGCCGCGGTCGGCGGCGCGTTGTTCGGCACGTCACCGACGGGGATCGCCAGTGCGACCGCGGCGCGAGCGGCTGCGGCGCGCATCAGCGGATCGGCCGAAGCCAGGTTCGATTTAACGGCGTCGATGAGGGCGTCGCTCCACGACATTTTCTCGCGGTAGCGCGCCATCATTTCGAGAGCGTGTCGGCGCTTCCTCAAGTCTTCGGCGGTATTCGCTGGTTTCCGGGGATTCGGCTCCGCGGCCGTGAGCCACTGTTCCGCGCTTGCCTTGGCGTAATCCAGCGACCGTTTCGCAACCGGCAGCGGCTTCGGATGCGCTTCCCCTTTATCGAAAGTGATCCGGTAGACGCCGCCACGAGTGCCGCGCCCGCCGATGCTCACGAACAGCTCGCCCGTTTTGGGATGAACCGCCAGTGCGGTCGGCGCGAACCCGCTCGTACCGACCGCTTCGGCAAAGACTTCCGGCGCGCCTGTGTAGGTCGAATTGTTCGCGGCGAGTGGAACGTGGTGGATGCGCCCGAACGTCCAGTCCGCGAGGAAGAATCCGCCCTGATATTTCTTGGGAAACTGCGAATGCAAGTAACACGCGACTCCCGTGGGTGATCCGCGGCCCAGTGTGCAGACCGGCGGCACCACGTCCGGAAAGTACGGCGGCTTGCGCCACGTTTGCGCGCGTTGCGGCGCGCGCCAGCCGTAGTTCCCACCGGGCACAATGTGATAGAACTGACACGGTTCGTACCAGGGAAGTCCCACGCAGCGCTCGTTGTCCGAGTCGTAGGTGAACGGCTCGCCGTCGCGATTGAAGTCGAACGAGTACGGGTTGCGGAACCCGTCCGCGACCACTTCCACGCTCTTGAAGTCGGGCGAAATGCGGACCAGCACGCCTGCGATCGGATCGCGCACGGGCGAACGCGCGTCGGTGATGGTGGTCTTCCGCACCCCGGCCATGTTGCCGCAGAGGAGGTACAGCCAGCCGTCCGGTCCGCGGCGCACCGCGTGGGCGTCGTGTTCACCGGCCGTTTTCAGCGCGAGAATCGTTTCGGGCAGTCCCTTCAGTTTGTCTCGGCCGTTGTACCCGCGATAACGCTTTAACCCGCCATCCCCGACCACGAAGAGCGAATCGCCCTCCGCGAGCAGACCCATCGGTCCATCTTTCAGTCCGTCGATGAGATCGACTGCACGATCCGCACAACCATCGTTATCGTCATCGACCAGCACCCGAACGTACCCGCGCCCCGCGATCAGCACGCGGCCCGCGTCATCAATGGTCATCGTGTAGGTGTCGGGCGCGACGGGGTTGTCTGCGTACAGCTTCGCGGTGAACCCCGGTGGGAGCTTCAGATCGGTCACCGGCGCGGGCGGAGCCGCAGCCGACGCGGACAACAGGAGAAGGACCGCGGTCATGTTCCGAGGCTCCGGGTTGTTTCCGGGGGAGGGCACTCAGGTCCCCCGATCATTTCGTCACCAGCTTACGGCTTTTTTCGGAATGTTGCACGAAGCGAGCTGCGGCGCGCCACTAACTATGGTGCCCACCGTTGAGGAGCCACATATGCCGCGCCTGACGCTTCGCACCCTGTTGGCCTACATTGACGACACGCTCGGTCCGGTCGAGACGCGCAGCCTCGGTCGCAAGGTCGCGGACAGCGAAGAGGCCCGCGAACTCGTCGAGCGCATCAAAAAGGTCACGCGCCGACGCGGGCTCAAAACGCCCG
This sequence comes from Gemmata palustris, assembly GCF_017939745.1. Taxonomy (NCBI): domain Bacteria; kingdom Pseudomonadati; phylum Planctomycetota; class Planctomycetia; order Gemmatales; family Gemmataceae; genus Gemmata; species Gemmata palustris. Next base: position 574,353 of record NZ_JAGKQQ010000002.1, on the reverse strand, counting down.
TACCCGCCGACGCCGATGACGAAACTGCCGACCCCAACACGGTCGCGGAGTATTTGGACAACCGGCTCGATTCGGACACGCTCAAGCAACTCGAAGAGACGTGCTTGGCCTCCGACGTTCACCTCGCGGAAGTGGCCGCCTGTCACCAGATTCTGACGCTCGTGCTCACGGAACCGGTGCGGGTTCCCCCGCGCGCCCACCGGCGCATGTACGCGCTCCAGAAGGCGCCCGCGTCGACCCCGCACCGGCGCCCGAACAAGAAGCTGCCCGTCGGCGGGGTGCGCTCGCCCGAACCCGGGGGCGCCGAGATCGACGACGCGGACGCGGCGCTGCTCCTCGGCATGAAGCGCTACTCCGCGGCCACCAGTTGGGCCGCGCGCTTCGCACTCTTTGGCGTCGGGGCGGCGATGTTGGCCTTCCTCGCGGTCGCCGTGTACATGGCGCTCCCGCACCAGTCCCCGAAGCCCCCCGAGACGACGCCGGGTTATTCGTTCGCGCAACTGACGCCTGAGCCGGACGTGGCGCCCGGCAAGCCGAAAGATCCCGAGCCGCCCGCCAAGAAACCGGGCGACCCCGTCCCGATCGACCCGAAGCCGAAAGACCCCGACGTGAACGCGGCGGTTGCGGTCGCAGTCGCCGTCGCGAGCGAGGCCGCGGCGACGAAGCCCGGTGATCCCGGCCCCGGACTCGGCGACCCCGTGGCCGCGCCCGATGCGGCGGTGCGCGAGATCGGGCGCGTCGAAACCAACCGCGTGCTCGTTGTGGCACAAGACCCGGGGAAGCCCGGGGCGTGGTTGCGCCTCCGGGCCAAAGGTGACGGCGACGAGGTCGTGGCCTCGAACGCGCCGGTAATGGCCCTGCCGGGTTACAAGGCGAACCTGCTGATCGGCGAGCGCGACAAACAGGTGCAGGTCCACTTGTGGGGCAACGTGCCGGAGCAGCTCCCGTACCGGGTGTTCGAGTCGCGCGTGACGTTCCACCCGCCCGGGGCCGGGTTCGATGCGGACCTCACGCTCGTCGGCGGGCGCATTTACCTCAAGAGCAAAAAGCCCGACGGGGACAAGAAATCGGCCGCCCGTAAGGTGCGGGTCCGCGTCGCGAGCGAGGTGTGGGACGTCACCCTGACGGACGAGAAGACGGACGTGCTCGTCGAACTCGTCTCGTGGTTCGAGCCCGGCACGGCCTACGCCCGCACGGGCGGCGCAGCGCCGAAGCTCGAGGCCCGGGTCGCGGTCCTGAGTGGTACGGCCGCGTTCACCTCCCCACGCCGGTTCCGCACGGTCGATAAGTTCGCTGTGAACACGCAAATGACCTGGGATTCCGGGTCCGCCGTGCTCACCGAGGCGAAGCCGATCACGAACATGCAGGAGGCGACCGCGAACCCGACCTTTGACGGCAACGAGCAGCGGATCATTTCGCGCCTCCTGACGGACACGGCCGACCGGGTCACGGAGCGGAACGTGACGCGCCAGGTCATCGAATCGCGGCTCGACCCGCCCCCGACGGCCGTCGACCGCGACCTCATCGCGCGCCTCACGGTCTATTCCCAGGCGGCGCTCGCCGATTGTTCGCCCGCCGGGGGCGACATGCTCAAGACCCTCGTGGACGTGCTGAAGTCGGAACTGCCGTGGTTCGCGCGGCAATCGGTCGTCACCGCGCTCACGGTTTGGGTCGCACGCGATCGGGGGAACACGGCGATTCTGCGCGCGGTGCTCGTGAGCAAGGAACTCGGCGAGGACAAGGACGACGAGGACGCGGCCGATCGCCTCTTGCGCTTGCTCCGCGGTTTCGTTTCGCCGACGAAACCCGACCCCGAGCGCCTCGACGAGTTGGGGAAGTTGCTCGCGGACAAGAGCATCCCGGTGCGTGAAGCGGCCCTGTGGAACATCGCCGCGGTGGACCTGGAAGTGTGGCTTCCGCCGCCGGCCCTCGCGAACGTCGGCGCCGTCGGTGCGGCGGTGAACAGCGACGACTACAAGAAGTTCCTCGCGACCTGGCGCGGAAAGATCGAAATGTTGAAAAAACGCACCGCCCCCGTGCCGTTACCCCAACCTGTACCGAAAGAAGGGAAGAAATGAGAGTGAGCGGGCGAAGGGGTGAAAAGACAGATTCCAAGCGTTTGTCTTTTCACCCCTTCACCCGCTCACTCTTGGTTATACCAGCGACACCATTTTTCCGGGCTTCAGGTCGATCACCTGGAGCTCGATCTTTTTGTAACCCTTCCATTCGTTGATCTTCGGCGTGAAGGCCAGGCAGCAGTCGCCGTTGCTGCTCATCAACTCTTCCAACCGGTCGGCCATGCCCCACGCGACGCAGCGGATCGTCGTTTCGCCCTGGCGCACGCGGAAGTCCATGTGGCGCTGCACTTCGCCCGTACCGATGAGGCGCGCGCCTTCCACCTTCAGTCCCGACGCGAGGAACTTCGGCTTCGGGTTCGCAGCGCCGTAGGGTTCCAACTTGTCGAGGTCCTTCAGTAGCCCGAACGTGATGGCGGAGAGGGGAACTTCCGCGTCGAGCGTGAGTTGCTGGGCCGGCGCGCCACCGGGGTAGTGGCTCGTGACGTAAGCGTTGAATCTATCGCGTAGAGCCGGGATGCGTTCCGGGCGCACCTTGAAGCCGGCCGCCGCCGCGTGGCCCCCGTGCCCTTCGAGTACGTCGTCGCACGCCACGAGTGCGGTGTGGAGCGCGAACCCGGGGACGCTCCGGGCGGAGCCCGTGGCGACGGCCTCGTTCGGCTGTATCGCGATCACCAGTGCCGGTTTGCCGAAGTAATCCACCAACCGGCTCGCGACGATCCCGACCACGCCGGGGTGCCAGTCCGTGGAGCCGACCACGATGGCCGGGTCGTTCGCGAATTGTTCCTCGACCATCTCTTTCGCGGCTTGGGTATATTTGCGCTCGTGCGCCTGTCGGTCACTATTCATGGCTTCGAGTTGTTGCGCGAGCTGAACCGCCTTGACCCCCGAGGTCGTCGTCAACAACTCGACCGCGAAACTCGCGCAACCCAGGCGCCCCGCGGCGTTCAGTCGGGGGGCGAGTTTGAATCCGACGTCTTCGGACGTCAGTACCTGGTCCGGCTTCACTCCGCTGGCGTCGAGGAGCGCTTTGAGCCCCGTGGAGGGGTTCGTGCGGATGCGCTCCAGCCCGTGGCGCACGAAAATTCGGTTCTCATCGCGCAGTGGGACGACGTCGGCGACCAGACCGAGGGCGGCGAGGCCGACCGCGTCGAGCAGGAGTTCGCGCATTTCGGCGGGCACCCGTTCCGAACCGCAGGCGCGCTGCGCGACCGCCCACGCCAGTTTGAACGCGACCCCGGCCCCGGACAGGTCGCCGAACGGGTACGGCTCGGGCGCAGGTAACCGCGGGTGAACGAGGACCGACGCCAGCGGGAGAATGGGGCCGTCCAGCCCTATCTTCATCTCGTGGTGGTCGGTGATAATCAGTTCCAGGCCGATGTCGCGCGCGACCTGGGCTTCCGCGAGGCTCGCGATCCCGCAATCCACGCTCACCACCATCGAGACGCCGGAGCGCTGCAGGTCGCGCAGCCGCTCGCTGTTCAGCCCGTACCCTTCGGACAGTCGCAACGGGACGTGAAACTGCACGTCCGCTCCGAGTTTGCCGAGGATGCGGAGCAGCACGGACGTGCCGGTCACGCCGTCCACGTCGTAGTCGCCGTACACGCAGATGCGCCGCTTGTCCGTAATGGCCCGTGCGATGCGGTCCGCGGCGTCCCGGACCCCGGGTAGCGCCATCGGCGGGAGCAGGCCCCCGAGCGGTGTTTCGAGGAACCGGCGGGCCGCCGCCGCGTCCCGCACGCCGCGGTTGATGAGGAGCTGCGCCACGACCGACGACACCCGCGCCGTCCCCGCGAGCCGGTTGGTCGCGGTCGGGTCGGACGGGAGCAGGTGCCACTGCTTTTCTGCACGGGCCACGGGTCGGTCCTCGGGTCGTTCGGCGATGACCCTGTATTTAGAACGGATGTCCACTGAATCAGCAACCCCAACCTGCCGGAGTCGGGACGCGGGCCGCCGGCGCGGTCGGCGCGCGCGGCAGATGCGCTCTTCTCGCGCGGGGCGGCGCGCGCGGCGCGACCGCGCCCCCGCCACCCGACATTGTCACAGATTTCCTTCACGCGCTTCACGAATCCGTCACGGCCGGGTCGATGCGAGAAACCGTGAGTTTGATTTCTTCACGGCAACTCAACTCTTTCGGAGGATACCCATCGTGACAGCCGCGTTCCTACTCATGACCTCGGCAGCACTGGCCGGGGCCGATCCGGTTGCCCAACCTCCGGCCGCGGCGCCCGCGCCGGTCGTGGTCTCCGGGGCCGGGTGCAGCAACTGCGGGGCCCCGGCCCCGTGCGATTGCGGGAGTACCAAGGTCGGTCTGTTCGACAAGCTGAAGGCCCGCTTCGGCAAGAAGTCCCACGACTGCTGCGCTCCGGCCCCGGCCCCCGCGCCGTGTGACCCCTGCGCCGCGGCCAAGCCCAACCTGCTCGACAAGCTGAAGGGGCGCTGGACCAGCAAGAAGTCTCACGGCTGCTGCGCCCCGGCCTGCGACCCGTGCGGCGGGGCCGCCACTGTGGTTCCGGCCACCCCGCCCGTCACCGGGGGCACCACGACCCCGCCGAAGGAAATGCCGAAGCCCCCGACCACCCCGCCGAAGGGCGGCGCCAGCATCCCGCAACCGCTCCCGCAAGTGAGCGGGGCGAGCGGGCTGGCCGGGAGCACCAGCCCGTACTGATCGCTGACCAGTTTTTGACCCGCGCCCCCGCCGGCCGTTCACCTTGAACGGCCGGCGGGGGCGTTTTTTCCGCCCGATTGCCAACTCTTCTCTTCCACCGACGCGGCCCGGCATTAGTATTGCCAAGAGACGGAAAACGCCAACGGGGTTAGCACGGATGAACGGGGCATCTCCGGGGCTCGGGGCCGAACTCGCAAACAAGATCGCTCGGCTCGTCGAAGAGCGCGGTTGGAACCAAGAAGTTTTTGCCCGGATCGCCCGCCTGAACCGGCACACGGTTCGTCAGATCCTCCAGGGCGGGCCGAAGCGCCAGCTTCGGAACCTCACGGTCAGTCAGTGCGCAGACGCACTCGGTCTGACAGTAAGTGAATTGCGCACGCTCCCGCTCGAACGTTTGTTGCCGCGCATGCACGGCAAACCGGCGGCCGACGAGGAGACGCTCAACCTCCTTTACGAACGCGCCCAGTTGCCCGAACTCGTCGCCTGGCTGGAACGCAACCGCGACCGCGCGATCGAGCTGCGCCCGGACGAGGTGCAGGAACTCCTGGACATGCAGGCCCCGGGCGGGCCGCTCGTGAAGCTCGGTGTGGACACCTGTGTCGATCTGATCGAGCGCCGGCGGCACCTCGTCTGCCGCGTGAAGGAGATCGCGGGGACCGAGTATTTCGAGTTCCTCGAACAGTTCGTCAAGCTCATCCACGAGAAGGTGAAGCCCCCCGGGCGCCGGGGCTGAGGTCGTTAAAAAGTTTTGGACCAACGCTCCAAAAAACCACTTGCTCGCACTTATGAGGCCGTTAGCGCTGGCGGCAGCGCCTTCGCCGACGACGCCGCTGTGCGGAGCCTGCTTCGAGTTGTCACGTTGGGCACGGTCGGCCATCTGGCGGCTCCTGCACGCGCCTTTGACCGACTAACTCGATTGGCAGAAAAAGAGAAGTGGACGGACGATACGCCGGTGCCACCAACTGTGTTTGGGCCGATGTGGGAAGGCGCGCCGCCGGATTGGTGGACCGACAACATTCTCAGTGACTTGCTGAACGAATCGACCATCGAAACCGAAGCACACGACGAAAGCACGTCTCCACTCAAATAGCCTCACCAGAGCCGTCACCGCGGTTTCAGAGGGAGCCTTTCGACTCCCTTGCAGCGCCATTGTCGTACACATCTCCGCAACAAATTCGCGTTTTCGGATCGGAACTGTTTGCAAAAATTCGTCCACTAGTGTACAATTGATTAATTGGGGCGTGCCGGCGGAATATTGGCGCGCCCAACACCCGAGTGAAGAGAGTGATTGCGGGTAACGAGATGCTCCAAACGCGAGGTCAAACCGCAGAAATGTTAGTGAATGTTAGCAATTGGCGCGGGTTTTGAGATGGGTGTCCGTGCCGGAAACTCTGAAATGGCAACAGGTTAGATGGTTTTATCGGGTCCGCGAGGTCGCTCGGACCCAGAAATGTTAGCAATTGTTAGCCGGCAGGTGCGACACACTCAAAAACGAGGGGCGCACCTGTGTTCGGAGGGCTAAAGTTATCGTTTCAACAAATCGCCCTTGCGATGAAGGAACGAGCTGGAACTCGCGGGGCCGATCACCCCGCGTTGGTGCCGGCCGTTTTGAGGTCTTCCATCGCACGGGCCACCGCGAGCGGCAGTACCTTGCGCAGTCGGCGGCCGCGGCGCACGTCGGCCCAGTTCTTCAACAGGTACTCGGCCTGACGGCTCCCGGTCCGCGCGAAGTACTGGTGCAGCAGCGGGTGCATCCACTCGTAATCGACGTGGGCACAGTCGATCACGGTCACGCTCTTGCCGTGCAGCTTCGCGGGCACGTCCGTCTTCGGGTCGAAGATGAACAGCTCGCCGCCGGTCATGCCCGAGCCGATCTCGTTCTCGACCGGTCCCAGGATGAGCACCTTCCCGCGCGTCATGTACTCGCACGCATACTTGCCCGCGGCCTCGGCCACGATTGTCGCGCCCGAGTTGCGGATGCCGAGTCGGTGCCCGGCGCGGCCGCCGATGAAGATGGTTCCGCCGGTCGCCCCGTACCCCACGTTGTTGCCGGTCACGCTCTGGATTTCGCCACCGTAGTTGCTGATGGTGTAGTCGAGCGTGACGACCACCGTGCCGCCGGAGATGCCCTTTGCGACGCCGTCTTGAGCGAACCCACGCAATTCCAGATCGAGCCCGGTGACGCACCAGGCACCGAAGCTCTGCCCCACCTCTCCTTCGAGCCGCGCCTTAATCTTGCGGTGGTTCGGCATCCCCTCGCGGCCGTACAGTTTCGCGATCTGGCCCGCGACCGTCGCCCCCACCGCGCGGTCCGAGTTGCGCACCCGGAATACGAGGTCTGCGTTCTGAGCGGTGTCGATCGCGTCGAATGCGGCCGCGAAGAGCCGGTCGTTGAGCGACCCGGTAATGTCGCACAGCCCGCGGCCCGGGGGCGTCTGCGGGTGCGTTTCGGCGAGCCGCGACAGGGCCATGTCGGGCTGAATGAACTTCGAGAGGTCCAACAGTGCGGGCCGCGGGTGCTTTTCCTTCAGGTCCGTGCGCGGGACCAGCAGGTCCGAGCGCCCGGTGATCTCGGAGATGTGCTTGAACCCCATACGGGACAGCAACACCCGCACCTCATGCGCGACCGCGTGCAGATATGCCTTCGTGTGTTCCGGGTGCCCCTTGAAGATTTCCGGGCTACCGGTGATCCCCGTCGGGCAGTTCGGGATGTGGCACGACTTGCACACGATGCACCCGACCGACACCATCAACCCCTGACCGAAGCTGAACTCGTCCGCGCCGAACAGGGCGTACTTGATGACGTCGTGCCCGTTCTTGATCCCACCTCCGACCCGGAGCTTCACGCTCGTGCGGAGTCCGTTCACGACGAGCGCCTGATGCGCTTCCGCGAGCCCCATCTCGCTCGGCAACCCGGCGTGCTCCTTGCTCGACACCATCGCGGCGCCGGTGCCGCCGTCGATACCATCGATCTCGATGATGTCGGCCCCGGCCTTCGCCACGCCGACCGCGATGGTCCCGATGTTCTCCACCGCGACCAGCTTCACCGAAACCGGCGTGCCGGGCTTCACCGCCTTCAGGTCGTAGATGAGCTGCGCAAGGTCTTCGATGCTGTAAATGTCGTGGTGCGGCGGCGGGCTGATGAGGTCCGTACCGGGCTTGGCGAACCGGATCTCCGCGATCTCGGTCGTCACCTTCTTGCCCATCAACTGGCCGCCCTCGCCGGGCTTCGCGCCCTGCGCCATCTTGATCGAGATCTCGTCCGCGTTCACCAGATACTCGGCGTCTACCCCGAACCGGCCGGACGCGATTTGCCGGATGCGACTGCGGAACCGGCTCTTCGCAATGTCGCCATCCAGGGTGTAAATCTCCGGGTGCGCGACGCGCTGGGCACGCACTTTCTCCCAGAACGCGCCGTAAGCCCGTTCCGGAAGGTCATTGCGCCAGCGAGCTTCGCCACCCTCGCCCGAGTTGCTCGTCGCCCCGAGTTCGTTCACGGCGGCCGCGATCGTCATGTGCGACGCGCCGGTGAGCGCGCCGTGACTCATTGCTGCGCCACGGAAGTGGTCCGCGATCATCGAGCCGGCGGGTTGAACGTCTGCGAGGGGCGTAATCTGCGCTCCCGGCTTGATCGAGAAGAGGTCGCGCAGCACCGTGGGCACGCGGGTATTCACCATGTCGGTGAACTTGATGAACTTGTCGGCCACGCGCTGGGACGCGCCGGGATCATCGTCGCTCGGTGGGGCGGTGTAGGCCATCTCCCCGCCGCCCTGTTCGGGTTCCGGGTGTGCCTCTTTTACTGCGTCGCGGAGAGCCATCCGCACCTTCGCGTTGAAGGCGTGGTAGTCGCGGTTGCGGCCCAGCACGGTCATCTTCTCGGCCTGCTGCACGCGCCACTGGGCGTCGTCCACCAGTTCCGCGAACCCGATGCCGCTCAAACGACTGGGGAACTCGCCGAGGAACGCCATGAGGTCCGGCCCGAACCCGACGGCCTCGAATAGTTGTGCGCCGCGGTAGCCCTCGATGGTGGTGATCCCCATTTTGGAAATCACCTTCTTGATCGTGTCTTCGAGCGCCGCGAACAGGTTCTCCAGCGCCTCGCGCGCATCGATCTTCAGTTCCTGCTTCGAGTCAGGGTCTTTGAACGTCAGCCCGTCCTTCACGAGGCGGAGCATCAGGTACGGGTGAACCGCGTCTGCACCGAACGCGACCAGACAGCAGATGTCGTGGCCTTCTTGGATGTCGCCGGCCTGCACGATCAGGCTGCACTTATCGCGCAACCCCTGGCGGCACAGATACTGGTGGACCGCACCGAGCGCGAGCAGCGACGGGATCGGGAAGATCCCGCGCTTGCACGCTTCCTTATCGGAGAGGCAGAGCACGTGGTACCCGTCGTGAACCGCCTTCTCCGCCGCGCTCTGGAGCGCGACGAGGCTCGAACGCAGCGCGTCCGTACCGCCCTGGAGCGGGAACGTCGCGTCGAGCAGTTTGAAGCCGAGCACCTCGTTCTGCCGGATCTCCTCGACGATCGCGTCCGAGATGACGGGGGAGGGGAGTTCCATTTGGCGCGTCGGGAGTGCTTCCGCTTCAGCGCCTCCGGTCCCTGCGGCGCTCGTGAGCGGCCCGCGCCCCAAATAGGTCGTCAGCGACATCGCCCCGCCCTCGCGGTACGGGTCGATGGGTGGGTTGGTGACTTCGGCGAACGTCTGTTGCAGGTACTTGAACAGCGTTGGGTGGTGCGCGCTGAACACGGTCAGCACGCGGTCGTGGCCCATGCTCGACAGCGGCTCCTTCTTGAGCTTCGCCATTTCGCGCACGAACACCGCGCGGTCGAAGTCCCAGCCCGCGGCTTGGAGCAGGTGGTCGAGGGACCACGAGCGGTCCGTGAGCATCGCGCCCACGGTATCGTCCGTTTGTCGGGTGTAGTCGAACCCTTCGGGGATGATGATCTGCCGGCGGTTCAGGTCGCGCACGTCGCCGAGTTCGCTCTGCGCTTCGGTCACGACGCGGGCCATGATCTGGTAGCTGTCGAGGCGCTCGCCGGTTTCGGTGTCGAGGGCGATCATCTGCCCCGGCTGGAGTTGCCCGCTTGCGACGATCGTGGTCGTGTCCAAACCGAACACCCCGGACTCGCTACCGATGTACAGCCACCCGCGACTGTCCGAGCACCAGCGCACCGGGCGCAGCCCCATGCGGTCCACCAGCCCGACGAGCATGCGACCGTCGGTCCCGATGATACCCGCAGGGCCGTCCCACGCGGCGAGGCTCCCGAACGTGCGCCGGTAGTAAGTAAAGAGGTCGAACGCCTCTTGTCCCCACACGTCGGCTTCGGTGTCCCACACGGGCGGGACGGAGAGCCGCAGCGCGCGCAGCAGGCTCCAATTCTGCTCGCGCATCAGGTACTCGACCCACTCGTCGAGGCTGGCCGAGTCGCTCATTTTGGGCGTGAGCAGGTCGCCCCCGGGGAGCGGCGGCTGCAGCCCGCGCGCGAACGCCGACACCGCGTTACGGGTAGTGCGGACCGTGTTGATTTCGCCGTTGTGACAGGTGAGCCGGAACGGTTGCGCGAGTACCCAATTCGGGAAGGTGTTCGTGCTGTACCGGCGGTGGAACGTGGCGATACCCGTCTCGAACGCGGGGTTCGTGAAGTCCTGGTAGAAGCCCGCGAGCTGCCCGCTCGTCATGAGCCCCTTGTAGCCGACGAGAGATGCCGAAAGGGACACGACGTAGGCCGCGAGCTTGGCGGTCGCGAGGCGCTCGCGGAGTTCGAGGCGCGACAGCACGAGCCACCGATCGGCCGCGACCGCGTCGCCCTCGACTTTGAACAGTGCTTGTTCGATGGCTGCCGGGCGCGTGGCCCGCGCTTTCGCCGGGAGCACGTCGTTGTGTACGGGGACCGGGCGGAACCCGAGGAACTTCACCGGCCCGCCGGAGAGTGCGTCGCGGACCAGCGCCCGGACGGCGTCTGCGCGCGCCGGCTCGGTCTCGAAAATGAACAGCACACCGACCGCGATGACGTCTTCGGAACGCAGGTCGCGCGCGCCGTCGAACCGGAGTCGCTTGGCCTCTTCCTTAAAGAAGGCTTGAGGGGTAGCGAACAGGAGCCCCGCGCCGTCGCCCGCGTCGCCGCACACGCCCCCGCGGTGCTCCATTGCTTTGAGCGCGCCGATCGCTTTTCGGAGAAGTTCTGCGGACGGTTTTCCGTCCCGGGCGGCGATGCCGCCGATGCCGCAGGCGTCGTGGCCCACTTCGTCGGTGTAGAGGAGGTTGCCACTGCGGACCCGTTCTAAACCGGTCGCGTTCATCGGCGCCTTCACCTGCTACGGGGAGAGAAGGAAATGTCTCGATTTCAAAAATTCTAACGTTCGCCACAACGGGGTGGCGGGCACCGGTTCATCTTCGTTCACGGCGGGTGCGGTGGCAAGTAGCTCGTAACGCTGAGAAACGAAAGATTTTTGCGCGGCCGCTTGCAGCGGGTCGAACCGGCGTGTAGAACACGTTTGATTTTAACAGCCCGGCGGACGGGTCGTCCGAAATTACTCGCGAGTCGAGACCGCGCCCGCTGTTTATTCAGGCCGCCCGAAAGGGGCTTAACCGAGGGGAACCGATCATGGATTTCTTGAGCAGTTGGTGGACGATGGGCGGGATGTTCGTCGCCCTGTTGGTGCTGATCGGGCTGATGCTGTTCCTGCGCGGCAACCGCAAGGACGACGAGTAATCTGCTGATCGGCGCCACTCGACCTGAACTCAAACGCCCATCTCCGCTGATCCGATTTGGCTCGCGACAGAATCAAAATCAAACGAAGAAGGGCCGCCACGAATGGCGGCCCTTCTGTGATTATAAGAACGGTTTCGTTGCTTACGGTTTGTTCGACCGAACCTTTTGCCCGCTGTAATCCCCCACCACTATCTCAGCGTCCAGGGCCTTGCGGTCGCGCCACACGGTGAGCTTGATCTTTTGCCCCGGGGGCAGTGCCGACACCACGTTGATGAGGTGGTTCTCGTCCCGCAAATCCACGTCCTCGATGCGAAGGACCACGTCGCCGACCCGGAGCCCGGCCGCGGCCGCGGGCGTGTTCGGGTGAACGATTTCCACCAGCGCGCCGCTCACGCGGTTCAGCCCGAGGCGCAGGGCCTCGGCCGGCTCAATCGCGCTCGCGAGCTGCACGCCGAGGTACCCGCGCGTCACCGTACCCTTCTCGATGAGCTGCCCCGCGATCCGCTTTACCAAGTTCGCCGGGATGCTGAACGACACGCCGCTGTTGTTCCCGCTTTTGGACGCGATCGCGGTGTTGATGCCGACCACGCGCCCGTCGAGATCGACCAGCGGGCCGCCACTGGAACCCGGGTTGATCGCGGCGTCGGTCTGCAGGAACTCCTTGATGCGGATCGTCGAACCGAGCGAGATCTGCCCGCGATCGGTCGCGGAGATGATCCCGTGCGTGACCGTCTGGTTCAGCCCGAACGGGCTACCGAACGCGAGCACCCACTGCCCGCGTTTCACCCGGGCGCTGTCCGCGAGTTCGGCGGCGGGGAGGGTGGTGTCATCAATGTTTAGCAGCGAGAGGTCCGATTCCGGGTCGCCCCAGATCCGCGCCGGCTGCACGATTCGGCCGTCCGAGAGCGTGACGTATACCTTCCCGGGTGATGCCGCGCCCACGACGTGGTAATTCGTCACGACGACCACACCGTTCGCACCGGGGAACTTCACGATCACGCCGGAGCCGGATTCCTCGACCGGGTCCGACTTGCTCGCACCGGAGGGCGCCGGCTTCACCGCGTCCACGGCCACGACGGACGGACCGAGCTGCTTGATGACCACCTGGAACCGGTCGTGGGGGAGGCCGGCCCCGTTCGTCGTGTCCATCGGGGCCAGTCCCCGGCCGGTCCCTGCGGAAGCGCTCCCCCCGCGCACCAGGGACTCGGCCGCCAGCCCACCGAGGAACGAGCACGCCATAAATCCGGCCACAAGTAGCAGTTGCCTGCGCATGACGTCCGCCTTGAGTGAAAACTGGCCCGGCACGGATACTTCAAGGCACTCGTGCCCGTTCAACCGCTTCCACTTTACTCCCCCGTACTCTCGGTGCGCGAACTGTGCCTGGGAGAAACCGCGCAGTCGTTGGGACACCCCCCGGCGTGCAACGAAAAAAGCCCGCAGGCTCTGCAAGCCGCGGGCTCGGTGCGATCGGATTAATCGGCGCTATTTGCCCAGATCGCTCTCAATGTCCGCGAGACGGACCTCGCGGTCCTCCATCGGGTTGCCGTCCGCGATCCGGCCCCAATCGGTGCCGCCGTGGTCGGCGGCCCAGCCGCCGTCGAGTTCCATTTCTCGCTGGCAATTCACACACAGCGTGCTGAACGGTAGCGCGTTGAGCCGGGCAATGGGGATCTTGATCGAACACACTTCGCACTTGCCGTAAGCGCCGGACTTGAGGCGCCGGAGCGCGCGTTCGATCTGGGCCAACTCTTTCGCTTCGAGTTCGGCGAGGGTCGAGGATATCTCTTCTCCGCTCGCGTCGAACGCCGCGTCCGCGGCATCACCCGAGGCGGAGGAGTGTTTAATGTGGGCAAGTTCTTCGAGTTCGAGACCGAGCCGCTTCCGGAGCTCGGTACGACGGGAGATCAAACTCTTATGTAGTCTCAGGAGAGCGTCTTGACGGGCCATTGTTGTGTACCTCCCAGGTCTTCAGCGTCCGTTCGGCCATAACCGTTGGAGTCTGTTGAGTTAAATTCGATTCACTGGGAAGTAGAAACGGCCAGGCCAAATTAGTCCTGATGCAGTTCTATTTTCCCAACGACAGGTAATATAGGCGGCGCCTCGGTGCATCTTTCACTAAACCGCCCCGGAAAGCGCGTTTGGAGCAAAATTTCCTGCACAGAGCGTGCCGACCTCGTGGGGATCGCCCCTCTCTCCACTAATAAGATCGTCGTCAACCGCAAACAGTTTCAGGATTTCAGACGGAGTAGGCGATATTTCGTTGGCGCTGTGAGTGTTGTGCGAATGATAGCACCCAAATTCAGGCCCGGTCGAAAAGTGGCAAAATCGTGACGGATCACTAACTGTCTAAACTGTGCAGCCGAGCCAAAAGAACGACAAGTGTCCAAGAATTGGGCAGGTGTCAGTCGGGTTGTCACGGGGTCGGAGCAAGCAACCCGGCGTCGGCAGTGGGTGCGAGATACCAGAGGCGCGGAGTTAAGTTGGCGCTAACATCTGGAACCCCGAATTCAGCGGAGCGGCCTTTGACTTGAACGCCCGTTAATTTCTCGACAAGTGATTGGGGGCGTTCGTAAACGACCGCCTTGAAGCTCGATAGCCCGGCGCGGGCGGCCGCGTTACGGACCGCGTTGGGCAGGTCTTCAATGCCGTCGATCAGTTTGAATTGGTGAGCCTGTTGCGCGGTGAACGTTCCCCCATCGGCCCGAACGCGGGTGTACTTCACTTCGACGGTTTTGCCGTTCACGAGCTTCGGGTTACCCTTCTCGTCGCGCTCCGGCACCATGCGCTCGATCACGGTTTCGCGCTGGAGCGCGTCCGGGTTGAGTCCCGGTCGGCCGGCCGCGATGGTCTTGAGGAACTCGTCGTAAGCACCGTCGACTGTGTCCTGCCACGTTTGTCGTTCTTCCGGCCCGAGATTGTGGAAGAACGATCCGCTCGCCTTGATACCGCCGGCCTTCACGAGCTCGAGTTTCACGCCGTTCTTGTGCGCCCACTCCGCCACGTTCGGGAGCGCGGCGAACACACCGATGGAACCGGTAATGGTCGTCTTCTCCGCGACGATCGGGTTCCCGGCCGTGGCGATGTAGTAGCCGCCGGAGGCCGCGAGTCCGCCCATCGAAACCGAAACCGGTTTGGGACCGGTGCCGGGGAATCGGCGCCCGCTGTTGTCCCGCACGTTCACGACGCACTGGTAGAGTTCTTCGCTCGCGGTGACCGTTCCGCCGGGGCTATCGACACGCAGAACCACGACTTTGACGTGCCGGTCCGCGGCGGCGGCACGGAGCTGCTGAATCGGGTACGCGATGCCGCTCTCGGTAATGACGCCGCTCACGCGAACGACCGCGATTTTGTCCCTCGCGCTGGCGTCGCCGAGGTAGAACTGCTCGTTGAGGTTATCGGGCGCTTCGGTCAGCGGATCGCTGATCGCACCCGTGTAGCCGAGTACGAAGACGATGTTGACGAGGACCGAGACCAACAAAAACACGACCGCTGCCGGTAGCAGGCACCCGCTCCGCAAAGTGGACTTCGCGGGCGGAGTACTCGGCGGCGGTGGCGTAGGTTCCATGTATCAGAGGTCCACGTTCCAGGTCGTTTCCGGTCCCGTTTGGAACGTGGAACGGCTCACGATTGCAAGTTCTGGAGCATTTCGCGGAGCGGGACGAGGCGCTGGCCGCGCGTGTCTTCGATCTTGAGCGCCTTGAGGAACCGGCGCCGGAGCTCGCCCTGGATGTCCTCGATCGCGCTGGGGGCGGTGCTCGGGAGCGGGATGCTCCCGCCCGCGCGCCGGTCGTGCCCCCCCGCGCGGCCGAGCTTCCCCACCACCTGGCGCAAGATCTCGCCCGCTCGTGCGTTCTCGATCGACGCGCGCACGGACAGGATCAGGGAGTCCTGGTAGACCCCGCCGCACACCGCGTAGTCCACTTGATCGAAGCGGATCATGAAGTCCACGACCTCGGCCGCTTGTTCCGGCAGCGGCAGCGGGTTCACCCAACTCAGCAGCAGGCGGTCGTAGATGAACGAACTCTGCATCGCCTGGAGCGTACACTCGAAGTAGCTGTGCGGGAGCCGGGCGTTGCGGATCTGGGCGATCACGTCCTTGTCCGCAACCGGGTACAGCACGATGAGCGCCGCGTCGTCCGCGGGGCTGGCCTCGCGCGGGTACCCCGTGACTTCCGTTTCGATGCCGTAGAGCAGGGCGGTCGCGACCTTCTCCGGGATCGCGGCCCCCTGTTCCAGCAGGTACTTGGTGACGAGCGTGCAGGTCGCGCCGTGCGTGGCGCGGATGTCCGTGAAGACGACGCCCTCGAGGTCGCCGGGGGTGTCGTGGTGGTCGATGACCGCGTACAGCGGGACCGCTTCGGGGAACGTGTGCCGCCCGGTGCGGGGCTGGCTGTCCACCATCACGACCGCGTCGTTGGTGCCCCATTCCACCTCTTCGATGGGAACGAGATCGAGGTGGAGGACGTCGACGAGGGCCCGATTTTCGGCCCGGCTAATGAGACCGTCGCGGGTAATGACGGTAGGTTTGCCGAGGCGGGTTTCGACGAGGTGGGCCAGCCCCAGCATGCTGCCCAGGCTGTCCGGGTCCGGTTGAACGTGCGAAACGAAAACGACCCGATCGAACGAGTGGAGGCCGAGCAAGAACCGGTCCGACCTGCGTAAACCGGAGGAAGTCGTTTTCGCGCTGGTACTTTCGGGGTCGGCGCTTCGACGCGCCATGGGTAGCGTCCTCGTTAACATTCGACCCGTCACGTCCGTGTGATGAGGGGTCGGTGGGAGGGGCGACGGGCCTTCCAAAAGCCTCGTACCGTTGTACCTCGCGGGCTCCGCGTTGCCAAGCGCGGATAAGAATTCCCGCGGAGAAATTTGCCGAAATCATTGCCACGCAAGTGGTTGCGGTGATCGTAATGGGCGACCGAATATGAGGCTCCGTTGAGGCGAACCCGTCGGTTGACCGAAACACTCCGCGCTCGCGTTCATATCCGAATACCTCGTTCATTCCCCCTGTTGCTCATGTCTCCTCAGCGGCACTAACAAATGCTAACATTTTGGGGCTCTGGGGTGGTTTGCGGGCTCTCGCGTTCGGGGCTAAACACGATAATTGCTTATTTGTCAACGGCTTAGGCGATTCCCACTCGCTTCAAAGCCGTCGCGTTGGGGGCAGTAACGGCTAACAATCGCTAACAACCCTCGAAACCCGGCCGTTTTTGGCCGCCGCCCGGGTAACATTTCGCTCTGAAAAACCAGCGATTCTGTCGGTCGAGTGGCCCGGGCGCGTTCAGCGGCAGCGCGACCCCTCCCGAACCCCCAACGCGGTAACGCGGTGCGTGAGCATCATTCCAGGCATTGAGAGCCGACATTTCGTTTACCACGGTCGCGAGACACAACGGAACTATACGCTAGTGGACGAATGGATACAAGTGGTTTTGGGGCCGGCGCTGTGAATTTGTGGACGCGCCGGTTTAGAAGTGGGTGTTGGACCTCGGGTTCGGTCCGACCAATCGCCGAAGGACCGTGTCACGGGTCCTTCGGCGGTGTCACGTCACTTTTTGACGCGCACTTTCTCGACGCCTTTGGTCGCGCCGCTGATGCTGATCGACCCGTTGTTGGGGAGCTCGGCGGAGATGTCGATGGTCATGTCGATCTTGCTGTCCTCGAACTCGACGGTGCCATCGATGCAAGTGTCGATGGTGGCTTTGAGCACCAGTTTGCTATCGTCCTTGGCTTTGACGAACTGCCCGCCGAGATCGATCTCGGTAATGAGCGCCGTGAGCGTGATCTCGATGACACCGAACTGGGCGCCGTCCTTCTTGTAGACCTTCAGGAGCTTGCCGCCCACCGTCGATTTCTTCACGTCGAGTTTCATCTTCTCGTCGCCGAGCGCTTTGAACATCTGCTCGCTCTTGTCGGCCGGCACCTTCCAGCTCTCGCCGACCTTAACGGGATCTTTGGACAGGAAATCTTCGTTCTGGGGCTCGCCGTCCTTCTTGTTGAAGCTCTTGAAGAGTTCCGGGGCGTCTTCTTCCTTCAGGGCTTCGCCGTCGATGCTCAACTGGTACGTATCGCCCTTCTTTTCAATGAGGACGGTCTTCCCCGCGTAGACCGCTTTGGTCGCCCCGTCCTTCCCGGTCTTCTCCGCGACGGTGTACTCCCGCGTCAGTTTCGTCGCCAGTTTGTCGCCGGCCTTCTTCTCCAGAATCTCCTCGGTGTAGACTTCCTTCTTGCCGCTCGGGATGCTCTCCTTGTTGTTCGTTCCCGCAATGTCCACGACGACCTTGGTGTCACCCTCTTCCGTTTTCGCGTTCTCGGTCTTATCGCCTTTTTTGCTCTTATAGAGCTTGATGGTGTAGGTCTCGTCGGCAGCGCGAGCGGGACCGGCCGCCAGCAGACCAATGGCGATGAAGCAAGCCAGGGACGTGCGGAGCATGAGCGGAATCCTTTCAAAAACTGGTGCAACGGATCGGGCACTCGACCCGGTCATGGTACGGCGACGCGGGGAAGTCGGGCAAATCGGAACGGGGGGGGCGCGCCGTTCGCTGTCGAAGTTCATTTCGCATTCACAATTTTATTGCGTGAATCTCAATTCCTGTCACACCAATGCGATTCCGTATAGGTTTGCGTCGGATCCCTGCAGGATTCGTGGTGACCTTTGCGTAAATCCGCTACCTCCCGGTGTCTGATGGCGCTGGTAATTCGGAGATCGCGCGTGGTATTCGACTTCGACTTTGCGGGCCGGGCGGTCGCAGCACAAAGGGTACTGGCCGCGGTCAACATTGTTGCGGAATACACCCCGGACAAATTGGTAGCGGTGGAGGATGGCGAACAGGTGGGGTGTCGCGTGGTTCACCGGATCGAGGTTTCCGACAGCGATTCCGAACGGGCGCACCAAATTCTGACGGAGTACGCCTTACTCGACCGGTCCAACAGTTGAGGTGCCTTTTCGAGGCTACGAGAGGTTGATGTTGGGTCGTTGAGCGCGCCCCAGGCCCGTGCCGGCCCGGGGCCAATCTCAAGCGCCGGCTCGCGCCCGGTCGGTATTCCCCGCACCGTTAAACTGCCATATTCTGTAGCGACTCGAGGCGCACCCACCAACGTGCGCGCCGCTCGAACGTTTGGCAGGCAGCCGCGTTCCCGTTCGTCGCTGGTTCGGAGCCCCGACATGATCGCGAAGTTCCTTTCGCTCCCGGTCGCACTCGTGCTCGCGGGGACCGCCGCGCCGCAGCCGCTCGAGGGCGAAAAGCCCGTCACGAAGATGTACGACGTCTCGCGCCTGCTCAACGAGATGGCCAAAACGCAAAAGGCCCCGGACGCGGACACGGTCATTAAATTGCTCTTCGAGGCGATTCCCCAGCTCCGCCCGGGGGAAATTGATGCGGACGGGCCGCGAGTCATCGAGCGCGAGAACGGGCAGCTCGAAGTCAGCGCGCCGGCGGACCTGCACGCCGAGATCAAGGACCTGCTCGCGGCGCTGGAGCGGCTCCACGATTTGATGATCGATGTGAAAACCGAGGTCATCGAGCTCGATACCGCGGCGTTCGAGAAGTACCAAAAGGCGCTCCCGAAGGTGGGCCGCGGGAAGGCCGGTTCGCCGGTGGCGTTCGTGACCGGTGAGGGGTTCGAGGAGCACCGACCGGACGCGGCCGAGCAGAAGGCACTGGAGGACGCGACCAAGATCCTCAAGGCGGGGCGCGTGGTGCAGACGTCGAGCGGCCGGTTCGCGAACGGGCGCGAGTCGACGCTCGCGGCCCGGTTGACGGCATCGAATTTCAGCAACCCCGGCGGCAACGCTGATACGGCGCAGTTCATCAAGGAAGGCTTCAAACTCACCGGGCTCCCGATCGCGTCCGCGGACCGGCGCTCCATGCGATTGAAACTGACGGAGCAGTCCGTGGCGTTCGTGCGAGTGAAGCGAGCCGCGGTGGGAGAGGTGGGGGGGCAACCGATCGTCGCGCAAGCGACGGAAACCGAAGACCTGGGCGCGACCGGGTCGACGGTTGTGGCGGACGGCGGCGCGGCGATTTTCCGCCTCGCCTACGCGCCAAAGGACAAGGTGTGGGTCGTGGTGGTGAAGCCCAAGATCATCGTTCCGGCCGAAGGAGCCGAACCGAAGAACGGGGGGTGATCGATCGCCCCTTGCCACTCCCTTGCCACCCGATCACACCGGAGGCGCGGGAAGCAACTCGACCAGGGACAACCGGAGCCGGAAATCCCAAATGCACGGCCCTTCGTACAACCCGTTCCGGTTCACACGATACGCCTGGCCCGGGTACTGGCCCGGCAGGTCGCGCGGGAAGTCGTGCCCGCCGATCAGGATCACGACTTCGCCGCACGTGGAATCGACCGCGCGCACGTACACAATGCTCCCGTTCCTGGTCCGAAACAGTCGGCCGAGTTCGGGTGGGTGACCGAACGGTGACGGCTGGTCGAGTTCCGGGGCGCGCCGGAGCTTTTCGGCCCGCAGGTCCGGCCCCAGGCGCGCGAGAAATTGCGAGAGCGGCACCGGTCCGCTGGGAGGGGCTTGGTACTCGTCGTGGTCGAGGCGGTAGACCGGTGGGTCGGTCGGGTCCGGGGCGCTCGCCAGAGTAACGAGGGCGTAGTTCCCTCCGTCCGCGATCCCAATCACGATCGCGTCCGGGTGGTCGCGGAAGAACGCATACGGTTCCTTCCCGAAGTCCATTACCGCCGGCTGATAGCTCCACACGCGAAAGCAACTGCCCTCGTCGGCGAACACCCGCCCCGCGGTCCACTGCGTGTCGAACAGGAAGCGCCGGAGCGGTTCCGGCACGGGAACGCCGTTCCAATCCGTTCGGGCGATCTCGGTTGGAGGGGGTGGGAGCGCCCCACCGAGACGGTAGACCTGCTCGAAAATCGTAGCGCTGAGGGTTTCACCGGGGTACGTCGGTGGCACGTCCGGTAGTGCTGTGGGTGCAGCGGGGGGAAGCGCGAATTCGAGCTCTTCTTTCAGGCTCATCGCGTTCGAGCGGAGAAAGTTCTCCTCGTCGGTCGGCAACCCCGGCCACTCGAAGACCCCGTCCCAGGAAGCCAGCTCGTACACCGTTCCGGCCGGCAAACCGGATTTTTCGACCCCGTCGGGCTCGGACAGAACGAGAACGGCGTCCTGGTTCTCGAGCGCGAATACCACGCTCCCGTTAAAGGTCCGGTAGAACCGCCCCTCGCGCCGAGGGACGGCGACCGAGCTGGCCGCCACGTCCAGTTCGAGTTTGGCGAGCAACGCGGCGGGCGATTCGGCTAGCGTGGCCCGCTCCGGGAACGTGTCCAGCGCGAACGCAGTGCCGTCCGGGAGGAGCAGGAGCAGTATTTCGTCGTCATCGTCTCGGCCGAAGCAGATCGCGTCGGGGTAGGGGCGAAGCCCGTCTTCGGCGGTGGGGCCGGGCGTCGCGCGCCCGAGCGTGAGTTTATACGGACTGAACTCCGGTCCGAGACGGTAGCGCCACCCGTCCGGCCACACCGCGTCGAGTAGCGGGTGACCCGTCGCCGCGGGCCGTCCCCCGAGACACTCGATCTGATCGATGAGGTTCGCAGGCAATTGGGTCATGGTGCCCTCATATTCCGCACTACGCCCGAAGGCGCCGTTCGCGCTCGATCGGCTCACTCTTTGCCGAGCACGAGGTCCACGACCCAGCACCCGCGCACGTGCGGCCCCTTGCTGCGACAGTGCTCCAAGATGTCGGCGCTGTCGCATCCGGCGTCCTGGAGTGCGTCGGCGAGGATCGGCATCGTGCTGAACTCACGCGCTTCGTACATTTGAGTGGCCAGCGCAACGGCCGTATCCGTGCGCCACGAAGGAGAGAGCGATACGGGACGAAATGTGTTACCGAAAATGTCGCGGAGGGTGTCCGCTTGATCGCGCTTTTCCACTTCCACCGCTGCCACCCACATCAGTGAACTCGTGTCGTGGCCACCGATACTTGCGAAAACATGGGCGTTGGCGGCAGTGTCAGCAATCACCTCAACTTGAGATGGTGTCGCTTCGGATGAAAGTTCTGCCAATAGCCATGTGGCTGAGGACGCGAGTCCGCGAACCTCATCGGCAGCTTCTTTGGCGGCGTCTTCGGCATCCCACACGGCCGTCCAATCTGTGACCCCGTCGACCTTGCGTTCGATTATCTCTACGAGATCGCGCGATCTGCGATCGGATAACGAAGATCAGATGCGTCTGCAACATGCACACGAAAACAATGTCGCCTTTCGGAACGTCGGTTCGTCTTGCTGAAAGTCGTGCTTTTCACCCAGTGCCACCAGCATCGGTGTGGGGTTTTTACACACTCGCCATTCCGCTTCGGTCATTGGCTTTTCCCGCTCCGGTGCCGGCGACCGGAGCGCTTGGTGAAGTGGCAACCTGCCGGCTCACGCCGGTCGCGCGCGAACGAGGCACGCCAGCAGTTCGGCCATGCGGGACACTGCGAGCTGCGCGTTCGTGAGCACTTCGGTGTGGTCGAGCGCGGTGGCGCCGAGACCCGCGGCCTTGTTCGTGATGCACGAGATCGCGGCCACTTCCAGCCCCAATTGCGCGGCTTCTTCCGCCTCCAGCGCGGTGGACATGCCGACCGCGTCCGCGCCGATCGCGGCCAGCGCGCGGATCTCCGCGGGCGTTTCGTAACTCGGGCCGGTCAGGGTCGCGTACACGCCCGCGAGCAGATCGCGCCCGGCCGCGCTTTCGTGAGCGTGTAGCGCATCGAGCAGGTGTAGGGAATAGGGAGAGAGGGCTTTCTTGCCGCTCGCGAGGGCGCGCCACGCGGTCGGGCCGAGTAACTTGATGTGCCCGCGGATCGCCATCAGCCCGCCGGGGTGAAGCGCCGGGTGGATTCCGCCCGCGGCGTTCGTGAGGACGATGCGCGTCGCGCCGAGTTCCGCGATCGTGCGCACCGCGCCCGTGACGGTGGGCCACGGGTGCCCCTCGTAGACGTGCAACCGGCCCGAGAAGAGCAGTGCGGGCTCGCCGGCCCATTCGCCCAGCGCGAGTTTCCCGCCGTGCCCCTGAACTGACGGCGGAACGAGGCCGGGAATGTCGCCGAAGCCGATCGATGCGTGGGGCACGAACGCGGTCGCCGCGCCCCCCAAGCCGGAACCGAGAACGACGGCCGTGCGCGGGGACCGGGCGCGGACCGCGCGCGCGAACTCGGCGAATGCCGCGAGCACTGGCATTACGCCCCTGCCAGTTCGTCGAGGTCGGTGAACGGGGGGAGCGGGTCTTCGGCCAGTTCGGTGAACATCTGCTTGGTGCGGACCGCCCAGCCGATGAACTGGGCCGTGCCCTCGACGCCGAGGCGCTCCGAGTTCACCACCGCGTCGTAGCCGGTCGGGTCCGCCGGGTCGAGCGCGAGTGTGCGATCGAGGAACAGCGCGCGGCGCTCGTCGCGGGCGCGGACCTCTTCGGCCGCTTCCGGTCGGGTCATGCGGAGCTCCTGCGCCACATACGCGATCCGCGCCTCGTCCGGCGCGATGATGCGGACGTGAATGGTCGTTTCCGGCGGGAGCATGAACCCCGCGGCGCGGCCCAGAATCACCACGTTCCCGCGCGCCGCGACCGCGAGCACGAGCCGGACGAGCCGCAGGGCGTCCGGGGACCCGGTGAGGTTGCGGGCGCGCTGGAGGTGCGCGAGTTGGGCGTCCGCCCAGAGCATCGCGTCCGCGGGCACGTCCGCGAGGAGCTGCGCGCGGGCGGTGTCGTTCTGCACGAGGTAATCGAGCGTGTCGTGGTCGAACACCTGCCACGAGAGGATGTCCGCGACCTTGCGCGCGACGGCCGTGCCGCGCGCGCCGGTCTGCCGGCTGATGGCGACGGTCAGCCCGCGCGGGTGCGTGAGCGCAGCGCGCGCGTCGTCGCCGCGGTACCCGTGCATGGGCGCGTGAACAAATTCGGGCGGGGAGGGCATGGGAACCTTCGTTCGTAACTCACCCCCGGCGGACCGGACGGGCACGGTTCAAATGTCGTCGCGGTACTCGGACCGGGAGAACAGCCACATTCCGACGAGCGTGATGGCGACCGGCGCCGCGGTCAGCACCGCCCACGCGGTCTCGGACGAAACGGCCTGCGCGGTGATCGCGGGGAGCATGTCACCGGGGTGGCCCGCGGCCACCGCCTCATTATACATCAACGAGCGGACGTAAAAGGTCAGGCTGAGTAACTTCAAACTGCCCGGCAGCGCGGCCACCACCGTCTCGAAGAAGAACACGTACACGAGCCCCACCACGACCGGTCGACGGAAGAGCGCGCCGACCAGGTGGAACAGCGCCGAGAACGCGACCGTGCCCATCGCGACCGCGGGCCAGTACCGCAGGAGCGCTTCGTGCCCGATGGAACCGGCCGCGAGGCACACCGCCACGAACCCGCCCGCGCCGAACGCGACGCACCACGGGAGCGTGCCGAGGAACTTCGCCAAGTAAATGCCGCTCCGCGGGATGGGGCGCGTCATGAGCCACACGAGCGAGCGGCTCTCGCGGTCCGTGCCGAACGCCCCGCTCGCGTAGGAGAGCGTGAACAGCGGCAGGATGAACCCCATGAACACGAGCATGACGACCCAGCGCGAGTAGGTCATGAAGGCCCAGCTCTTGAGGAACGCTTCGGACCGCATCGCGGCTTGCGGGATCGACAGGAGCAGCGAGGCGAGTGCGTCTTCGGTCGGGTTCAGCGGGTTCGGAACCTCGTGCATTCGGAACAGCAACATTTCGTCCGCGTCGAGGGCACGGTAGCGCTGGCCGGGGGTGAGGCGC
The DNA here is from genome assembly GCF_017939745.1 of Gemmata palustris. NCBI lineage: Bacteria > Pseudomonadati > Planctomycetota > Planctomycetia > Gemmatales > Gemmataceae > Gemmata > Gemmata palustris. The sequence goes on along the minus strand of NZ_JAGKQQ010000002.1, from coordinate 550,157 downwards.
TCGGCCTCTTCCGCGTTCGTGTTCGCACTCCGGCGGGCGCGCTGGTTCGCGAGATCCCACCCGCCCCGAACTGTCACGACCGAAACCCACAGCACCACGATGCCGAGCAGCGCGACCGACACCCAGCCCATTTGCCGCACGCGCCAGTGGCGCTGGAAGCTCTGCACGACGAGCACGCCCCACGCGCGGAACGCGCTCGGGAGCGGATCGTGGGGCGCTGGGACCGGCGCGTGTGCGGTAAGCGGTTCGTTACTCATGCCCGTGTTGGTCCGCGTTGGGAATCTGCGCCCGGTGCTCCACCGATCGAGGCTTTTAATGGAGCGCTGCTAACAATTGCTAACGTTTTCGTCCCCGGGAACCAGTGCGCCCGTCGCGAAACGTACCAATGGTTGAAATTTCCAGCTAATTGGCGCTGGTGTGAGCCCTCGTTACTCCGCGCCGACGGTTAACATTGGGTAACATTTTCCGCGAAATTCACCCGTTAATTGCGCGCGAAACGCACTTCAAACGACTCGTCGCGATCCGGGCGCGCCACTTTTAGATTTTAAACGTATGTCCAGTATTTGTAAAGGGCGGAATACCGCCTTGCGAGGCACGACTAAGCTGCCGGCAAATATGAACGGAATGCCCTGGGTGATTGAGACCCGCGCGGCAAATCTTTCCAGCATAAGGCGGGCGGTGTGCGCGAATCGTATCGGCTGTTAGCCGCGTAGTTGGCCCCCAAGTCGTGCAACGCGGGGCGACTACTATCTGCCCAACTGCGCCCGGGTGAGACCCGCCAGGGCTTGGTTGCCCGATTCCGAGAGAATTAGGGCCATACTCAATCGCCCTTGTTTCTTGAAACTGATCGAGTTATCAATCGCACTTTGTTTAATATGCGTTCGGCTAAAGAAGACTGTAGTTGGGGCTCGTAGTGCTCCGATATACGTATTGAATAGCCAGCGAATCACTGGTCCGGGGCGACCCCTATGTTGTTCTTGACTTACTGGTTCGTCTTTTTTATCGTCGCGCTGTATCCGATATACTGGTTTTGCCCCGTCCCGGCGTTTCGCCGCCTGGTCCTGCTTGCTAGTAGCCTCGTGTTTCACGCGCACTTCGCGGGGCCGGCGGGGGTGATCCCAATCGCCATCTTGGGGACGTTCGTTTATCTGGCGGGGGCGACGCGCTGGCGCGGGCCGTGCTACGCGGGCATCGCGGCGAGTTGCCTGTCGCTGATCTATTACAAATACTGCACTTTTATTTGTACCCAGGTGCTGGTGTCGGTGTGGCCGGGCGCGGCCGGCTACGTGGAGGCCCACGCCCAGGGGCTCCGCGCGATCACGGCGCCGCTCGCGATCAGCTTCTTCGTGTTCGAGTTCGTCCACTACTTGATCGACGTGTGCCGGGGCGACCGGGCGATTCGGAACCCGTTCGACTTCGCACTGTTTACCGTCTTTTGGCCGTCGATCGTTGCCGGTCCGGTCAAGCGGTACCAGCACTTCTTTGCCGCGCTCCAGTGCGGTACCGAGGGCGTCAACAGCCAGGACGTGGCGGTCGGACTGGTCCGCGTCGCGATCGGGCTCGTGAAGAAGTTCGCCGCCGACAATTTGACGAGCTGGATCGCCTACTCCGCCCCGCTCTACACGGGAATGACGGTCCTCGACCGCTGGCAGTTCCTCGGGCTCCTCGCGCTGCGCATCTTGTGGGACTTCAGCGGCTACTCCGACATGGCGATCGGTTTCGCCCGGATGTTCGGGATCCGCCTCCCCGCGAACTTCTGTTGGCCCTACCTGGCCGGGAGCGTCACGAGCTTCTGGCGGCGGTGGCACATCTCCCTGAGCCTGTGGATCCGGGATTACATCTACTTCGCGCTCGGGGGGAGCCGGCGCGGGGTGGTGCGCAAGGTGTTCAACGGGCTGCTCGCGTTCGCGATCTGCGGCCTGTGGCACGGTGCGGGGTGGAACTTTCTCCTGTGGGGCCTGTACCACGGGGTCGGCATCGCCGTCGCCTCCACGTACCGGGACGCACTGGGGCCGCTCGGGCGCGGGATCGGCTTCGCGTTCGACCGCGTCCCGTTCGTGGGCTGGGTTCTCACGTTGGGATTCGTCTCCATTGGCTGGCTGCTGTTCTTCTACCCGGCGCCGGAGGCGATGAAGATGGCCCGGCTCCTCTTCGTAAAGGTGTGACACCATGCCCCGGTTCGATGGTCTGCTCGATCGGGTGATCAGTCCGGTGCCGCTGCTGGCCGGCGTGGTGGTCGGGTTCGCGGCCTGCGCCTGGGGCGGGCACACGGTCGGGCGGACCAACATCTTCCGGAACTTCGAGCGGTTCACGGCGGAAACGGACTACCGAACCAACTATCAGGTCGGCCCGAACCAGGTGCGCGCGCTGATGCGGGAAACCGCGCGCCCCGACCAAATCGTGGTCGTGGTGGGCGGCAACTCGGTGCTCCTCGGCAGCGGGCAGGGACCGGACGGCGTGTGGACCCGGGCGCTTCAAGCCGCACTCGGGGACCGGTACAAGGTCATCAACTTGGCCCTGCCCGGCCTGTGCCCCCAGGAGTTCGGTACCGTGGCCGCGGAGATGCTGTACCGGGACGGCCACCACCGGATGCTCGTTGTCACGAACACCTGGCTCACGCCGGCCAGCCCACTCGGTGAACCGGACGGGCGCCCGACAACCCAGTGGTTCTTCTGGGACGCCTACTACCATAATCGGTTGCTCGAGTCCCCGGAACGCGAAACGCGCCTCACACTACCACTGGACCAGCGGGCGGACGCGAGCGCGCCCGGCGCGAAGGATCAGAACCGGCGCGATGAAATGGAACGACAGTCCCAGCTCGACCGTTGGCTGAATTACCGCGACCTGTGGAACGGGTTCGAGTACGAGTACGCCGTGTCCGTGTGGTGCAAACCGCTCGCGAAAACGTGGTACCGGGCTCGGAAGACCTATCCGGACTCGGACCCGATGCGCCCCCCCGCGCCGATGTCCCTGTTGGAGGCGTTGCAGCCACAAGTTGTGCCGCACCTTCAATCTACGGCCAAAGCGCTGCGCCCGATACTGCGCCGGCCCTCGGGTGAAGCGATCCCCCCCTCCGAACTCGGTGGGACGTTCCCAGCGGAATCGGATCTGCGCAACGACTTCCCGGCCCCGATGCGCGAGCGGCTGATCGTAGTCGCGACCCGCTCGCACCCGCACTTCATTAACCTACTGACCCCCGACGAGCGCCTCACGTATGACGCGATGGGGCCGGCCATGAGCGCGATCTACGAGCGGGCCGGGGTGTCGGTCGTTGAGGTGGGCCGGGGGTACGGGGGCGACGAGTACTACGATCACGTTCACCTGTCGGTCGCCGGGGGCCGCCGGATGGCCGAAGAACTCGCTCCGATATTGCGCCGCAAGGCCGCTCAACTCGGTTACCTTGAGGAGGCCCAACCGTGACCCGGTACGCTCGTTACCTGTTTTCGTTCGTGCTGGGGCTCGGTGTCGCTGTGGTTCTGCACTACGCACTGTTCCGCATGACTCTGCCAATGGAGCCTTTTATCTATATGTCGTTCTGATTTGAAGCACTTGTCCCCGGTAACGGTCGACCGCTTATGTCACTCCGCAAGTGCCGGGGTGACATGAGCGGTGGTCTTGAAATCAGGACATTTGCGGTAACAGCTCACCCGCTCGTTGACGCGCGCCGTTCGCTCGGAGGTTTCTTGGCCAACGGCGCGCGTCAACGAGCGGGTGGAACCACTAGAGATCAACGGCCCTGCTCTCAGAAAAAATTGCCTTCTCAAGCCTGTCGGTCCTGTTAATCCTGTCAAAAACGCTTCTTCCTTGCGCCATCACGAACACGGGCGCACGAACCTCACTCACGTCTTCCCCGAGCCGCCGAGCAGGTACCCGAGGATCGCGTGGGCGGATTCGTCGAGCGGTTCGAGGCGCTGAACGTCGAGTTGGTGCTCGACCGCGAGCCGGCCGAACAACTCGAAGAACCGCTTCGGGTTGCGGGCCTTCACCACCACCGCCTCGACCCCGTCGGCGAGTTTGGGCGCCACGTCCACCGCGAGCACTTCCGGCATCGCGAGTAATAGTCGGGCGACCTCGCGCGCCCGGGCGACGTCGATGCGCACGGACAGCGGGTGATCGTCGAGCAGGTCGCGGATCTGCTGGAGCGTGCCCACGGCCGCGACGCGCCCGCGTGCCATGATGACGACGTGGTTCGTCAGCTTCTCGAGGGCCTCGAGTTCGTGGCTCGAAATGAGTAGACACTTGCCCTGCGCCGCGAGCGCCTGAAAGAGTTCGAGCAGTTCCTGTCGGCCGATGGGGTCGATTCCCGAGAGCGGTTCATCGAGGATCAGCAATTCGGGGTCGTGTAACAGTGCCTGGGCCAGTTTGATGCGCTGGCGCATGCCCTTCGAGTACCCGCGGAGCTTGCGGTCGGCGCGGTCGGTCATGCCCACGCGCTCGAGAACCGCTTCCGTGCGCCGGTTCGATTCGGCCCGCGTGTAGCCGCACAGCCGGGCCATCACCCACACGAACCGCCGGCCGGACAGGTCTTCGTAGAACGCATCGATGTCCGGGCAGTAACCGACCAACCGCCGGGCGCGCCAGTCCCACGCATCGGTTCCGCGCACGCGGACGCGGCCGAGCGTCGGCTTCAGTTGCCCGTTTGCCATTCGGAGCAGCGTGGACTTGCCCGCGCCGTTCGCGCCCACGAGCCCCGTGATTCCGCCCGTGAGTTCGAGCGTAACCTGGTTCAGCGCGAGAACCGTGCCGTACCACTTGGAGACCTGCTCGAACAGGAGTAAAGGCGCTTCTGAATGAGGGGTGGGGGGCGAAGCGTGAGGAACGGCGGCGGAAACAGTCGCGCGCGACTCGGGAGGAGCGGTGAGTTCCGACTCGGTGCGCATCATGGCTGATTCTCGTGCCCCCAACCCGAACTCTCGCCCCGCGTTTCTACTGAACGATCTCCACCGCCTGGATTCGCCGACGCAGATACAATACGCACGCGCCGATGACCGTGCTGGTCGCGACCCACGCTTGCCAGTATTCCGGCTGCGGCTGCGGACGGATGGTCGCGGGGTCCGCGCTCAGGCACGACAGGCCGCACAGATAGAGATCGTTCCACAAATCGATGAGCCGCCAGCGCTCGTCTTTCAGCGTCTCCACGAGCCAACTGGACAGCATCGGGAGCAGCACGAACAGCCCCATCCAGATCATCGCCATCGGCACCGTGCGCCGAACCAGTACCGCGGTCGCCACGGTGAGCGGACTCAGCGTGACCGTGAGTGCCAACCCGTAACCGATGATACCGAGCAACAGCGTGAAGTTGTCGAGGTAGTACGATTTCCAGTCGTAGAGCAGCCCGGCTTCGAGCCAGAGGACGAGCGCCGGGACCGTGGTCAGCAAGTTGATGAGCGCGCCGATCGCGAGGCACTTCCCGAGGACGTAGTGCCAGCGCCCGATGGGTTTGGAGAGGTAGAACGGCAAACTCCCGTGCGAAAAATCGTTGCCCACCAGCACCGACCCTGCGAGCGCCAGCACGATCACGAGCACGTAGCCCTGGTACCAGATGAAGTTACCGAACGTGTGGTCGGTGCCGTTGAGTGCGAGTCGGTCGAGGAACCGCGTGATGTTGCGCGCGTTGACCGGAATCCCGGCGAAGCGCACGGTTTCGGTGGCGAGCTGGTTCGCGATCCACACCACGAGGTACTGCGCGTAGAAGAAGAAAAAGAACACGAGCAGCGCCAGCGCGAACAGCCCCCACATGAGCCGCCGGCGCAGGAGCAACTTCAGCGAAGCGCGGGCCAGCGCGGTCGAGGCGAACAGCGGCCCGCGCGCGGTTCCGCGCCACGGCCGGTAGCGGAGCAGGGTATCAGTTTGCGCCATCTTTGGGGGTGTCCGTAGTGGTGAGCAGAGAGGAACCCGTATCTCGCACACGCGGACGAAGATGGTACCTTTTTACATCGCAGATGCCGCCGTTTTGCAATAGTCCCATGTGACCAGTCTCTTCCCGCCGGAACGTTCCTTCGAGCATGACGTATTGATGGTGTAACTGCTTCGCGCGATCCAGCGTGAGGTCACCGTACCGAACACTCACCCAGCAAGCGTTTTGGTACAGGCCGTGCGCCCAGTCCTCGCGATGGAGGAAGAGACAGGTTCCTTCAGCTTCGAGGCTGAGAAACCCTTGCACAATCACCAGCTTTCCGTCGTATTTCTCGGGAGTGGCGATCAAGTGGATCAGGGACACAAGGATCGGTTGCTCCATAGTCAGTTGCTCACGGCGCGCAGGAACAGTTCTTCGAGCGTCTCGTCGTCGCGCGCGAGGGCACGGATGACGACGCCGCGTGCGTCCGCGTGCCGGAAGAACGTGAGGTTCGACCACCCGGCCGGGACCGCCACGCGCCACTCGCCCTGGCCGTTGTCGCCGATGAACTTCACGCCCGCGCCCTCAATGTCCGCGCGGAACGCGGTCAGTTCGCCCTGCACGCGGACCCGGAACCGGTCCTGCCGGCGCGCGCACAGTTCCGCGACCGTTCCCTCCCCGCGCACGCGCCCGCCCGCCATGATGACGACCCGCTCGCACACGGCTTCAACGTCCGCGAGCAGGTGCGTGGAGAGTAGCACCGATTTGCCGTGATCGACCCCCAGCGCCTTCACGAGCCGGAGCATCGCGTCGCGCCCCGCGGGGTCGAGACCGGACGTCGGTTCGTCGAGCAGCAGCACGGGCGGGTCGTGAACGAGCGCTTGAGCCAGCTTCGCCCGCTGCTTCATGCCGGCGGAGTACTCCTCGACGCACCGGTACCGCGCTTCTTCCAGTTCCAGGTACGAAAGCACCTCGTGTGCGCGCCGCGTGGCCTCGCGCCGCGGCATCCCGTACAGTTCGCCCGCCAGACTGACGTACTCGACCCCGGTTAATCCGGGAACGAGGGCATCGGCTTCCGGCATGAACCCGATGAGGCGCCGTAAGCGCCAGTTCCCCTCCGCGTCGCGGTCGCCGCCCAGTGCCTCGTCGAGCACCCGGCCGGTCCCGCTCGACGGTGGGATGAGCCCCATCAGGATCTTGAGCAGCGTGGACTTCCCGGCCCCGTTCGGCCCGAGCAGCCCGATGCGCCCCGGCGGGAGCGTCAGCGTGACGTCGCTCAGCGCGGTGAACGCACCGAACCGGCGTGTCACGGCGTTGAGTTCGATGAGGGGCATGTTTTGGGGTCTCAAGTCGTAAAGTCGCAAGTCATAAAGTCGGGTCGAATTCGAGACTTTATGACTTGCGACTTTACGACTTGAGACTCTTTCAGGTGGTATAGTCCGCGTTCAGACGCACGTACTCGGTGGTGAGGTCGCTGGTGTAGAACGTGCAGCGGCCCGAACCGAGTGTGAATTTCAGCTTGAAGTGAACTTCGCGGTTGTGCTTCAGGTACGCGGACGCGGACGCGGCGTCGAACGGCAACGGGGTGCCGGACCGGTAGAGCAGCATGTCGCCCATCCACAGCGACAGGTCTTTCTCTTCAAACGCTACCCCGGAATATCCCGCGGCCGAAACCACCCGGCCCCAATTCGGGTCGGCGCCGAACACCGCGGTCTTCACCAGCGCGCTCTCGGCAATCGTTTTCGCGATCTGCTTCGCCTCGACGTCCGTTCGGCACCCCTCCACTTCGATCGTGACGAGGTGCTCTGCTCCCTCCGCGTCGATGATGATTTTGCGCGCGAGTTCGATGCAGACGTGCCGCACCTCGTGGGCGAAGGTTTCCAGCTCCGCGCCGGCGAGCGGCGGACCGCTCCCGTTGGCGAGCAGGAACACGGTGTCGTTGGTGCTGGTGTGGCCTTCCACGGAGATGCTGTTGAAGCTCTGTTCGGCCGCGACTTTGAGGATGCGGTGCAGGTCCGCGGGGGCGACGGCGGCGTCCGTGAGCACGAACCCGAGCATGGTCGCCATGTTCGGGCCGATCATCGCCGCGCCCTTGGCGAAGCCGGTGACCGTGAACCCGGCGTGCCGCCGTGACGCGATCTTGATGCCGGTGTCGGTGGTGAGGATCGCGTGGGCGGCGTTCGAGAAGGCGTCGCGCCCGGTTGCGGCTTCGCGCGTCGCTTTGGGCACGCCGGCTTCGAGCACGGGCATCGGCAGCGGGCGCCCGATCACGCCCGTGGAGGCGACGAGTACCTGTTCCGGTGGGCACCCGAGTTCGGCCGCTACGAGATCGGTCATGCGCCGGGCGTCGGCGAGTCCCTGGTCGCCGGTGCAGGCGTTCGCGTTCCCCGAACAAATCACGATCGCGCGGGCGTCCGGGCGCGGGAGCCGGTCGCGGCTCACCTGCACAGGTGCCGCGCACACGCGGTTTTGGGTGAAGACGCCGGCGGCCGCGGCGGGGGTATCGCTCACGATCACGGCGAGGTCGCGCCGGTCCGGTTCCGTGCGCAGTCCGCTCACAATACCCGCGAACCGGTAGCCGCGGGCGAGGTGCCATTCGTTCATGTCCCAATCCTATCAGTGGGGGCAAGTCGGAGAAAGGCGGCCCGAAAAAAGCGAACGGGAGGCGCCGCGCCTCCCGTTCGTGTCTTCTGCTCCAGACCGGGTGCGAACCGTTAGTTCTTCGGCTTCTCGACGAAGTCCTTGCGGACCCCCTCCCAGGCTTTGCCGAGGCTCACGAGTTCCGAGTCGGCCACCTTGATTTTCTCGAACTGCTCGACCACTTTCTTGGTGAGCGTGTCGAAATCGGTGTCGCTAAAGGCCACGCCGCCGAGCGCCGACTTCAGGTCCGCGCCGCTGTACTTGAGCGCCCCGCCCGAGTTCGCGCTCACGAACGCCACCAGCGCCTGTTCGACTTTGGTGGCGTCGATCTTCTTGTCGCGGAACGGCGCCGCGCTCTCGGCGGCGTTGAGCCACGCGGCGCGGACCAGGCCCCGCGCGCCCTTCTCGCCGCCGAGTCGGTCCCACAAGCTCGTCTTAGCGTTCGGGTCTTTTTTGGCCGGGGCGATCTCGTTCTGGATCTCGTCCAGCGCGACCCGCAGTTCGATCGCGGCGTCGGTCGGCTTCATGCCCCGGGCGCGTTCCAGCCGGGCCTTTGCCGCGGCCTGGGCCTTCGGCCGGTGGTCGAGCAGCGGAACGACGGCCAGCAGCGTGCCCTGGTACAGCCGGGCGCACCCCTCGTGGTTGCTCCGCGGGGGGTTGAACAGGTCCGTGCCGAGCACCGCCGTTTCGTACACGACCGCGACGATGCGCTTGTCCAGTTCCCCGCGCTCGAGCGCCGGAGGCGCCATCGGCTTTTCGTCCGCCCGTGTGAGGCCGGCGGTACCCGTCAGAACAAGCACCGCCACTAAAATACGCGCCCGCATGGCTAACCTCTTAGGAACAAAGGACGTGAAGTGGGAACCCCGGTTTCGAGGTTACCCGCACAGTGTAACCGACGGTCCGGGAGCGGTGAACGAGTGACCGATTTTTATTTGCCCGGCCGTTTTAATCTGCGGCGGGCCGCTACGACCCGGAGCGCCCAACGTGTCCGATCGCGCCGCACCGAGTTTTTGCCCGTGTTTTGTGGGCGGATTCAATTCGGTCGAATCCCGGTCCCGGTTCGCGGTATCGTATAAGTACGGACCCAAGACGAGGGGCGCGAGCAATGCGCGACTACGAACTCGACGACCGTGACGACGACGACCGCGACGACCGGCGCCCGCGGCCCAGACCCCGCGACCGCTACCAACGCGCCGAACCGCCCGCGCGCGGGGCCGGGTGGTACGCGCTGTTCCTGTTCCTCGGGCTCGGGTTGGGTGCGGCCGGGTTGTGGGGCGGTACGTATGTGGTGAACAAGATCCGCGGGGAGCGGCCCGGACTCGATCCGAACGCGCAGCTCCGCGCCACGGTACCGGCCGCGCCGCTCGATCTCGAGGAGAGCGAAGCGGTTTCGCTCTTCGAGACCGTCAAAGACTCCGTGGTGAACGTGGACGTGGTGATGGTGAAGCGGGGCCGGTGGGACGAGCAGCCCACCGAGCTCCAAACCAGCGGCGGATCGGGCTTCGTCTGGGACACGTCCGGGCGCATCGTGACGAACTATCACGTGGTCGCGGAGGTGCGAAAGAAGCCCAATACCGAACTGCGCGTGGTCCTCGCGGACCGCACCGCGTACAGTGCCGCGCTGATCGGCACGGCCGAGGACAGCGACCTCGCGGTCATTCAGATCACGGCGCCGAAGGACAAACTGAAACCCATCACGGTCGGCACGTCGGGCGATTTGAAGGTGGGCCAGAAGGCCTACGCGATCGGCAACCCGTTCGGGCTGAGTTTGACCATGACGAAGGGGCTCATCAGCTCGCTTAACCGCATCATCGAGTCGCCGAGCGGGATCAAGATCCCGAAGGTGATTCAGACCGACGCGGCCATCAACCCCGGTAACAGCGGCGGCCCGCTGCTCGACAAGACGGGGCGCTTGATCGGCGTGAACACCTCGATCGCGACCCCCAACGGGGGCAACGTGGGTATCGGGTTCGCGATCCCGGTCGACACGGTGAACCGCGTGGTGACCGAGCTGATCCAGTCGGGGCGCTCGCTCCGCCCGGACCTGGGCGTGAAACTGTTCGACGAGCGCCGGCTGCGCCAGGCGCGCTACGACCACGGCGTCATGATCGAGCGGCTGGTGCCGAAGGGACCGGCCGAGGCCGCCGGGCTGCGCGGCTGCACGTTCAACGCGCGCGGGGCCGTCACTCAGCCCGGCGACCTGATCGTGGCCATTAACGGCCAGGTGATCGACAACGTCGAGGACTACGAGCGCGTCATGCGCGACCTGCAACCGGGCGCGACCGCGGCTCTAAAAATTCAGCGCTACCCGAACGAACTCGAGATACCCGTCACCGTCGGCGGGGTGTGACCGCGGACCGGCGCTTTGGCACCCGGAGGTGGCGCCTCGACCCACCGGCCGGCTCACGCCGGCCGGTCGCCCGGCCCTGCAAACAGCTCGCGGGTTTCTTGCGACGGGCAGACCGGGACCACTTCAAACTCGACCAGATCCCGCCACTGCAAAATCCACTGCATCAGCAGTCGGGCGTCGGCACACTCCATCAACTGAAAGCAGCGGTCGAAGTTGACTTCGATCCAACTACTCACGAACCGCAGCCCGTCGGGGAGCGCGCGCCCCGATTCGCGAACCCGCTGGTAAATGGGCACGGGATCGCGGTTCTTGAACCGCTCGATGACCATGAACAACATCGTGTTTCCTCTCGGAACCAAACGCAGCGGCACGATTCCTGCGGTCGCTTAACGGTTTAAACCATAAGCTTCGCGCTCGAACCGGTTGTCGAAATAGAAGTGATCGCCGCGCCGCCACGCCAGAAAACTGGACAGCAGGTAGGCGGGGACGATGAACGCCCCCCAGCGCTCGCACTGGCGGACGTGAACGTGTTCGTGGTCACGAGAGTGGTCGAGGCACGCGCGGTCCTGACCCAGGACGATGTGGCCCAAACACATCGCTGACGCCTTGACCGCGAGGCACCGCAAGAGGAAGAACCGGGCGAACCCGCCATGCACTTCCAGCGCGCCGCGTTCCACGCGCGCCCGCCCGCCGGTGACGAGCGCGAGGAGGGCGATCGGCACCCCGAGCAGGGTCACCGGGAGCGCCCACAGGTAGCGGAACGGGAGCGTCACAAGCCGCAACATGAGGTACTTTCGGGTTCGCGGGTTCGTTCCGGGGCGGTGTTACGAACGGGCGCCGCCATTTATGAGTAATTCGACACGCGAGCGGGTGGATATCGCCGATTCGCGGGTCCGAGTCGGGTGAGATCGAGAACACACTTGAAGTGCCCCTGTCACGTGCCGCCGAGGGAATTCACGCTACGGCGCGAATTGTAGCCCCGCGGAGTTGAATGAAGGGAACGAAAACGAGCGAACGGTTGCGGCGAAGCGGCAATTCCCGCCCCACACGAGAACGCGGGAATACCCTAGGAAATCCGTGAGAATCCGTCCTACAGTTCCCACGAACCGCCTTCACGGTCCCTCCCGCTCTGCTGCCGAGCGATTGCCCAATGGCCGCGCCGATGACCACTCCCGATTTTCTCGATCTGATCCGCGCGAGCGGGTTGCTCGACGACGGTGCGCTCGCCCGCGTCGCCGGTGATCTCCCACCGGAACCGGTCGCGTGCGCGGAAAAACTCGTGACCGCGGAGGTGCTCACGCCGTTCCAGGCGAAGCAGCTCCTCGCCGGGCGCGTGCGCGGGCTGGTACTGGGGCAGTACCGGGTTCTCGGCCCGTTGGGGAAGGGCGGGATGGGCATCGTCTACCTCGCGGAGCACGTGGACCTGGGCCGCAAGGTCGCGATCAAGGTGCTGAACGAGGAGCAGGCGCGCGAGAAGCTCGGGCTGGAGCGGTTCTTCCGCGAGGCCCGCGCGGTCGCGGCCCTCGACCACCCGAACATCGTCCGCTTGCACGACATCACGCAATCGGCCGGAACGTACTTCCTGGTAATGGAGTTCGTCGACGGGACCGACCTCCAGGCGCTCATCGACGGGGCCGGCCCGCTGCTCTACTCCCGGGCCGCGAACTACATCGCCCAGGCCGCCGCCGGGCTCCGGCACGCCCACAGTAAGGGCTTCGTTCACCGCGACATCAAGCCCGCGAACCTGATCCTGGCGAGCGACGGCACCGTGAAGGTGCTCGACATGGGCCTCGCGCGGTCCGTTTGCAACCCGAAGGACTCGCTCACCGGCACCCTGGACGAAGACGTCATCGTCGGGACCGCCGACTACCTCTCCCCGGAACAGGCCCTCAACGCGGACCTCGACGCGCGGAGCGACATTTACAGCCTGGGGGCGACGTTCTTCGCGCTCCTCACGGGGCGCGCGCCGTTCCAGGGGTCGACCGCGCAGAAAGTGGCCCAGCACCAACTGGCGGCGACGCCGGACGTGAGCAAGCTCCGGCCCGACGTCGCGCCCGGGATGGCCGCGGTGGTCACGCGCATGATGGCGAAGCTCCCGCGCGACCGGTACCAGTCGGCCCGCGAGGTCATCATCGCGCTCTCCCCGTGGCTCCCGGTCGATATGCCGAGCGAGATCACGGTCGTGCTCCGCGCCGCCGAAACGACCTCGATCGTCCGCCCCGCGCGCGCGCCGCGGACGAAGCTCCAGCGCCTCTCCCGCGGCGCGCGGCGCGCCGCTTGGTGCGCGCCGGTTCTCGGCGCCGGGCTCCTGTACGCGGTTCTCGGCGGGGCGAGATCGGCCCAGCCCCAAGTTGTCGGCGGGGAAGCCGAACCCCAGTTCCCGTCGGCGACCGAACCCCAGTTACTGACCGGGCACAGTTCGGCCGTCAACGACATTGTCTTTTCCCCGGACGGTACCCGGTGCGCGTCCATCGATTGGGACGGCAAGCTTTTCATCTGGGACGCCAAAACGGGCACGCGGCTCCATAACTCCCCGACCCGACCGGGCGCACGCGGACTGGTGTGCGCTACGACCCCGGACGGCCGGTACCTCCTGGTTGCCGGGGAGCGGATGCCGGTCCTGGCCTTCGACTGGGCGACCGGTCGGGAGGTGCGCGCGTACCAGCCCCACGAGAAGGCGACGTGGGGGATCGCGGTGTCGCCCGGGGGCGAGTACCTGTTGACGAGCGGCGGGGACGGCACCGTGATCCTCCGGGATCTGACCACCGGCGACGAGATCCGGCGGTTCGAGGTGGCGGCGAAGCAGGCCTGGACCGTCGCGTTTTCCCCGGACGGGACCAAGTTCGCGGCCGGGTTCGGCGACGGCCCGGCCCCCGAGGAATCGAACTTCATCAAGGTGTGGGCGACGGCCGACGGGAGCGAACTGAACCGGCTGACCGGCCACACGCAGGACGTCCGCGCGATCGAGTTCCGGCCCGACGGCCAGGTGCTCGCTTCGGGCGGGTTCGACGGTACCATCCGCCTGTGGAACTTGACGACCGGCACGGAGATCCGCCGCATCGACGCACACGAGAGCATCGTCGAGCGGGTGCGCTTCCTCCCCGACGGCCGGCGCGTGCTCACGTGCGGCGGCCCGATGCCGCACGTCAAGCCGAACGAGGAGGGCGGGACCGCCAAAATCTGGGACACCGTGACCGGGCGCGAGCTCGCGTGCTGGCGCGGGGGGCCGTGGAGCGATTTGATTAGTATCGTGCCGTCACGGGACGGGCGGTTCGCGGTGGCCGGCGGGCGCGATCAAAATGTGCGGCTCTGGCCCCTCCCGGCCGCCCCGGTGGACCCGTTGATCTACGGCTTCCAACTGCCGGCGAGTGCGGTGTTCAAATCCACGTTCCGGGACGGGCAGCACACCGACCCGGGCGCCCGGGCGCTGGCCGGGAAGGGGATTTATCTGCACTGCTGGAAGAACGAATCGGTGGCCGAGTTCCGGTGCGACGTGACCGAGGCGCGGCCGTGGATCGGGGTCACGAACCTCAACGCCGATCTGTCCAGCCAGGTACTGTTTCAGTTCGACGAGGGGTTGAACCTGCCGGTGGTGCCCGGGAAGCGGTACCGCGTGCGCGTGGAGTACCGGACGGCGAACGACGCCCAAGGAACGGCACAGGTTCGGAACCCGCGAGGAAACGAGTACCCCGCGCTCGCGGAAGTTCGGCTAGAGGGCACCAACGGCACGTGGACGACCGTTGAAATGGCGTTCCAGCGTCCGGTCGGTGGGAAGATCGATGTGTGCGTCCTGAACAGCGCGGTGGGCGAGGGGAACCAGCTCGCGGTGCGAACGGTCGAGGTTCTGGAAATCGAACCGGTGAAGTGAACCGGCCCCGTGCATAAGTGTCAGGCGAACGGCCGGTGTGAGCCGGCCGGTGGAACCCGCGGTGGTCGCCTGTTTTTCCACCGGCCGGCTCACACCGGCCGTTCGCCAAGAGGCGTTCGTTACTTCTTCTCTTTTTCCTTCACGGTCCACAGGTGGAGGACGTAATCGTCGCCGTCCGCGCCCTTCACGGTCACGGTCCGGTCCGGCTTCCAGTCGCCGAGTTTGAACCGGTGCGACACGACCCGGGCACCGGGCTTGAGCAGTTTCTGGAGCACCGGGCTCATCCGCGCCCCCAGATCGTCGCCGATGTAAACGAGGACCACGGTCGCTTCCGCGGCGCCGGCCATGTCCTTTTCGTTGAGGATGTCGCCCTCGGTGATGACGATCTTCTCCGCGACGCCCTCGGCCTTCGCCTTGTCCTTCGCGGCGGCCACCATCTTCGGGTCGATGTCGATGCCGATGCCCTTCTTGGCCCCGAGTTCTTTCACCGGGCGGATGAGCATGACCGCGTCGCCGCACCCCGGATCGAAGACCACGTCGTTCTTCCCGATCTTGGCGAGCTTGGCCATCTCGTCCACGATGTCGACGGGCGTCGGCACCCAGCGGACGACGATCTTGTCGAGCTTCTTGTCCTCGGTCGTGAGATCGAGTTTCGCCGCGTCACCGGCCTTGAGCGTGATCTCGCGCGGCCGGGTGATCTTCGTGTAGTTGTTCGGTTCGATCCGCGCTTCGACCTTGAATGTGTACTCCTTACCGGCTTCGAGGTTCGGCGCGGTGAACTCCCGGGTCGCCCCGGTCCCCTTCAGCTCGACCCCGTCCACCGTCACGATGGTTTCCTTGTAGCCGCTCTCCGGTACCGTGATGGTAACGGTGGCCGACTTCTTTTCTTGAGCGCACGCCACCCCGACGAGCGCGGCGGCGACCAACCCCACGCACCCGACGTACACCGTTCTCATGACGCGGTCCCTCTGGATGTGAACGCGACAGCCCCTTCGCCTTCATACGGACCGGCCCCGGCGCTGCCAGGTGCATTGTCGAACGACCCTACGCGCGGGCGATCGCGTCCCAGTCCACCCGATCCTTGTCGAGCGCGGGCAGGTTGTACGGCATCGCTTCGAGGTACTTGGGCGCGGCCCCGGTGTTGAACACCACCACGCGCGCGTCGGGTTTTATCTCGCCCGCGGCCACCATGCGCTCGAGGATCTCGAAGCACACCGCGGTTTCCGGGCAGGTGCTGATGCCCTCCGCGGAACTCGCGCGCTGCATCCAGGCGCCGATTTTGGCCTCGCTCCCGGCGACGGCTTTCCCCCCACTGGCGCGGATCGCGTCGAGCATCATGAAGTCGCCGACCGCGACCGGCACGCGCAGCCCGCTCGCGACCGTGTGCGCGTTCGGGAACAGGTCCGCGAACCGCTCGCCTTTGTCGAACGCGCGAACGATCGGCGCGCACCCCTCGGCCTGGCACGAGATGAGGCGGGGGAAGGTGGCCCCCCGCAGCCACCCGAGTTCCTTCAGTTCCGCGAACGCCTTCCACATGCCGATCAGCCCGGTGCCGCCGCCGGTGGGGTAGAAGATCACGTCCGGCAGGGCCCACTGCATCTGCTCGGCCAGCTCCAGCCCCATCGTTTTCTTGCCCTCGAGCCGGTACGGTTCCTTCAGCGTGGAGAGGTCGAACCACCCCATGCGCTCCGCGCCGTCCTTCACGATCTTGCCGCAATCGTTAATGAGCCCGTTCACGCGGAACGCCTTCGCGCCGTACAGTTGCGCCTCGAACTGGTTCACGACGGGCGTGTCGTGCGGCATGAAGACGAAGCACTCGAGCCCGGCGCGCGCGGCATACGCGGCCGCGGCCCCGCCCGCGTTCCCGGCGGTCGGTAGCGCGACCCGCTTCACACCGAGCC
This sequence comes from Gemmata palustris, assembly GCF_017939745.1. Classification (NCBI taxonomy): domain Bacteria; kingdom Pseudomonadati; phylum Planctomycetota; class Planctomycetia; order Gemmatales; family Gemmataceae; genus Gemmata; species Gemmata palustris. The sequence goes on along the minus strand of NZ_JAGKQQ010000002.1, from coordinate 533,562 downwards.
ACTTCGCCATACTCACTGCGGCGGCCATTCCGCGGCTCTTGAAGCTGCCCGTCGGCAGTTGCGATTCGTCCTTCACGAACAGTTGCGACAGCCCGAGTTGCTTGCCGAGCCGTGCGCAGTGGAGCACGGGCGTCATGCCCTCTCCGAGCGTGACCGGCTCGACGTCGAACGGCAGCGGGAGCAGCTCGCGGTAGCGCCACAGCGACGGGGCGCGGGCGGCGATCTGTGCGGGCGTAACCGCGGATTTGATCTTGTCGAGGTGGTACCGCACCCAAATTGGGCGCGCGTTGTGCATGTTGGCGAGCTGGCCGAACGGTAGCACGGTACCGTCGATCGCGGCTTCGAGGTGCGAAACGTAGTGGTTCATGGGGGTATGGTAGAGACTCGCGGACCGGGCACGCAGGCCCGGGGGCGCGCGTTTCGCGAACTGGAGTTACCGGTTGAAACGCGCCCGTCGGCGCGGGATCGTGAGCGGACCCCTTAATACGAGGAACCGCGAATGCCCACACCGAACCGTCGTGAAGCCCTCGCCCTGGCCGCGCTCGCGGGAGCGCCCGGGGGCCTCGTACCGCCCGTTTCGGGTGCCGAGCGCCGAAAGACCGTCGTTGCCGCAGAGAACGAGAAGCCGGGAACGTCCGACTGGCAACTCACCTACGTGAAGTTTGACGCGAAGGCGAAGTACCGGCAGTCGCTCATTGAGGGGTACTGCACGCGGACGAGCGTCGCGGCGGGCGAGAAGATCGCGTTCTGCGTCAGCACCGACCCCGCGTCCGCGTTCACCATCGACATCTATCGTTTGGGCTATTACGGCGGTACGGGCGGGCGGTTGATGAAGTCGATCCCCGGACTCGCCGGGCGCCCGCAACCGGTTCCCGTCGTGGGTGCGAAGCGCCTGCGTGAGTGCCAGTGGGAACCGTGCGCCACACTCGAGGTGCCGAAGGACTGGTTCAGTGGCGTCTACCTCGCGAAGCTCTCCGCCACAAAGCACCGCTACCAGAGCTACTGCACCTTCATCGTGCGCGACGACCGCCCGGCGGACATCTGCTTCCAGTGCAGCACGAACACGTGGCAGGCCTACAACAAGTGGCCGGAAACGCACTCGCTCTACGACAACGATCGCCCGGACAAGAAGCCGCTCGTGTCCGGCGTGCGGGTCAGTTTCGACCGCCCGTATGCGAAGTACCCGCAAGTCACCGACAACCCGCTGTCACTCGGTTCGGGCGAGTTCCTGCTCTTCGAGTTCCCGTTCGCGTACTGGCTGGAGCAGCACGGGTACGACGTGACTTACTGCGCGAACGAGGACGTTCACAATTCGCTCGAAACCGTTACGCGGCGCAAGGCGTTTCTTTCCGTGGGGCACGATGAATACTGGAGCCGAAGACAATATGACAATTGTTTGGAGGCGGTTCGGCGGGGCGTGAACTTCGGGTTCTTCTCGGGCAACTCGTGCTGCTTCGTCGTGCCGATGCTCGAGAGCGGTACGAAGGTGCCGAACCGCGTGATCGAGCGCGTGGGGCGGTACGGCGGCATCCGCCCCGGCGAGGAGCCGTGGATGGCCGACTTGCCGGAGGAGGCGCCGAACGAGTCCGCGCTCATCGGCGCGCAAACGGTGACGCCGTTCAACGGCTCGGGCGACTGGACCTGCACGAAGCCCGAACACTGGATCTTCGCGGGCACGGGAATGAAGAAGGGCGACAAGATCCCGGGGCTGGTCGGGTGGGAGTTCCACGGCGATCCGGCCAAAATCGCCGGGCTGGAAGTGGTCGCGGCCGGCACGACGCTGACCGGCGGGGAAGCCGAGAGCCACTACGAAGCGACGATTTATTCCGGTCCGAAGGGCAATACTGTGTTTAACGCTTCGACAATATTCTGGTCACAAGGTTTGAGCGCCCCGCCGGGTCACTGGCTGCCGTATGTTCACAACGGGCGCCCGCACGGGCCGGACGCGCGCGTCCAGGGGATCACCGCGAACCTGCTCGCGAAGTGGACCGGGTGACGCGAATCGCCCCTGGTGCCCCACGGGGCACCAGGGGGACCACAACAACTCGTTCGACTCCCGACCGGCGCCGCGTGCGCCGGTCGGGTGTCGCCGTTTGCGCTCCGGGGGAGCTCGCAATGGGCCGCACGTCCCCGCCCGTCTCGACCCACCGCGCCTCGCCCGCGCGCGTCGCCGGGGCGTACTTTTTATTCGCGCTCGCGTGGATCTGGCTGTCCGACCGCGCCCTCCTGTTGGTGGGGGTGGGGGCGCTCGAGACGTTCTGGGCCTCGGCCCTGAAGGGGAGCGCGTTCGTCGCCCTGTCGTCCGCTCTCCTGTACGTGATGGTGCGGCGCGAGGTGCGCGCCCTGGTGCGCGCGATCGGGCTCCTCCGGGCCGTTACCGAGGGGACCACGGACGCGGTGTTCGTGAAGGATCTGGCGGGCCGGTACCTGCTGATGAACGCGGTCGCGGCCCGGTTCGCCGGGAAGCCGATCGAGGAGGCGCTCGGGAAGGACGACGCCGCTCTTTTCGAGCCGGAAACGGCCCGGCGCCTGATGGACCAGGACCGCACGGTCGTTGCTTCCGGGGAGCTCCGCACCTGGGAAACGGACATCGACACCCCGCAGGGCACGCGGACGTACTTCGCGACGAAGGTGCCCTACCGGGACGCCGCGGGGAGAACCATCGGGGTGATCGGGACCGCGCGCGACGTCACCGATCGGAAGTGCGCGGAAGCGGAACTGCGGGCCAGCGAGCAGCGGTACCGGGCACTGGTCGAACTGGCGCCGGAGGCGATCATCATCGTCTGCGACGGGCGGGTGGTGTTCGCGAACTCGGCCACGGCCCAAATGATGAAGGCGCCCTCGGCGGCCGCGCTGATCGGGATCGATCTCAACGCCCAGCTCCACCCGGACGAGGTGACGGAGAGCGTCGCGCGGCAGCGCGTGATCCTCCGGGACGGGGTGACGATGGGACCGCGCGAGGTCCGGGTGCGGCGCCTCGACGGGACCGTCATCGACGTGGAGACGTGCGCCGGGCCGTGCGTCGTGAACGGCGTGACGGGCATGCAGATCCTCACCCGAGACATCACCGAGCGGAAGCGCGCGGCGGCGCTCCTGGCGCGCCAGAACAGCGTCCTGGAACAGATCGCGAGCGGGGCCCCGCTCGCCGCGGTGCTCGAAGAAATCGTTCGGATCGTCGAGGGCCAGCTCCCCGGGACCGCGGGCTCGATCCTCGTGCTGGACCGCGCCGGGGTTCGCCTCCGGCTCGGGGCCGCCCCGAACCTCCCCGCGCCCTACAACGCGGCCATCGACGGGGTCGCGATCGGGCCGGGCGTCGGGTCGTGCGGCACCGCCGCGTACACGCGCAAGCCCGTGTTCGTGAACGACATCGCCACCGACCCGTTGTGGGCCGGTTACGAGCACCTCGCGCTCGGGCACGGGCTGCGGGCGTGCTGGTCCGCTCCCGTCTTCGCGGCCCCGCGCGGACCGGGGCCGCGAACCGTGCTGGGCACGTTCGCCGTGTACGCGCGGGTCCCGAGTTCCCCGGACCCGCGGTTCGGGGAACTCATCGAACGGGCCGCGCACCTCGCCAGCATCGCGATCGAGAGCGACCGCGCGGTGCGCGACCTGCGCGAGAGCGAGGACCGGTTCGCACGCTTCATGGCGCACCTGCCGGGGCTGGCGTGGATCAAGGACACCGAGGGCCGGTACGTGTACGCTAACGGCGCGACCGCCCGGGTCTTCGGCGTCCCCCTGGCCGACCTCTGCGGGCGCACCGACCGCGACGTGGCGCCCGCGCGCGCGGCCGAGCAGTTCCAGGAGAACGACCGGCGCGTGCTGGCGGACGGGGCGGGGCTCCAGGTTCTCGAAACGCTGGCGGCGCCGGACGGGACCGAGGTCACGTTCCTCTCGGGCAAGTTCCCGATCCCGGGGCCGGACGGGCGCCCGGCCCTCGTGGGCGGGATCGCCATCGACGTCACCGAGCACCAGCGCGCCGAGCGCGCCCTGCGCGAGCGCGAGGAGCAGCTCCGGCTGTTCGTCGACCACGTGTGGGCGCCGATCGCGATGGTGGACCGCGAGATGCGCTACATCCACGTGAGCCGGCGCTGGCTCACCGACTACCGCGTGGCCCTCCCGGACGTGACCGGGCTGTGCCACTACGACGTGTTCCCGGAGATCCCGGACCGGTGGAAAGAGGCCCACAAGCGGTGCCTGGCCGGGGCCGTGGAGCGGTGCGACGAGGACCGGTTCGAGCGCGCCGACGGGACCGTGCAGTGGGTCCGCTGGGAGGCCCGCCCGTGGTTCCGCGCGGACGGCGCGGTCGGCGGGCTCGTCATGTCCACCGAGGACATCACCGCACGGAAGCGGCTGGAGGCCCAGTTCCAGCAGGCGGCGAAGATGGAGGCGGTGGGGCGCCTCGCGGGCGGGATCGCGCACGACTTCAACAACCTGCTCACGGTCATCAACGGGTTCAGCGACCTCGTCCTGCGCGACGCGGACGAGACCGACCCGCACCGGCTCCCGCTGACCGAGATCCGGGCCGCGGGGGAGCGGGCCGCGCGCCTCACCCAACAACTGCTCGCGTACAGCCGCAAGGCGATGATCGAGCCGAAGGTGCTCGACCTCAACGCGCTCGTGGGCGAGTCCGTCAAGCTGCTCCGGCTCGTCGGCGAGGACGTCATCGTCGCGGCGGTCCTGGACCCGGCCCTCGCCCGGATCCGGGCCGACCGCGGGCAGATCGAACAGGTGCTCCTGAACCTCGTCGTGAACGCCCGCGACGCGATGCCCAACGGGGGCCGGGTGACCATCGAGACGCGGACCGTCGCGCTCGGGGCGGACGACTGGCCCGACGACCCGGACCTGAAACCGGGGCAGTACGTGCGGCTCACCGTGGCCGACACCGGCGCCGGGATGACGGAGCCGGTGCGGGCCAAAATCTTCGAGCCGTTCTTCACCACAAAGGGGGTCGGGAAGGGGACCGGGCTGGGCCTCGCGGTCGTTCACGGCGCGATGAAGCAGAGCGGCGGGTACATCAGTGTCGCGAGCGAGGTCGGGGTCGGCACCACGTTCACCCTGTTGTTCCCGGCGGTATCGGCGCCGCCGGAGCCGGCACCGGAGGCCCCCCATTTGTCCGCCGGGGGCACGGAAACGATCCTCCTGGTCGAAGACGAGGACGCCGTCCGCGCGATCACGCGGTTGTCTCTGGTGGGGCAGGGGTACCGGGTGATCGCGGTGAGCAGCGGGGCGGAGGCCATTCGCGCGGCGGAGGAGCACGCGGGCGCCATCGACCTGCTCGTGACCGACGTGGTGATGCCCGAAATGGGCGGGCGGCACCTCGCCCGGGTGCTGCACCGGCACGACCCCGCGCTGCGCGTCGTGTACATGAGCGGCTACACGGACGAGGTCGTGCTCCACTGCGATCGCACCGAGGCCTTCCTCCAAAAACCGTTTTCGCCCCAAGTGTTGGTCAGTAAAGTGCGCGACATGCTCGACCGGCGGGGGTAGAGCGCGAGGCGCCGGGAACCGCACGCGCCCCGTGAGTGACTTCGGTAGTGTGGTCCGCTCGCTCCGCGAGCGGGTGGCTTTTGCAGTGAAGTGAATCATTCGAGCCGCCCGCGCCTCGTCGCCCCACCTACTCGCGGAGCGAGCGGCCCCCCTCCCGAAATCGGCGCCGCGGGCCGAAACCGGCGCCCGGGAAACCGCGTGGGGGCTCCGGGCGTATAGAACAGGGGCAAGGTCGCTCATCGTTTCGGGGTCGATATGCGCTCCCTCACCGCCGCCGGACTGTTCGCGCTTCTCGCCGCCCTCGCCGGGTGCGGCGGTTCGTCGGACCTGCCCGCGCCAATGTACGGCCCGCCGGACCTGAAGGCGGTCGCGGGCCGGTTCCACAACAAGGAGCCGAACCGGACCGTGTCCGGCGAGAGCATGCCGCTCCAGTTCGTCGATACGAACGGCAAGGACGTCGATCTCGCGTCGTTCCGCGGTAAATCGAACGTGGTTCTGGTCGTGGTGAAGGGGATGCCCCGGTACCCCGGCGGGCTGTTCTGCCCCGGGTGCCTCGCGCAAGTCAACGCGCTGACCGCCAACTACGACGAGTTCAAGAAGCGAGACGCGGAGATCCTGATGGTGTTCCCCGGCCCGAAAGACAAGTTGCCGCAGTTCCTCCACGACGGCAAGGTTGATGGGGAGAGTGGGAGCCCGAACGTGCCGTTCGCGCTGCTCCTCGATACGGACCTGAAGGCGGTCAACGCGCTCGGAATTAAGGGCGATCTCGCGAAGCCCTCGACGTACATTCTGGACAAGAAGGGGAACGCGGTCTTCGCCTTTGTCGGCGAGGACACGACGGACCGGCCCTCGGTCCAATCACTTCTCGCCCGACTGGATAAGTTAAACGGCAAGAAGTGACATCGCCCGCACGCGCGGACCCGGCCGACGGACCTGGTGGGTAATCTTCTCGCATGGCGAACGAGTGGTACATTGATGCGGGCGGCCGAACGGACGGCCCCCTTTCCGAGAGCGAGTTGCGCACCCGCGCCGCCGCCGGGGCGCTGCGCCCCACCGACCGCGTCAGCCGCGATCGGCGGACGTGGGTGACCGCGGAAACCGTACCGGACCTGACGTTCCCGCACCTCGCGACCATCATTTCGAGCTCCGAGCCGCCCCTGTCCGTTTCCCCGCCGGCGCCGCGCCCGCTCACCGAGACGGTCGTGTCCGCGTCGAACCACCTCCTCGATTCCTCGGCGGAGGAGTCGGCGTTCGTGCCGCTGGATTCCGTCCCGGGGTACGAGTTGCAGGGCACGCTCGGCACCGGCGCGTGCGGGATCGTGTACCGCGCCGTGCAGAAGAAACTGAACCGCGTCGTCGCGCTGAAAACGGTCCTGATGGCGCGCGGAACCACGAACGACGTGATCGCCCGGTTCGAGCAGGAAGCGGTGTCCCTGGCCCGGTTGCAGCACCCGAACATCGTCGCCGTGTACGACTGCGGGCACACGGAGGGGCGCGCGTTCTTCGCGATGGAGTTGCTCGACGGCGAAGACCTGAGTCAGCGCCTCGCGCGCGACGGCCCGCTCGACGAGCGCACCGCGTGGCTGGTCGCGCGCCAGACGGCCGCGGCGCTCGACCACGCGGCCCGGCACGGGGTGATTCACCGCGACGTGAAGCCCGCGAACCTGTTCCTGGTGCCGCCGCCGACGGGGTTCCCGCTCCCGGCCGGGGTGCCGATGGTAAAGGTGACCGATTTCGGGCTCGCGCTCACGCAGCGCGGCCCGGACGAGGCCGAATCCGCGCGGACCACGGCGGGCCTCATCCTCGGCACGCCGGTGTACATGGCGCCGGAACAGTTCCGCGGCGGACCGGTGGACGCGCTGGCCGATATGTACTCGCTCGGCGTGACGCTATTTCACGTCCTCGCGGGCCGCATCCCGTTCGACGGCCTTACCGTGTTCGACGTGATGGCTCAGAAGTCCGGGCCGCCGCCGCGCCTCCCGGAGCCGATTTCCGAGTCAACGGTAGAACTCGTGGCCGCACTGATGGCGCCCGACGCAAAGGACCGCCCGGCCAGTTACAAGGACTTGATCGCGCGCATCGATGCACTGCCGTGCCTCGATGGTTCGTTCAGTGGGGCCGGGTTCCCGGCCGCGCGCGCGGTCCCGGCTCCCGCCCCCGACGTGCCGGCACCGAGCCCGCGCCCGAAGCGCAAGCGCTGGGTCTTCGCGGGGGCCGCTGGGGTGTTCCTTCTCAGCGCTGCCGCGGGGGTGGCGGTTCTTACCGGGGCGTTCAATCGGCCCCCGGAAACCGCACCCGCGAAAGCGCCCGCGACCTACGTTGCCGGAGCGCAGCACGCACTCTTCGACGGCAAGACCGTGCTCCCCTGGAGCGGAAAGAACCTGGACATCGAGCTGGACGGGGAGAAGAAGTCCGTTCTGACCGGGCGCGGGACGGTGACGCGCGCGTTACCAGAGCTACCGAACTTCAGCGTCGCGCTGGACCTGTGCCCGCACGAGGTCGCGGCCGTGGACCTGGTGCTCGCCACGGCCGACGGTCCGCCCGCGTCCGCGGCGCAGTGGCTCGTGCGCTTGGACCGCGTTACGGGGGCCGCGTTCGGTAAGCGGGCGGGGCCGACGGGGGCGTTCGAGCCGGTGGGTTCCGCCGTGCCGCTGCCGACCGCGAAAGACCGCGCGGACGACGGGCTATCGCCGTATGTGCAACTGAAGTACGCGCGCGCCGGCGACACGCTGACGGTCTGGTTCAACCGCCAACTCCTCGGCAGCACTTCGGACGCCGGGCTGCGCGCCACCGAACTCCGCGTCGAGGTCAAGAGCGGCCTCATTCGCATCGAGTCCGCGAGCATCGAGGAGTTGGTGGAGCAGAAGTAGGCGCGGGGAAGCACACAGCACGCACCGGGCTCCCGCCCTGTGCTACGAAAGTCGGCCCCTCCGGGGCGAAGAGCACTACTTCCGCCCGGTGCAACATTCCGCTTCCTTACTTTTGCCCTCCGGCTTCGGCGTGCCACGCTCGTAACGTTCCCCACGTCAATAACAGGCACGCGGCCCACTGCACGGTGCTCGTCCACAAGTAGACGCGGTGCGTCGGGTAGAACGGCGGCAGGACCATGACGAACCGCCGCTCTTCGTCCATGTACGATTCCAACCGCAGGTGCAGGTAGAACAGCCCCACCTGACACGCGAGCGCGACTCCCCAGGCGACCCACCGGTACACGGTCCGGCGCCGGGCGGGATCGCGCGCGAAGATCAAGTCGAGTGCCAGTCCCGCGAGCGCGACCGCGCCGATGACGTTCAGCACGTCCGTTACGCGGGCGGTGATTGCGCCCTGTGCCGCGCCCGAACCGAGGACGCGCGTCCCGATGGGGACCACGCACGCGGTGTAGAACAGGAACCCGCCCTGCCAGAGCAGGAGGAGCTGAACGACCAGGAACCGGCGGAGTGCGGTCATGCGGGTGAGGTGGGCGGGGGCGGGGATTTCTTTCGCCATCTTACAGCAAGGGGGAGCACGAACAGGTACATTCCCGTCGCCCACAGCCCGATCACGATCACCGCGGCCGGGAGGAACACGTACAGGCGCACGGACTCCGCGAACCAGCTCCCCTCATGCAAGTCCACAAGCAGTTCCTGGCGCCGGTACGCGGACTGGAGCACCTCGCCCGTCTGGAAATCGACCTGCACTTCCCAGCGCGATTTGCACTGCACCTTCACGATGCCGTCTTTGGGGCGCACGTCCACGCGGTCGATGTCCGCCCACGACGACACGCCCGCTTCGGGCACCGACTTCGCCGCGGCGAGGATCGCGTCCATCGACACCGTCGGTTGTTTCCCTTTGCCCTTATTCGTGGGCGGTTGCACCCACGAAATCTCTTTTCGGAGCTGGAGCAACACCCCGGTGGTGAGCACCAGGAAGAGCGGGACCGCGACGACGATCGCGCCCCAACGGTGCGCCTTGCGGAAGAACACGCGCGGGTTGAACGGCATCGGCACTACCGAGGGGATCGCGGTCGGGGATGTGGTGATTGTGCGAACGGCGCCGGTGCCAGTCAACGAACAACTATTTGTGGATTGGTGCCGCGGACTGGTGTGGCCAGTCCGGTTCGTTTTGAAGAGTGCCGCGATGACATCACGATCGTGAAGAACCTGCTCCAGCAAAAGGCCACCGGGGAGCAGGTGGTTTTCCCGCTAATCGAACCGGCGCGGGTGATCGCGTCGCGCCGGGAGTGTACGGCTTACTACACCCAGACGGCTCGACTCGCGATCGCTGGGAAGGAGCTGTGCGTGGCTGTCGTGTATGTGGACAAACACGCGCTCGGCACGGGGACGTGGGCGGTTGGTGAAGTAGGGAAGGGCGCTGAGCGGCCTTGAGCAGAGGGCCGCTCAACCGAGCGATTCTGCTACACCGCGGCCATCACCAGCGCGCCGTTCTGTCCGCCGAAGCCGAAGCTCGTGGACAGGCCGTACTTCACTTTCGCTTCGCGGGCGGTGTTCGGGATGTAGTCCAGGTCGCACGCCGGGTCCGGGTTCGTCAGGTTGATCGTCGGCGGGTACACCTGCGTCTTTAAGCTCATCGCCAGCGCAGCCGCTTCAATCGCGCCACTCGCGCCGATGGAGTGTCCGATCATGGACTTGATCGAGGAGAGCTGAACTCTCCTGGCGTGCTCGCCGAACACGCGCTTCACGGCCGCCGTTTCCATCAGGTCGTTCAGCTTCGTGCTGGTGCCGTGGGCGTTGATGTACCCGACGTCGCGGAAGTCCACTTCCGCTTCCGTCAGGGCCGACTGGATCGCCCGCGCGCCGCCGCGCCCTTCCGGGTCCGGCTTCGTCACGGAGTACGCATCGAACGTGCTGCCCCAACCCTTCACTTCCGCGTAGATCGGTGCGTTCCGGGCCTTCGCCCGCTCGTACTCTTCGAGCACCAGGACCGCGGCGCCTTCGCTAATCACGAACCCGTCACGGAGCCGGTCGAAAGGGCGCGAGCGCTCCTCCGGCGCGCGCCCGTTCGATTTGCTGAGCGTGCCCAGTGCGGTGTACGCGAGGAGCATGAGCGGGTCGATCCGACTGTCCGCCCCGCCGCACAGCATCACGTCCGCGTCGCCCCGGGCCACGAGCCGGTACCCCTCGCCCACGGCCTGCGTACCGGCCACGCACGCGGTCACCACCGTGTTGTTCGGCCCCTGGCAGTTGAACGCCATCGAGATGTGCGCCGCCACCATGTTCGGCAGGTATTTCAGCAGCCACAGCGGGAACAGCGGCGAATCCGTCCGGTTCGGGTCCGGGAGCTTCGTCTCGTCGAACTCGCCGTCTTCCTGGCAGGCGCGCGCGAGGAGCGGCGCGAGTTCGCCCAAATCCATCGGCACGAGGCCCGTGCCCATCACCACGCCGAACCGCTCCGGGTCCATGCCGGCGACGTCGAGTCCGCTGTCCGAAACGGCCAGCCCCGCGGCGCCGATGCCGAACTTCGCGGCCCGGCCCATGACCTTGACCGATTTGCGGAACTTGTCCGGGATGAACGGTTCCGGGTCGAAATCGAGCACCTCGCCCGCCACCCGGATTGGGTGGTTCGAGGCGTCGAACGAGCGGATCGGCCCGATGCCGCTGTGCCCGTCCACGCACGCCTGCCAAAAGGCGTCTTTACCGACCCCGTTGGGCGCAACGACGCCCAGTCCGGAAATTACCACCCTGCGCATGACGCTACCCCGATCGGCCGTTCCGTCTTCGATCCGTGAAGGGGAACGACTCGTCACGCCACCCCCGGGCCGACTCGTCACTGGCACCGCCGAACCCGCCGGTCCCTTAAAACCCCCATCTACACCATCTTCCATAAAGTTAATCCGCCTTGTTGCTTCCTTCAATCCCCTTGATGGCGGGGAATCGGGTTATCTCACTCAAACTGTGCAGATTAACTCGCTAAACTCGGCACAACCGGCCCTCAATTGTGTGCCCCGGCCCGATTGGGTGTGTGCATCGCGAGCGTTTGGTAGTGAGAATGCGAAGCGTGTGCCGGCTTGCGGGGCCGCGCGACGGAGTACCCGGAACGTTCTTTGGTCCCGGCCTGCTGCGGCGTTATAATCTGAACAAGTGGGCGGGGGTGGAGAACCATCCGAGCGCACTCTGAAGGAACGACTACCAATGCTCTTCTCTCTGCGCCGCTGGACGGGCATTGTTGCCCCGGCCATCGTTTTGGTGTCGCTGTTCGGGTCCGTCGCGGGCGCGCAAGACGCGAACAGTGCGCTGTTCGTGACCGTTCAGAACCCGATCACCAGCGACGTCGCCACGCGGATCGAGAACCAGATCAACGCGCGCGTCAACGAGAAGAACGAGGAGCGCCGCGTGTGGATCGTGGTGCTCGACTTCAACCCCGACGGCAAGCCCGCGGCGACCACCAACTTCGGCCCGTGCTCCGACCTCGCCAAGTTCCTGAGCAGCCCCAAAATGGCGGGCGTGAAGACCATCGGTTTCGTTCACGCGCCGGTGACCGGACACACGGTGCTCCCGGTGCTCGCGTGTAAAGAGGTGGTGATGAGCAAGGCCGGCGCCCTCGGCCCCGTCGTGGTCGAGGGCGTGCCCCCGTTGGAGGCGTCCGAGCAGGTCGCGTACAAGACCCGGTTCAACCGCGACGACCGCTGGCCCATCGTCCAGAAAATGTTCGACCCCAACGTGGCGCTGGTGAAGGGCGTAACGAAAGAGGGCGCCCCCCGGTACGCGGACGCGAACACCCCGGATTCGCTGAAGCAGGTCGTGGGGGCGGCGCCGGTGAACGGCGTCCAGGACAACCAGGTCGCGAGCTACCCGGCCCCGGTCGCGCGCGCCGTCGAACTGGCCAGCGGGACCGCCGAGAACCGGCGCGAGATCGCGGAACTGTTCGGGCTCCCGCCGCTCCGCGACGACCCGCTCGCCGGGCGCACGCCCGATGCGTACCAGTGGGCCCTCAAGGGGGACGTGGACGGCGCGATGAAGGAGTCCGTGAACCGCGTCATTCGCGACGTGCGCAAGAGGAAGGGGAACGTTCTCATTCTGGTCCTGAGTTGCGGCGGGACCGATCTGGAAGCGGCGCGCGGGCTGGCCGACGACCTCGTGAAGGCGCAGAGCGGCGACGACGCCCTGCTCATCATCGGGTTCGTCCCGGAATCCGCGCCCGACGCGGCCGCGGTCGTGGCGCTCGGGTGCTCCGAGATCGTGATGACCAAGCCGAAGGGGGCCGAGGGCGAGGCGAAAGAGGCCGATTTTGGGAACTTCGAGCGCTACACCAAGAGCGCGAAGCCGTCCGCCGTCGCCGCCGAGCGCCAGAGCCTGCGCGACTTCGCCGAACAGCGCGGCTACCCCGGGGTGCTGTTCGAGGGGATGCTCAACCGCGACCTGGAGGTCGTCCGCGCCGAGGGCGAGGGCAACAACCGCAACAAGCGGAAGCTCATGACGCGCTCCGAATTTGAAACCGAACAGAAGGCCAGCCCCGGGCAGTGGAAGCAGGGGCGGGTCGTGAAGCAACCGGGCAAGCGGCTCGAACTGAGCGCGACCCTCGCGGCCGAACTCGGCGTGGCTCGGCTCACGGTCCCGACGACCAGCGTGGACGAGGTGTGCAGCGCTTACGGTTTGGGTAAAGCGAAGAGCCCGGACCCGGGCTGGCTCGACAAGTTCGCCGAGTTCTTGCGCATCCCCGCGGTGACCGTTATCCTCGTGATGATCGGGTTCATCGGGTTGATCCTCGAACTGAAGGTGCCGGGGCTGACCGTACCGGGGATCGTCGCGGCCGTGTGCTTCATCATGGTGTTCTGGTCGCAGTCGCGGTTCAGCGGCGAAATGTTCGTGCTCGCGCTGCTGCTGTTCCTCCTCGGGTTGGTGCTGATCGGGTTGGAAATCTTCGTGCTGCCCGGGTTCGGGGTGTGCGGGATCAGCGGCGTGTTGTTCATGCTGGCCGGGTTGGGACTGGTCACGCTGGAGCGCTTTCCGCAGACCTGGGAGGAGGCGGTCCCGCTCGGGGTGCGGATCTCCACGTACCTGTTCGCGATGATGGGCGCGATGGTCGCGGCGTTCGTGATCGCGCGGTTCCTGCCGCAAGTGCCCTACGCGAACCGGATGATGCTGAACCCGCCCAGCGACCAGGCGAACGCCGTCGAATCACAGTTGCCCGGGGCGAGCGCGGCCGCGGAGCTCCTCGGCGCGATCGGCGCGAGCACGACCCCGTTACGGCCGGCGGGCGTAGTACGGTTCGGGGAGAAGTTCGTGGACGTGGTTTCGGACGGCGGGTTCATCCCGTCCGGCACCCGGGTCCAGGTGATCGCGGTCGAGGGGACGCGGATCGTCGTCAAGGAAGTGTGAGTGCGAACGCGCCCTGTGGTCGGGGGTGCGTTGCGCGGGAACGAATCACACGAACGTGGTTCCCCGCGCCTTACGAACCCGGGCTGAGCCGGGTGGCACGGGCGGTGTTCGGGAACGCGCGCCGCAATTGGGTCTCTCTGCAGCCCGAATATTCATACTCTTGCCCGTGGTACCGGACAGAATGTGTCGGCCCGATCACACCCACACGCACGCTCCGCATGGAAGACTACCTGATCATTGCACTCGTTCTGATGGCCCTCGGTGTGGCGCTGCTCGGCGCCGAGATCCTGGTGCCGACCGGCGGCATTCTGGTGGTGGGCGCTCTGGTTTTCTTCGCGCTGGGTGTCGTCGTCATCATGTACTATGGCACGACCGTTGAGGCCGTGGTCGCGGTCGGCGGGCTGGCGGTCGGGCTGCCCGCGGCCGGGTTCGTCGCGGTCGCGGCGTGGCGCCGGATGTCACTCGACACGGTGCTCGACGACGTCCCGACCGAGTCGCCGATCGGGGCCGCGCCCGAAGTGGTCACGCTCAAGGGGCGCGTCGGGAAGACGGTTTCCCCCTTGCGGCCCTCCGGTACGGTCGAGATCGACGGTACCCGCATCGACGCGATGACGGAAGGCATGATGCTCGACTCGGGCGTGTGGGTGCGGTGCGTGGAGGTGCGGCGCGGACAGGTGATCGTCCGCGCGATGGAAACGCCCCCGGACGTCTCGGAGGTGGAGTGCGCTGATGCCGGGCTGTCCGCGCAACCAAAAGCCGGCGCGCCGGGCAGCGAAGACCCTCGGGCGGACGAACCCAAGCGCGACGAGCCGAAGCGCCCGCGCGACGACTTCGACGACTTCGACATCGGTCTCGATAAGATTTGACACGAACCGGTGTTCGGTACGAAACACTGCTCCGCGGTTCGGGGCCACGCATGTTCGGTATATTTGGACTGGGCGGCCCGGAAATCTTGATCCTCGTCTGCTGCGCTACGGTGCCCGTGGGCGCGGCCGGGATCGCGTTCGCCGTGATCCGTCTGTCTGCTCAAAAAGCGAAGCGCGACGACTTCGACGACGAAACTGATGACCAGTAACAAACAGTAACGTAATCGCCGGGTCGCTGTGACGCACCCGGAACCCGAAAGGACCGACACCCGTGACGCTTTCGACGACGCTCTCGACCGCGCTCGCTCTGTTCGCCCAAGGCAAGGACGCGGTAAAGGACGGGGGCGGGCCTAACCAGGTCAGTACCGTCAGCATCATCATCATCGTGGTGGCGCTGGTCGCGGTCCTCATTTTCGTGGTGTTCCTCTTCCTGTTCTTCAGCTTCATCCGGCTCTGGATTCAGGCCCTGTTGACGAAGGCCGACATCGGCATCGGCAGCCTGATCGGGATGAAACTGCGGAACGTCGATTACGCGATGATCGTGCGCCAGAAGATCGCGCTCGTGCAGGCCGGGGTGCGCGTCACTACCGGGGAACTGGAAAGTCACTTCCTCGCACGCGGGAACGTGCCGAAGACCGCGACCGCGGTGATCGCGGCGCACAAGGCCGGGCTCGATTTGCCGTGGCGCACGGCCGCGGCGATCGACCTCGCCGGGCGCGACGTGCTCGAGGCCGTCCGCACGAGCGTGAACCCGAAGGTCATCGACTGCCCGGACCCGGCCAAGGGCAAGCAGTTCCTCGACGCGGTGTGCCGCAACGGGATCCAGTTGCTCGCGAAGGCCCGCGTGACCGTGCGCACCAAGCTCGAGCGACTGGTCGGCGGGGCGACCGAAGAAACCATCATCGCCCGCGTCGGTGAGGGCATCGTGAAGGCCATCGGCTCGGCCCACGACCACAAGGAGGTGCTCGCGAACCCCGGCATGATCTCGCAGACCGTGTTGCACAACGCCCTCGACGCCCAGACCGCGTTCGAGATCGTGTCCATCGACATCGCGCACATCGAAGTCGGCGAGAACATCGGCGCGAAGCTCCAGGCCGACCAAGCCGCCGCGGACCTCCGGGTGGCCCAGGCCGAGGCCGAAAAGCGCCGGGCCGCGGCCGTGGCCCGCGAGCAGGAAATGCGGGCGCTCGTCGAGGAGAACCGGGCGAAGGTCGTCGAGGCCGAGGCCCAGGTCCCGCAGGCCATCGCGGAGGCCTTCCAGAAGGGCAACCTGGGCGTGATGGACTTTTACAACATGAAGAACGTGCAGTCCGACACCCTCATGCGGAACAACATCGCGACCATGACCGGCGGCGCGGAGGGGCAGAGCGGGTCCGGGCGGTAAGCGCTCGGGCCGGGGTGGTGTAAAACGGGTTCGTTCCTCGTCTCCGTTGGGCGGATTTCGTCATGGGTGCTCTCGCGGTCGTGGTCATCCTCGTCCTCGTCTCCACCGCGGTGGGGGCGCTGGCGAAGATCCTGAACAACATGCAGGAGGCGAGCAACACCCGCCGCCTCGAGCGCGAGCGGTACGAGCGCGCCGGGCGGACGGAGCGCGCCCGGAACGAGCGCGACAACGAGCGCGCGGAGCGGCCCTCGCCGCGCGCCAGTCGGTCCACGAACACGGAGAGCACAAGCACCGGTTCGGTGCGGGCCGCGAACTCGGACATGGACCGGTTCCTCGCCGAGATCGACCGCTTGCGGCGCAAGGCCGGGACGAGCCCGAGTCCGCCCCAACCCGGTTCGTCGGCCCCGGTCGCGCCGGTGGTTCAGCCGATCAAGCCGCCCACGGAGCGCCCCCGGTCCCGCGTGGTCGCGGACCTGGCGGATACCGCCGCCGCGTCGAGCGCCGCGGCCGGGTTCAGCACGTCCCCACAAGCGCCGACGCGCTCCGCCCCGATCGCCGGGCAGATCGAAGAGTTGCCGGTCGCGCAGGTGCTGCGCCCGAGTTCCTCCACGGGCGCCCCGGCGACGAAGGTGACTCGGTTCTTCAACCGCCCGCGCCCGACCGCGAAGACCAACTTCGGCAAGAACCTCACCGCGCTCCTCGGCTCGGGCCAGGGCGTCGCGATGGCGGTCGTGCTGCAAGAGATCCTCGGCCCGCCCAAAGCGAAGAAGAACGCCAACGCCGAGAAGCAGTAGCCGCGATGTACACCGGAAGCCCACCACTGGAACCGTGGGAAACCGACGATTGGCAGTGGTTCAATCACCACCGACAGGTCGTAACCGAAACCGATTGGCTTTCGTGCCCGAATCCAGTGGCACTCCTCGAATATTTGACCCAGAAAGACACTGCGAGTCGGCGCAAGTTCTTCCTTACCGGCGCGGCGTGCGTCCGGCGCGTCTGGCATCTCTTGGAACGTCCCGAGTCGCGAGCGGCGGTAGAGGCGGCAGAACTCTTCGCCGATGGCTACATAAGCCGCGACGAACTGGGCACGGCCAGTTTGACTGCGGTTGTTTACGATCAATTCCCTCCCGTCAGTTACCACTTCTGTGCGGCTCTGGCGGCTTCGCGGTTGCGTCACGACATTCGCCATAACCACGGCAACGCCGAAGAGACCGTGTACGTCCTCCACAGTGTCTCGGATGCTGTTGCTGTCTTGGCCGGTGCGGAGCGTTCAGATGAGTGGGAGGCCGCGCGTATTGCGGAGATGCGGGGTATCGCTGATTTGTACCGCTGCGTGATGGGCAATCCGTTCCAACCCGTCACCTTCGCTCCATCCTGGCGCACGGATACCGTCGTAGCGCTGGCTCGCGGAATGTACGAGTCGCGCGACTTCAGCGCGATGCCGATTCTCGCGGACGCACTTCAAGACGCGGGCTGCAACGAACCCGCGCTCCTCGATCACTGCCGCGATACCAAGCAAACTCACGTCCGCGGGTGTTGGGTCGTTGACCTCGTTCTCGGGCTGGAATGACGGTATTTTGAGATCAGAAGGGAGAACGTGCATGATGCCAGCAAATATTACGACACCGGTTCTGACTGGCCCTCCGCGCAATTTGCTCTGGACGGTCGATCAGTTCCACCATCTCGGTGACCTCGGCATGTTTGAAGGCCGGCGGGCGATGCTCATTAACGGGGTGATCGTGGAGGAGGGGCCGATGAACCCACCGCACCGGATCGCGCTCGAACTGAGCGAGAACGCCCTGCGGGGCGCGTTCGGCGCCGGCTGGCGCGTCTGTAACCAGATGCCGCTCGTTCTCGGACAGACGACCGACCCCGAACCGGACTTGGCGGTGATTGCCGGTTCGCCCCGCGGTGCCAGTACGCACCCGACGAGTGCCGCGCTCGTTGTGGAGGTCTCGGATTCTTCGCTCCGGTACGATACCACGGAGAAGATGAGCCTGTACGCTGCGGGCGCGATCGCCGATTACTGGGTCGTGGACGTGAGCGGCCGGCAATTACTGGTTTTTCGCGATCCGCAGCCGGATTCGACACAGTCTCATGGCCACGGGTACGCCTCGCGCCAGGTGTTCGGCCCGAACGATGCGGTTGCGCCCCTCGCCGCACCGCACGCGCCCGTCCGCGTTGCGGATTTGGTGCCGTAACCGCGCCCCCGCGCAGGTTGCGCTTGCATCGGGTTTCGTACTGTGCGTATCATCGTGCGACCGCGGGCGGACCCGCGGCCGGCACAGGGAAGGAACCCGCATGGCCCTGGCACACTCGCCAGACGGCACTTCGCCGCACGCGCCCGTGGCCGCACCCGGTCACGAACTCGCGCTCGTCACCCCGCGCCGCGCCCCCGCGCCGCCGGTGACCGAGCTCGCGGTAGTCGTCGTCAATTTCTGCCAGTGGAAGAACACGGCCCGCCTCGTGCGCCAGCTCCGGCGCGCGGCCGTCGTTCGCACGGGCGCCGCCCACATCCAGATCATCGATAACGGTTCGCCCGCGCACCCGCTCGCGGACCGCGTCGCGCGGCTCCGGGGCGTGTCGGTGCGCCGGTACGATGCCAACCTGGGCTTCGCGGCGGCCGTGAACCGCGGGTGCCGGCAGAGCGCCGGGCCGTGGGTGCTGCTGCTGAACCCCGACATCACCGTGCCCGACGGGTTCCTCGACGACGTGCTCGGGCGCGCGGCCCGCGGGGACCTGCCGGCCGACGTGGGCGTGGTCGGCTTCCGCCTCCTCAACCGCGACGGCTCGCCGCAACCGTCCACCGGGCCGTTCCCGTCACTCGGGCGCACGCTCGCGGGCCTGTGCCTCCCGCGCGCCCGGCGCAAGTGCCAGGTGAACAATCGCACCGTCGAGAGCCCGGTCGAGTGGGCCACCGGTGGGTGCCTGCTGGTGCGCCGCGAGTGCTTCGAGCAACTCAACGGCCTGGACGAATCGTTCTTCCTCTATTACGAGGACGTGGACTTCTGCCGGCGCGCGGCCGCGAGCGGGTGGCAGGTGCGGTACGACCCGGCGCTGCAGGTCACGCACCACTGGCCGCTGCACGCCCGCCGGGTGCCGCCGCCGCTCCGCCTCGTTACCCGGCACGCCCTCCTGACGTACACGCGCCGGCACTGGTCCGGGTGGCAGGCGCGGCTCCTTTCCAGCGCGGTGTGGGTGGAAGCCGGGGCGCGGCACCTGTGGGCGAAGGCGCGCGGCGAAACGGACGCCGCGCACTGTTTCGATCAAATGCGCCGGCTGGTCGAGGACGTGGCCGCCGGGCGCGAGCACGAGGCCGCCGAACGCATCCGCTTCGCCGCGTCGTTCCTCCACCCGATCGCCGCCGAACAAGACGGCCGAACGAGTTAGTGCGGAGCGCGGAATGCGGAACCCAGGCACGCGAGCCCCCGACCCGATTCCTCTTCATTCCGCGCTCCGCGCTCCGCGCTCCGCGCTCTCGATCCTCATCCCCTCGCACTCGCGCCCCGATTTACTCCGGCTATGTCTCACGAGTGTGTCACGGTACGCTCCCGCGGGGGCGGAAGTGATCGTCGTGGACGACGGTTCGCGCGACGCGATTGTCTCTCGCGCGGCCGCCGAGTTTGCAGGAATCAAAGTGGTGCGCCGGGCGCGGGCGGGCGGGTTCTGCGTCGCGGCGAACGCGGGCATCGCGGCGGCCTCGGCTCCGGTCGTGGAACTGCTCAATGACGACGCGGAAGTCACCGAAGGGTGGGCCGATTCCGCACTCGCGTGGTTCGCGGACGCGCGTGTGGCCGCGGTCGCGCCGCTCGTGCTCCAGAACGACCCGCACCGCAGGGCCTGCGGGCTCCCGCCGCTCATCGACACCGCCGGCGACGAGTACGATTTCGGCGGGTTCGCCGCCAAGCGGGGGCACGGCTCGGTTTGGGCGACCGGTCGGTGTGAGCCGGCCGGTGAGGGTGCAGAACCACACGTCGGTCCGGGCTCTCACCGGCCGGCTCACACCGGCCGGTCGCCCGAGTACGTTTTTGGTGCCAGTGCGTGTGCCGCGTTCTACCGGCGCGAGGCGGTGCTCGCCGCGGGCGGGTTCCCCGAACACTTCGGCGCGTACTTCGAGGACGTGGACCTGTCGTTCCGGCTCCGGCGGCTCGGCTTCGAGATCGTGTACGACCCGGCCGCGGTGGTGTGGCACCGGGTGTCGGGCAGTTACGGCCGAAAGCCGTCGCGCCGAACGCTGGAGCGCCAATCGTGTAACGAGGAGCGGGTGTTCTGGCGGAACGTGCGCGGGCGCCGACTGGTGAAATGCCTCCCGCGCCACGCCGCGGTGCTGGCCGGCAAAGCGCTCCGCCGGTGGCAGGAAGGCGCACTATTGCCGTGGTTGTTGGGGCGCTGCCGGGCCGTGATGGGGTGAACGAGGCGGAGCACTTCAGCGATTGCACGAGCCGCGCCCGCAAGGGCGCGGGCGGTCCCCGGCGCTCGCGGCCCGCCACGGGGAAACGGAAACCGGACTAACCGACGGGTTGGGGCGTGATCGTGAGTGCCGCGCGCACGGCGGCGACCAGTTCCTGGGGCCGGTAGGGTTTGCTCAACAGGCCCTGCGACCCGTCGAGTTCGGCCAAATCGTCGGCCGAGTACCCGGTCGAGAACAGGATGCGCACGCCCGGGTCGATGCGGATCATGTGGCGCGAGGCGTCGCTGCCCGACATGCGCGGCATGGTCACGTCCAGAATCACGAGCGCGATGTCCGCGCACTCGCGCTCGAACACTTCGACCGCTTCCTGACCGTCTTCGGCGGTGATGATCCGGTACCCGGCGCGGGTGAGGACCGCGGTGCCGAGGTCGCGGATCATCTGCTCGTCGTCCACCAACAGGATGGTCGCCGGGGCGGGCGCGATCGGTGTTCGCGCCGGCGCGCTCGGGGTGAGCATTGGGAACGGCGCCGGGATCGGAATCGGGAGCGGGGTGCGCGCGTGGGCGCGCGACGGAGTGGCCATCATTTCGGACATCGGCAGGTTCAGTTCGATCCGGGTTCCGGCGCCGGGGTTGGAGTGGACCTCGATCCACCCGTGGTGCTGCTTCACGATGCCGTGGACCATCGGGAGGCCCAGGCCCGTTCCCTTGCCGATCCCCTTGGTCGTGAAGAACGGTTCAAACAGCCGGGCCTGCACCTCGGGCGTCATCCCGGTGCCGGTGTCGGAAACCGCGAGCCGGACGTACCGGCCCGGGCGCACGTCGTCCCACCCGGCCGGGCACGAGTCGGCGTCGTGGAGGTTAACCGGTTCGGCGGTGAACGTGAGCGCCCCGCCGTCGGGCATCGCGTCGCGGGCGTTCAGCCCCAGGTTCATGATGGCCTGAACGAGTAGCGTCGGGTCGGCGTGAACCGCGGGGCAGTCGGGGTCGACCTCGAGTGCCAGGTGAATGCGCGGGTCCACCGTGTGCCGGAGGAGCGCCAGCACCTCGCCGAGCGCCTCGCGCGGTTCGACCGGGGCGAACACGAGCTGGTTGCGGCGGGCGTAGCCCAGGAGCTTGCGGGTCAGGTCGGCCGCGCGCGCCGCGGCCTGTTCCACGGCCCCCAGGAGGGAGCGGTTCGGGTCGTGGTCCGGCAGGCGCACCAGGGACAGGTTCCCGAGCACGGCCGTGAGCAGGTTGTTGAAGTCGTGGGCCACGCCCCCGGCCATCTGGCCGATGGCCTCCATCTTCTGGGCCTGGCGCAGTTGGTCCTCCAGGAGCCGGCGCTCGGTGACGTTGACCGAGACGCCCAGGCCGTACTCGTACCCGCCCGCGGCGTCGCGCACCGCGGAGAACGAGAGCTCGACCCAGACGATGTGCCCGTCGGGCCGGAGGTACCGCTTGGAGTAACTGAACCGGTCGCGGACCCCGGTGCGCACCTCGTCCATCAGGATCTGTTGTTCGGCCAGGTCGTCCGGGTGCGTGATGCTCGCGGGCGTGAGCTTCAGTACCTCGGGGACGGTGCGCCCGAGCATGGCGGCGAACGCCGGGTTGCACGAGACGAACAGGCCCTCGGCGTTGGTGAGCGAGACGCCCGCGGAGGTGCTCTCGAAGATCCCGCGGAACAGTTCTTCGCTGCGGCGCAGTTCCTCTTCCGCCTTGTAGCGCTCGGTCACGTCGTTAACAAGGGCCAACTTGACCCCGCGCCCCTCCAGGCTCAGGGCGAACGACGACACCTCGACGTTGATGAGCGCGCCGCTGCGGGTCCGGTGGCGCCGGAGCGCGGGCGGGCCGTCGGGCAGCCCGCTGTCGGTGGCCGACGAGAAGGCGTAGTTCACGTCGTCCGCGAGGCGAATGTCGGGCACCGTGAGGGCCAGGAACTCGTCGCGGGTGTACCCGTACTTGCGGATCGCGGCCTCGTTGACCGCGAGGATGCGGAGGGTCTGGGTGTCGTAAACGAACACCGGGTGCGGCACCGCCCGGAACAGTTGCCGGTACCGCTCCTCGCTCCGGCGCAGCGCGTCCTCGGCGGTCTTGAGCGCGGAGATGTCCAGCGCCACGGTGACCACGCCGCGGGCGCCGGCCGGCTCGCTGTCGATCCCGTCGGGCATCCACAGCGGGGCCTTGCTCGTCAGCCACGGGCGCGCGTCGCCGATCGGGGCCGGGTAGCGCGCCTCGTACTGGATCGGGCGGCACGTGGACATCACCTCGCGGTCCCGCTCCACCGTCATCGCGCCGTAGGCCGCGTCGACCAGTTCGGCCGCGGTCCGGCCCACGGCGTCCTCGGGCGTCACGCCCAGGAGCTCGGCCTGGAACTGGTTCATCACCAGGTACCGGCTGTCCCGGTCCTTGGCGCTGATCGGCCCGGGGAACGCATCAATGATGGCGCGGAGCAGCTGGCCGGTTTGGCGCGCCCGGCGCTCGGCCGACTTCCGCCGGTCGATGTCGCGCTGGATCATCACCCAGTGGGACAAGTTGCCGTCCGGGTCCGGGACCGGGACCGCGCTCAGGTCCACCCAGAAGGGCGTGCCGTCCTTGCGGTAGTTGCGCAGCTCCACGCGCAGCGGCGTGCCCGCGTTCATCGCGGAACTGAGGCGCGCGAGCGTGTCGGGGTCGGACCCGGCGCCGCGGAGCATGTACAGCGAGCGCCCGATCACGTCGGCGCGCGAGTACCCGGTGAGCCGGCAGAACGCCTCGTTCACGTACATCACGGACCGGCCCGGTCCCTTATCCGGGCGAGCCTCGACGATGGCCACCGCGTCGTGCGCGTGGACCACGGCCGACTCGAGGAGCCGGAGGCGCGTTTCGGACTCGGGGAGCGAATCGTGCGGCCCGACGTTCACCACGGCGCGCGCGGGCGGGGCGGGGCGGTTGGCCCACCACCCCAGAGCGGCGGCCGCCAGCACGAGCGCCCCGACGAGCGGCCCGGCGACCGGTGGGGGCGCTGCGGTCACGCACACCGCGGCCCCGCTCGCCGCGGCCACCACGAGGGCGATCGGGAACAACGGGAATGGTTTTTTGGGCGGTGAGAATGTCACTGACGGTCCAGGCGGAGGTCGGTTCGCGGTGTCCGCGACCAAAGTGGGCGAAACCCGGGGTCGGGTTCATACCCTACCATAAGCCCGATCCGGGCCGGTTCCAAACGCCCGATTGGGAAACACACGGGTCCGGTTGGGGTCCGTTCAGGAATCTTCTGAAATGGGCAGGAATCGTTAGTAACCGGGAGGAATTGTCAGCGCCCGGCGCGAACTCTCGTAGTTATCCGGCGGAACCCCGCCGCGGTTCTTCACCCGCCCCTCCCCGCGCCAAATTCCGAGCCGAGTTCCGATGGGTCACCGAAATCTGTCCGCCGCCGTCGCCGACCTGGAACGCGCCGGGCACCTCGTCCGCATCGAGCAAGAAATCGACCCGCACCTGGAGGCGGCCGAGATCCACCGGCGCGTCTATGCCGCGGGCGGGCCGGCGATCTACTTCGCGCGAACGAAGGGTTCGCCGTTCCCGATGGTGTCGAACCTCTTTGGCACACTCGATCGCGCGAAGTTCCTCTTCCGCGACGCACTCGAGGGCGTGCGCAAACTCGTTGAACTGAAGACCGACCCGACGAACGCCCGCAAGCGCCCGTGGCGGTATTGGAACTTGCCCCTCCTCGCGTGGCGCTTGCGCCCGAAGTTCGTCCGCTCCGGCCCGATCCTCAAACACACCACGACCGTTTCGCAGTTGCCGCAATTAAAGTGCTGGCCGCTCGATGGCGGCGCGTTCGTGACGCTCCCGCAAGTGTACACCGAGCACCCGGACGCCCCCGGCTGGATGAAATCGAATCTCGGGATGTACCGCGTGCAGTTGAGCGGCAACGAGTTCGAGCCGGACCGCGAAGTGGGACTGCACTACCAGATCCACCGCGGTATCGGTGTTCATCACGCCGCTGCTGTGCGCCGCGGGGAACGCTTGCGCGTGAACGTGATCGTGGGCGGCCCCCCCGCCCTGGCGGTCGCGGCCGTGATGCCGCTACCCGAGGGGTTGCCGGAACTCGCGTTTGCGGGCGCGCTGGGCGGGCGGAGGTTAGCGATGATCCGGGCGAACGGCCGGCGTGAGCCGGCTGGTGCGGTCGCGCGGTCGGTAGTCGCGGGAATTCTCACCAGCCGGCCGCCGGCCGTTCGCCCGAACTCACCCCTCCTGCGGGGGCCGATTTCGTCATCTCGGGGTGGATCGATCCGACGCGAACGAAGCCCGAGGGACCGTTCGGCGACCACCTCGGTTACTACAGTTTGACGCACGACTTTCCCGTCATGACGGTGGACGCGGTGTACCACCGGCCCGGCGCGATCTGGCCCTTCACGGTGGTCGGGCGCCCCCCACAGGAAGACACCACGTTCGGCGACCTGATCCACGAATTGACCGGACCCGTCATTCCCACGGTGATCCCCGGTTTGCACGCGGTCCACGCGGTGGACGCGGCGGGCGTTCACCCGCTGTTGCTCGCGATCGGCTCGGAGCGGTACGTTCCCTATGCCGGTATCCGGCGCCCGCAGGAACTGCTCACGCTCGCGAACGCGGTTCTGGGACAGGGGCAATTATCGCTGGCAAAGTACCTGTTCATCGTGGCGAAGGAAGACAACCCCGATCTCGATATTCACGACATCGGTGCGTTTTTGCGACACCTGCTCGAACGCTTCGACCCGGAAGCGGACCTGCACTTCCAAACGCGGACGACCGTCGACACGCTCGATTACTCGGCGGGATCGGGGCTGAATTCGGGCAGTAAACTCGTGATCGCTGCCGCCGGTCCCGTTCGGCGCACGCTCGGGACAACAGTACCGGCGAATCTGAGTCTTCCTGATGCGTTCTCGGACCCGCGCATCGTGATGCCCGGTGTGTTGGCCCTGAAGGGGCCGAAGTGCGGAGCGCGGGGTGCGGAGCGCGGAACGGACGACGAAGACCCTGACATTGTCCGACTGTGTGCCCGTCTCGGAACGCGGAACGTGGACCTGGAACCCCTGCCGGTTATTGTCGTGGTCGATGACAGTGAGTTCGTTGCGCGCACGCTGACCAATTTCTTGTGGGCGGTGTTCACGCGCTCGGACCCGGCAAACGACGTCCACGGTGTGGGCGCACACACGCGCCGCAAGCACTGGGGGTGCCGCGGGCCGCTCGTGATTGACGCGCGCCTGAAGCCGCACATGCCGCCGCCGCTGGACGCGGACCCCGCCGTGACCCGGCGCGTGGACGCACTGTTCGCGCGCGGCGGGCCGCTCAGCGGGGTTGAGAAGTGACGGGCGGGTTCCACTTTTCGGGCAAGCGGAACGGCAACTTCTGCTCGTAGAGCTTCAACCGGTCGCGAGCCGGGTTCCCGCTCGCGGTGGCAAAGTTCGGGTCTTCCAGGGCACGTTTTTGGAGCTTTACCGCGTCGGTGAACTGACCGGACTCGGCATAGACGCAGGCCAGGAGGTCCAGCGGGGTTCCCGACTTCCACGCGGTCATGTCGCACAATTGCTTCGCATCGGCATACGCTCGGTTCACGTCGCGGAACTTGGCGTCGGGGCACGCCGCCCGAATGACGATTCGGTTGTGTAAGGCGGTGCCCTCGCTCGGGTTGAGCGCGAGGGCCGCGTCGAGATCCGCGAGCGCCTGCTCCCAGCGCCCCAAGTTGAGCAGCACGCACCCGCGGTTCGACAGGATGGAGACGTTTTTCGGATCGAGTTTGACGCCCTCGTCGAGATCCTTGAGCGCGCGATCGATGTCGCCTCGAAGTATCCACTGCGGCGCACGCAGCGCGAACGCCTCGGCATTTTTCGGGTCGAGTTTGATGGCCTCGTCGCACTCCGACAGAACTTTGTCCCACTGCTGTTTTTGAACCATCACCGAGGCCCGCCCGACGAACGCGCGGGCCTCTTTCGGGTTGATGAGCAGGATTTTGTTGTAATCCGTGAGTGCGGAATCCGGGTCGCCGAGCCGGAGGTGAACGAGCGCCCGTGCGGCCAGCGTTGTGGTGTCCATTGGGTCGAGTTGGACGGCCGTTTCGAGATCGGTCTTCGCGCCCTTCAAATCACCGGCTTCCAATCGCGCTTGCCCGCGCGTCCGGTACAGTTCGGCTTCGGGGGGAACCTGGCCCGCAACGAAGCCCTCTGGAGCGGCAATTAGGTCCCCGGGCATCCGGTAGCGGTTGTTTTGACCGGAGGTGAGCCGGAGCACCGCGTCGAGATCGCTGATGACGTTTTTCCAGTCCTTTTTGGCCCACCAGAGCGAGACGCGCTTTAACAGCACCGCCGGCTGGTTCGGGTTGAGCGCGAGTGCTTGGGTGTAGTCCGTGAGCGCCAGATCCGGGTGCTGCTGCTCCCGAATGCGTCCGCGGTTATAGGCCGCTCCCGTGTGGCGCGGGTTGAGGCGCATCGCTTCGTTGAGATCCTGAATCGCCTTGTCTATTTCGCCCAGTTCGCTCCAGGCGCCGCCGCGGTTCGAGAAGGCATCGGAGTCGTTCGGGTTCAGGCGAATGGCCTCGTCACAGTCCGCGATAGCTTTGCGCCACTCCTTTTTCATACACCAGAGCGCGCCGCGCGCGGAGTAGCTCGGCGCGTACCGCGGCTCGGTTTTGATCGCCGCACTCAGGTACTCGAGTGCAGTATCGACTTCGCCCTTTCGTCCGTGAATGGCGCCCTTGAATTGGAGTGCAACGGCGTCTTTAGGGGCCAACCGAAGGGCTTCGTCCACGTCCCTCAGAGCGTTGTCGAGTTTCCCGAGTTCGGCCCATGCTCGGGCACGGGTGTAGTGGGGCGGGGCGGCCGTTGGGTCGAGTTGAATGGCCCGATCGCAATCGGGGAGGGCGCGGAGCCAGTCGCCCTTCTGAACGAGCGCCCAACCGCGGAAGCGGAACGCTTTTGCGTTGTGTGGGTCGAGGCGAACGGCCGTGTCGCACTCTTCGATGGCTTTATTGAACCTGCTCTCGTCGCACAATCGGTCGGCCCGACCGATGGCGGCGGCGGCTTTGAGCGCTGAGTACGGAGGGGCCGGGGGCCGGGCCGATGCGGTGGCGGTTGATAGCAACGCGGCGAGAAGAGCGAGCCGGGCCGACATGGGCGTTCCCTCCGAGGGGGCTGGGAGCGCGGCTCATTAGGCAAACTGCGGTCGTTGTGTCAATGCGAAGTGCGGGCAAGATGCCCGCGGTCCCAGGGGGATCAGCGCTGGATCTTGCACTTCGGAAGTGCTTTTTGAACGGCGTCGATTGCGACGGTCGTGAGTTTCGGGCAGTCGGTCAGTTCGAGCGTGCGGAGCTGGGCGAGGCCGTGGAGGTGAACCAACCCGGCGTCGGTGATGTTGGGGCACGCCCGCAGGAACAGTTGCCGCAAGTGCGTGAAGTCCTTGAGGCGCGTCAAACCGCTATCGGTGACCCCGGCACAGTACGAGAGGTTCAGATAATAGAGCGCGCGCAGCCCGCCCAGAACCGCGAGCGCGGCCACGTCCTTTTCGGTCGCGGTGGACTTGATCGAGAACCGGTACAGTTCGCCGGGCGCGATCCGCACTTCGGCGGGCGTGGTTGCGACGATCTGCCATTCGACCGCGGATTTATCGGCCGGGCGCGAGTACCAGCGCCCCCGCGCGGGGACGTCGAGCATTTGCGTCACCACGGACCCGCTCGTCCCACTCGAGCTCCCCGATTCGCTGAGGATGTCGAGTTCCTCGGTCGGGGTGTCGCGCGACACGTCCGGGGGCTGGGTGGGCGCGCGCCGCGCGACCGTTTTCTTCTGCAACACGGCCGCGAGTTTGGCTTCCCACTCGACCGCGTCCTTGGGGCGCCGTTCCGGGTCGAAGGCGACGCTCCGCACGATGAGCGACGCCAGTTCCACGGGGATCTTCAGCGCGCGCAGTTCGGCCGCCGCGTCGGGACCGGGAATGGCCGTCAGGTCGCTGAGCATCATCTGGTAGGCGAGTACGCCGATCGCGAACACGTCGTCGCGCGGGTTCGGCGGGCTCCCGAAGAGTTGCTCCTGGGGGGCGTACCGCGAACTCCCCATCGCCCGGAGCATCGTCGGCACGCGGGCCAGGATGCTGGTGTTGGCGTCCGGGCGCTCGGATTGGGCCGCTTCCGCGGCCACGCCGCCGATCCCGAAGTCGGTAATCCGCGGGACGCCGCGCGACATCAGCACGTTCTGCGGCTTCAGGTCGCGGTGGACGAGCGGCGGGGCGAGTTGGTGGAACTTGGCCAGCGCGCCGGCGATGACGTGCAGCACGCGCACGGTCCGGCCGAGCCGGCGCGGGGGCGGTAACGTGCTCCATTCCGCGACCGCTTCGGCGAGCGTACCGCCCTCAACGAACTCGTACATGAGCCACGGAATGTCGCCGCTGAGGTTGCACTCCAGTAGCGGGACGATGTTCGGGTGGTCGCCGTGTTTCATCACGCGGGCGACGACGGTCCGTTCGTGGGTGACGAGTTGGTGCCGGGCGGTCGGGTCGGTGCAGAACTTAACGGCGGCCGTGCCCTTGCGCTCGTGCCGGGCGAGCCAGACCTCGCCGAACCCGCCGCCCCCGAGCCACCGCTCGAGTACCCACATTTCCAGATTGGGGAGCGGGTCGCCGGGCGCGAACCGGGAGCGCGCCTCCGGTTGGGGGATTTCGAGGGGCGCGGGTCCGGGTGCGTTTTCGGTCGGGGGCCGGTCGCCGGTGTCGCTCATGGCGGCTCTCGGTCGGAAGGAAGCCCCAGGATAACACACCCGAAAGCGGTATGGAACCGGTCGGCAGGGCCGTACTACGAAACGAATACCGTTTCAGCAACTGCTGCCCAATCCTCTGAGCTACAAGGGCGAATGCCTTATTTCCCAATCGCTTGCGGCTTTTCCTTTGCCTTCTACCCACGAGTGACACCCGGTATCACTCGTGGGCGACGGAGGGTGCTGGTAACGCCCCCGATCGGGGCACAACAACCGCTTCTGAAGAACGGCCGCTGTGTCCAATGACGATTCTATTTCGTCTGACAGCTCAAACAAGCCAAACAAACCTTGGACACCGGTCCACGGTACCCGGCGCCCGCCGGGCCGTGGGTTCTGATCCTGCACGGGTGCTGGGTGGTGGACTTGGTGTTGAGGAAGGAGTAACATCAACGGCCGAACCCGACGTTGAACCTGACAGCGGCAAACTACCCGGCTCGTTTGTCGTTCAGTCGGCTCCCGCGACCGGTCAGCCGTATGTTAGGCCGTCCCGGAGGGCGCTGTGGCGTGTGGCGTTTCGCGTTCACGGTGGGCGATAGTTTCACGGTGCGGAGGCTCGGGCTGATCCTCTTCCCGAGCGTCGGTCAGCTCGATCACGGGCTGCGCATCGGCGACACGCTGGAACTGCGGCGGCCAGATGAGAGCGCCCGCCGGACGACGGTCGTGTGCCTCAACCCTGTGCATGCCAACCCGACGCCGTTCTGGGCGTTGGTGCTACCGGACTGGCAGCCGTTGGACGCGCCGGTCGGGACACAAGTCTGGGTCGCAGAGGCCGAACCCGCCGCGGCGCCGGACCCGGCTACGTGATTGGTTTGGTGTTGCTCGCCGCGCATCGCTGTAGCCGGTTGCGATCCCGGCCCGGCCGGTGAGCGTGGTCGTTCGGCGAAGGAGGCCGTCGGTGGGGTATCGGTTTACTGGGTTCTTCGCACAACCGCGAGTCGATCGACCTGCCAAGCTCCCCATCGGAGCGGTTTGGCGGGAAATATCCGCACCGTTCACGGGTGTCGGGATCAGCCTGCCCGGACACACTGGCAAACAGCCAGGTCCAGACGAGGTGCGGCGGTTGCTCGCCGAGGCTGGGCTGGGCGATACGACCAACTGGCTGTTCATTGACTACTCGACCTGGGGCGGCCGCATCGACTGCGTGTACGGGCTGGGATCGTCGGCTGGGCGGGCATTTGGCCCGGTGGACGAGTCGGGTCGTGATACGGTGGAACCGACCTACCTGGAGTTGATGAGCGCGTTCGGAGTGGCATCGGCCGACGCTCTCAATTTTCCGCCATTCGTCCGCGGTTTTTGGGGTGAATAGCCCACCGCTGAACCGGGTACTGCACCGGACCCAGCCACGTAGTTTTTCAGCACCAGTTGCCGTATGTGCGGCTGGTGAGCTTGGTCGTTCGGCTCCGCGAGGGATCTTTCGTTGATCGACGTGCGTCATCTCCGACAGCTTACTCCCGAGTCCTGCTTGCGGTGCGGGGCCTCGGATTTCGACCGCTTTGAACCGGGGCACATGAGCGGGGGGCGCGGACCGGGCATGAACTGGTTGGTGCGGTGTCGTGGTTGTAGCGTGCTGTGGAAGGCGTTGGCCCTGATTGATGCGGTGCTGGCGGGCGCGCCGTTGGATTGGTTCAGTGTCGAATCCGATCCCCGCACGGTTCCTCGGGTCGAGGAACAGCAGCCACCCGCGCCTCGTTGCCCTGGGTGCCGGGCCAAATTGACCTTCGGCGAGGAATCCGAGTGCTCGCATTGCGGCTGGTTGAAGTACCCGACCGCCGCACGTGAGCAGTGGGGGCGAGTCGGGAGCTGTCCCCACTGCGGATTCGCCTATCGTTGGGATGGCACCACATGCTCCCATTGTGGACATCCGGGAGGGGCCAAACCGAGCGCTGCACCTGATCCGGCCGCGTGTAGGCGCCCCTGACCACCGCGCCAAGGCGCGGTGTGGGTGATCTGTGTCGTTCGGGGATAAGGCCGATGAGTTTAAGTTACTTCTACGTCAACCGCGATAAGGAGCAGTTTTTCCGCTGTGGCCTCGACGGCCTGAATAACCGTTTCAATAGGGTTGGTACCGAGCCTGGTTCGCGGGCTCTGGCGATTCTCCTTTCCGAGCACGGTACTTGGCAGGGTGACCGCATCGCTGTCGTCAGCGACAGCTCCGAAGAGTTCGAGGAACTGGTGATCCGCGGCATCGACATCGGGGTGGAAGTCCAACTCATGCTCATGAAGTTCGATGGCTTGGGGTGGGTTGAGGAATGCCTCGACGTATCGATCTCAATGTTCCAGCGGATGTGTTGTTACGCACTCCTATTGAGGCACGCGGACGTAACCGTGATGTTGGACCGGAAGTACGGTCCCGGGAAGTGGCAGAAGCGCTACGAGAAGCACCTACAGGGCAACACCGATCTCCAGTCGCAGAGGGTCGTTGATGCGAAGAACAGGGCACTTGATCTCTTGAGGCGGCGAGAAGACTGAACGGTTCGAGCCGCCCGTGTCGCGCCGGAGCAGGCGCAGCACCTGACCGGCGGGGCATGATCTGATTCTCACCGCTCCCTACTTAATGTGCCGCGCGGGGTTGCGCGGCCGGGCCGGTGAGCTGTATGCTCGGCGAGGCGTCATGGAACCAGCGGTCGAAGAATTGGTCGCGGCATGGTTCGCGGGCGACCACTGCCTGTTCGAGGCATGCACCGAGCAACCTGAACATGCCTGGGGCGCCGTCCTCGCGCTTCTCCAACATGAACTGTCGCCCGACGATCTGGCCCTGCTCGCGGCGGGGCCGTTGGAAACGCTCCTCGGCTCGCACGGTGCCGCCTTCATCGGGCGCGTGGAGGATCGGGGGGCGAGCGATCCGCGGTTCAATCACTTGCTCGGTGGGGTGTGGCAGGGCGGGATGCCGGACGCGGTTTGGCAGCGGGTCCGGGCCGCGCGCAAAGAGGCCTGGTAAGGGCGTCTGCCGGAGCCCGCCGCTGCAACAGACCGGGGTAAATTGCATGGCTTCAGGACCGTGGCGCGGTGTGCGCGGCCGGTGAGCTTGGTGTTCGGCGGTGGAGGGCGAGTTCCCGTGCGGTCAATCGGCACATATCGGTTCAGCCCCGACGTCCGAACGGCCCAGGAACGGGCGCCGGGCACATGGTATTCGGAACCCCTTCAATACATTCCCGTCTTCAGCCGCCCGCGCATATAATCGGGTGCGAGGGGCTGGAACAGCGCCCCGCCGAGCCAACCGCCGAGCAGCGCGAGGAACAGCACCCCGCCGACCGCGGCGCCGACCGCGGCGGGGTCCGTTGGCGCGAGTTCGCTGAGCGATAATTGTCCCAACCAGTAATTCACGGGGCTCAGCGCTTCCCCGTGCAGGGCCGTCGCACCGAGTACGCCGACCGCACCGAACACGCCGGCAACGAGCCCGTGCCGGAGCCCCGCGCCGGTGGTCGCCCCGGCGATCGCCCCGCCCGTCAGTACGCCGAGCACCGCGAACTGCCAGGTGATGAACTGCGCCTGTCCCACGCTCCCGACCTTCAGCATCCCGTCGGAATACTTCTGCATCCCCTGGCGCACCTGGTCGGACGCCGCGATCGCGATCACCATCAGCACCGCACCGATCAAAACGCGCCCCCAGGCCGTCGGGCGCCCGGTCGCCGCGCGCGGGTCCGGAGTGAAGCACAACGAGCTGAGTTTGTGCGCTGGGGGGATCGGCATGTCGATCACGGGCACTGCGCCCCACACGCGCGCAGCGAACACCCCCGCGATCCCGCCCACGGCGACCAGTACCAGCGGTTGGATGTACAGCACGAGGTCGCGAAACGGCGCGCCGGCCACGAGTTCGGACGCGAGGAACAGCCCGCCGCACACCCCGCCGACGGTCGCGCCGAACACGAACCCGCCGACCCGACCGGCCGCGGCGAGCACGGCCCCGAACACGACCGCCACGACCTGCGCGCCGCACACGGTGGCGAGGCCCTCGAACGAGGTCCACCACGAATCCGGTTCCGGGTGCGCGGCGAGGACCGCGCCCATCGCGAGCTTCCGCAAACCGAGGTACAACCCCAGCGCGAACACCGCGCCCACAATGACCCGGCCGAACGGCGTCGGCTCGGGCGGCGGGGGCGCGGGCGCCTTGAAGTGGGGCGACTCTACGGTGGCCGCTTCGTGCGGGAGCAGCAGCAATCCCTCGCACCGCGGGCACCGCTGCGTTCCCGCGAACGCGGTTTGGCAGGCGGGGCAAAATAATTGCATGGCTGCGGTTCCGGTTGCCAAAAAGGGTCCGTTTTGAGCTTAGAACGCAATTCGGTCGCGTGCCCGGAGACTCTTTCCAAGTTCGCAACTTGGAGTTCGGTACAATACCGCGGGTGTTTTGCCCCACGGGAGGTTCCGCCAATGCGCCCGCTCGCCGTTGCTCTGCTGGTCGCGCTCGCCGTGCCGGTATCGGCCGCCGACAAGGACGAAGAGAACGTGAAGGACGTGTCCCTCGCTTTCCTGAAAGCCGTCAAAGCCAAGGATCTCGACGCCGTGCTCAAGACGGTAGACGTGCCGTTCATCCTCGACGGGAAAGCCGAACCGATCACCAAGTCCGAAGAACTGAAGGACGCCCTCAAGCCGTTCCTGGAAAAAGTGGAGCCGGAGAGGGTGCCGACCGAACTCGGCACGCTCCTCGATAGCACCGCGTTCCGCAAGAAATTTGAAGACCGGGGCTTGAACAAGGAGCGGGAAAAACAACTCGCGGACATTGAAACGGTTCTCGGTAAAACCGGTTACGTCGTGATGATCGTGCGGGACGGGAAGGAACGCGGGGGACTTCTGGTCCGCATCAAGGACGGCCGAGCGAAGGTCGTCGGGGTACCGAAATAACTCATGCCGCACGTTATCGTCGTGGGCGGGGGGCTGACCGGGCTAACGGTCGCCTTCCGGCTCAAGCAGTTCGCCCCGGGTACGGCGGTCACGGTTCTGGAACCGCGTGACCGGCCCGGCGGGAACATCGTCACGGAAGACCACCGCGGGTTCCGCGTCGAGTGCGGGCCGAACGGGTTCCTGGACCGCACCCCCGCGATCCCGAACCTCGTGCGCGATTTGGGGCTCTCGGACCGGCTCGTCGCGGCCAGCGACGGGAGCCGCAAGAACCGCTACGTCTTCGTCGGGAACAAGCTCCACAAGCTCCCGAGCGGCCCCCTCGGGTTGCTCACCACGCCCCTTCTCTCGCGCCGCGGTAAGTGGCAACTGCTCACCGAACCGTGGCGAAAAGCCCCGCCCCCGGGCACGGAAGAATCGGTCCAGGAGTTCGCCACGCGGCGCGCGGGCAAAGAAGCCGCGGACGTGTTCGCCGACGCGCTCGTGACCGGCATTCACGGCGGCGACCCCGCGATGCTCAGTGTGGCCGCGGCGTTCCCCCGGTTGCCCGTGATGGAGCGCGAAGCGGGCAGCGTGGTCCGCGGGTTCATGCGCGCCGCGAAGAAGCGGAAGCGCGACGCGAAGGCGCGCGGCGAACCCGTGCCCGGCCCGATGAAGATGTGGTCGTTCCGCGAGGGCCTGGGCGTGCTCGTCGACGGCCTGTGCGAGACCCTCGGCGATTCCGTGCGGTGCGGGGTCGAGGTTCAGACCGTCACCGAGACCGCGAGCGTGGCGCCGTGGCAGGTCTACGATCAGACCGGGTACTCGTGGTCCGCGGACGCGGTCGTACTGGCGTGCCCGGCCTACGAACAGGCCGTGATCCTCGCGGACTTGGACCCGGCACTGGCAGATGAAGTGGGCGCGATCCCGTACAACCGCATCGCGGTGGTGGCACTGGGCTACCGCGCCGAGCATTGCCCCGGTGAACACGACGGGTTCGGCTATATCGCGCCACAAAATACCCGGCGCGACGTGCTCGGCGTGCAGTGGTGTTCGAGCATCTTCCCGGACCGCGCGCCGCAGGGGTTCGTGTTGTGGCGCGCACTGTGCGGCGGGGTCCACCGCGCCGAACAAGTAGAGTGGGACGACGAGCGCCTGGCGCGGGCCGTCCACGACGAGATCCGGCGCGCAATGGGCGTGACCGGTGAGCCGGTGTTTCAGCGCATCGTGCGGTGGCCGAACGCGATCCCCCAGTACGTCATCGGCCACCTCGACCGCGTGGCCCGAATCGACGCGCTGGCCGCGAAGCACGCCGGCCTGTTCCTGACCGGTAACGCTTATCGCGGCGTCGCAATGGCCGACTGCGTGGAGCAAGCCGAAGCTACCGCGGTCCGCGTCGCGCTGCACTTACAGCAAGGGGCGAATCAGTAACCGAGCTTCGCGGGTACGGGATCGGCGGTGTTGGGGAATGAATAGTCAGTTCCCGTCACCGACGCCCCAGCGGAACGCCATCGCGTCGAGTTTGTCGATGACTGCCGCGAGCGGGGTTGGTGACGTTCCCAATCCGAGGTCGCGTTCGGCTACCGTGAGCGCGTTGTTGAACGTCGCGGAGCCGGCCGCGTCACCGGTGTGAAACACCAGTCGATCGAGTTTCGCCATTCGTGCCGCCAGGATCTGAAGCAGCGCCATCAGAGTGCGGTGCCCGCCGTAAGCGCCGCACCCCCAGTACCCGGTGTGGATCACCACCTCTGGCGATGCGGACAGCCGGGCCGATTCGATGCGCGTGGCCACAAAGCCCGTGTACGCGGTGCGCAGGATGTACTCGATTTCGTTCCGTGCGTAACGCCCGGAGCCGCCGGTCGGGGCTTCCATCGCGAGCACATTTGTGATTGTCGGCGGAACGAGTGGTTCGGTCGCGCGGGCGATCGCGTCGGGTTTCGCGCGGGTGAAATTGTTGCCGTACAGCCCGACCGGGCGGCCGAGCGAGGCGTCCGGGTTAATCGCCACGCGGCACCGGCGCTCGACTCCCGCAACGAGCGCCGGAGTGGGCGTTCCGTCTTTGACCGTCAGCGGTTCGAGGTCTGATTTCAACAGCGATTCGCGAAGTGAGCCCAGCGCCGGGTGCTCCGTCACCTGCATTTCATCCTGCGCGAATAGTGCTCCGCTGTATGCGCAGAACAGATCGTAGTGAGAGAAGTTCAGGTACCACTCCACGCGCGCCGCGCCGGCGGGTACGGGTTCGTAGCCGAAGTAATCCTCGCGCGACTCAATGGCGATTGCGTTTTGGGGCACCTCCGTTGGGAGTTCGAGCGCGGACCAGCGCGAGAACGTGATGCGCCCGGAATGAACCGAGTCGAGCGGGCACGAGATGCCGTACACAATTTTCTTGTTCGGGTGGTAGAACCGCGGTGGGAACTCCGCGACGAGCGCGGCCGTATCGAACTCCCGGCGGCAAATCGGTTCGGGTATTTCGGACATGAGCGCCCCGCGAAGTAAGGAGAGCGAACCCTTCGTTGGTGTATTCGTGCGCGGTCCCGAAGGTAAAAATCGCACCCGACAAACAGACGGCGCGTGCTTGTGACGCGGTTCGCGGTGCGGGTATACTTTCTTCAACCCGCCCGCTCTCCCTCCCGGCGCTCAACGATGCGAACCGCTGCCGCACTGTTGATCTTCGTCGCGCTCGCGCCGTGTCAGGCGGACGAGCCGCAAAACCACTGGGCCTGGAAGAAACCCGAGCGCCCGAAGGTGCCCGCCGTTGAAGGGCACTCGTTCGCGAACCCCATCGACGCTTTCATTCGCGCGAAGTTGGTCGCTGCGAAACTGTCGCCCGCGCCGACCGCGACACGCGAGCAACTCATCCGGCGCGTCACGTTCGACCTCCACGGTCTGCCACCGACGCCCGAAGAAATTGATGCGTTCGTCAACGACAAGGCCCCCGATGCGTGGGCCAAGGTGGTCGATCGCTTGCTCGCGAGTTCCAGATACGGCGAGCGCTGGGGCCGGCACTGGCTCGATTTGGCGCGCTATGCGGACACCAACGGCTACGAGTTCGATGAACCGCGCCCGGATGCGTGGCGGTACCGCGACTACGTCATCAAATCGTTCAACGACGACAAGCCCTTCGACCGGTTCATCATCGAGCAACTCGCGGGGGATGAGGCCTTCCCCAACAACCCTGAAGCACTCGTCGCGACCGGCTTCAACTTGCTCGGCCCGGACATGACCGACTCCGCGGACCAGGCCCAACGGCGCCTGAACACCCTGACCGACATGACCGATACCGCGGCCCTGGCATTTCTGGGGCTCACGGTCACCTGCGCGCGGTGCCACGATCACAAGTTCGAACCGATCTCGCAGAAGGACTACTTCCGGCTGCAAGCGTTCTTCACGCCCGCGAATTTCCGCAAAGACGTTCCCGTTGCGACTTCAGCAGAAGCTAAAGCCCGCGCGATCGCGCTTCGCAACTACGAAGAGCTGACAAAAGACTTGCGCAAGCAGGTCGCGGCAATCGAAGAGCCGCACCGCAAGCGGATGTTCGAGGAGCGGCTCGCCAAACTCTCGCCCGATGCTCAGGCCGCCCACCGCACCGCGCCGACCAAGCGCACCGGCGGGCAGATCGAACTCGTTGCAGAAACGGAAGCGAAAGTTCGCGTCACGGACGCCGAGGTCGCGAAAGCGCTGACCCCCGCCGAGAAGACACTGGCCGAGGAACTAAAAGCCAAACTGAAAGCGTTCGAAAGCAAGAAGCCGCCCGCGCCGCCGGTTGCGATGGGGCTGATCGACAAACCGGGTCCACCGCCGAAAACCTTCCTGCTCGAACGCGGCGAACTTGGCAAGAAGGGCGTCGAGGTCGAGCCCGGTTTCCCCGCGATCCTGTTACCCGAGAACAAGGAGGCACCCGCTGCGGTGAAGGCGCTCCCGAGCAGCACCGGGCGCAGGCTCGCGCTCGCGAACTGGGTCGCCAGCGCGGACAACCCGCTGACGGCCCGGGTCATCGTGAACCGCCTCTGGCAACATCACTTCGGGAGAGGCATCGTTGGTACCGCGAGCGACTTCGGCGTTCGCGGGCAGAAGCCGACGCACCCGGAGTTACTCGATTGGCTCGCGTGCGAACTAGCGGGTTCCGACCACAAGGCCGGCGACGATTCCCGCTCCTGGTCGCTCAAACGCATGCACCGACTGATGCTCTTGTCGGAGACATATCAGCAGTCCACGCAGGCGAGCACCGACGCCGCGGCCGTCGACCCGGACAACAAGCTTTTCGCACGCGCGAACCGGTTGCGGCTCGAAGGCGAGGCGGTTCGCGATTCGCTCCTCGCGGTCGGCGGGCGCCTCAACCCGAAAATGGACGGTCCCGGCGTCGTGTTGCCAGAAGCGTCGCGCGCTGCGGGTGGTTCGCGCGCGGTCGCGGTCACGGCCGACTCCGCAGAGCACACCCGCCGGAGCGTGTACCTCTTCTCAAGGCGCAACCTCAAACTCGCGTTCCTCGAAGCGTTCGACCTGCCCGACAGTAACCTGAGTTGCCCGAAGCGCGAGCGCAGCACCACCGCAACGCAAGCTCTGGCGCTGCTGAACGCCGAAGAAACGATGATTGCGGCGAAGGCACTCGCCGACCGCCTCACGCACGAAGCAAAGACCGAAGACGCCCGCGTCGCGCTCGCCTACCGACTCACGCTCGGTCGCGCGCCGTCCGCGAAGGAAATGGACCGCGCAAAAGTGTTCCTGAAGGAGTCGCCGTTGAGCGAGTTGTGCCGCGCGCTGTTTAACGTGAACGAATTCGTCTATTTGGATTGAGGTTGCCGTGCCCCCACTCGCTTATTCTCCGGATCGCCGAGCCTTCCTCCGCAACGCGGGATGCGGGTTCGGTGCCCTCGCGCTCGCGGCGATGCTCGGCGAGGACGGGTTGCTCGCGGACGACAAGCCGGTCGACCCGCTCGCGCCGAAGAAACCGCACTTCGAGCCGAGCGCGAAGCGCGTCATCTTCCTGTTCATGTCGGGCGGCCCATCGCACGTGGACACGTTCGACCCGAAGCCCGAACTCACGCAGCTCCACGGCCAAAAACTCCCGGAATCGTTCGGTCCGGTGAAAACGCGACGCGGTGTTGACAAGAACAAGTTGCTCGCCTCGACCCGCACGTTCAAGAAGCACGGCAAGAGCGGTATCGAGGTGTCCGACTGGTTCCCGCACATCGCGGAGCGCGTCGATGACATTTGTCTGCTGCGCGGGTGCCACGGCGACAGCGTCACGCACCCCGAGTCCGTGTACCTGATGAACACCGGGTCGATCCTGATGGGGCGGCCCAGTCTCGGTGCCTGGGTCAGTTACGGGCTGGGCACCGAGAACCGGAACATGCCCGCGTTCGTGGTGCTGCCCGACCCGGGCGGGTGGCCAAAGGGTGGCGCGCCCGCGTGGGGTAATGGTTACATCCCGGCTGCGTACCAGGGCACGGTCGTGAAGGGCGGACAGGCACCGATCGAACACCTCGCGACTCCGCCCGGCGTGAGCGCCACTCAGCAGCGCCGGACGCTCGATTTCATCGCTGAAAGTAACCGGGAGTTCGGCGCGAGTCGCGCAGCGGACTCGGAACTATCGGCACGAATCGCGGCTTACGAACTCGCGTACCGGATGCAGGCCCACGCACCAGACGTCGTCGATCTCACGAAGGAAACGGAAGAGACGAAGACGCTCTACGGCCTCGACCGCAAGGAAACGGCCGAGTTCGGCACGCGGTGCCTGCTCGCGCGCCGAATGATCGAGCGCGGGGTGCGGTTCGTGCAACTTTACAGCGGCGATACGAACGGCTGGGACGCGCACTCCGACTTGGAGAAGAACCACGGCACGCTCTGTCTTCAGAGCGACAAGCCGATCGCGGGCCTGCTAACGGACCTGAAGCGCCGCGGGTTACTAAAAGACACGCTCGTGGTGTGGGGCGGGGAGTTCGGGCGCACCCCGATGACCGAAGGCACGAACGGGCGCGACCACAACCCGCACGGGTTCTCCATGTGGCTCGCTGGCGGTGGCGTGAAGGGCGGTCAAGCGCTCGGGGCCACGGACGCGATCGGGCTGCGTGCGGCCGAAGACAAAACGCACGTCCACGACGTTCACGCGACGATCTTGCACCTGCTCGGGTTCAACCACCTGAAGCTCACGTTCCGGCACAACGGTCGCAACGAGCGCCTCACCGACAACGCCGGCGAGGTGATCGACAAGGCCATCGCGTAGCCGGGCCCCGAGCGATTATTTGGCGTCGTTCGCGAACTCGGTCCGCTCCTCTTTCCGTGCGGCCGGCGCCGGGGGCGGAACTCCCACTCCGATCTGTACCGTTGGAGCACTCGTCGCCGTGATCGGTACACCTCGCGCTTCCCAGGTGACTTCGCGCGAGAAGGGGTTGGAATTCTTGATGCGGAAGTGGTCGGGCTTCTGCTCGATCACGGAGCAATCGTTGAAGGTGCTCTCTGTGGTGAGGTTCGGGGGCGACACGAACGGCACCGGGTAGTACACCTCCAGCACGTCGCCCGGCGGGACCACCGCTTTCCCGCGCTGGTGCGTCGCGCCTTCGGTCGGCACGTGCGTGGTGGACGTGATCTGGCACCCCGCCCCGGCGAGCAGAGCAAGGCCCGCGAGCCACACACTGTACAAAGCTCCTCGCATGGCTCACCCGTGGGCTTGGGTCCGGCGCGGTGGGTCTGTCGTCAATTCGGTGGGCCGGAAATAGCGATGGCCGGGCGAAAATGCAAGTTCGCACAGCCCAGCGCGAACCCGCTGGGTTGTGCGGCAGTCTGAACCGGGTATCATCACGCGGCAAACGCGCACCACTGTCGTTGAGGCGCGCCGAAACTCCGAACGGGAACCACAATGGATCGTGCCCTTATTGATGCGTATGAATCCGCGCCGGCAACGCTCCGCGTCGCGGTGAGCGGGCTGACCCGCGAGGAGCTAACCGCTCGCCCCGGACCGGGCGCGTGGTCGATTATGGAAGTAGTCAGTCACATCGCGGACAGTGACGCGATCAGCATCGACCGGATGAAACGGATCGTCATTGAGGACAACCCGCCGCTCCTCTATGCCGACGAAACCGCTTACGTCGAGCGCCTTTTCCCGCACGATCAAGACCTGGAGGACGCGCTCACGCTGCTCGAGGTGGGGCGCAGACAATGGGCACGGGTGCTCCGACGCTTGCCGGATTCGGCGTTCGCGCGAGCGGGACTGCACAACCGGCGCGGGACCGTCACGCTCGGTACGCTCGTCGGTGACTACGTCGCCCACATCGACGATCACCTCAAGTTCATTCACGGCAAGCGGGCCAACCTCGGCAAACCCGTGTAACCACGCGCGGCAACTGGTCGCTCCGACCGGAGCGAAGGGAATCACCCTCAGCGCGGCGCCCGGTCGCGGTAGACCCGGCAGGGCGCGTGCTCGGGAAGGTTCTGTCGGTAGTGGTACTCGGCTCGTTTCAGGAGCGTCTCATCAGTTTGGTTCGGACCGTGTCGGATCTCGTTCCGCACGGCGGGGAGCGCGTCCGCGAGCGAGCAACCGATGCGCGACGCGAGCCGGCGCGTGAGTTGTTCCTCGCGCTCGTTCGCGAACGTCACTGCACGACCCCCGCGCGCCACCGCGAGCCGGACGACGCCCAGTGCGGCGGCCACGCTCAGCATGACGACCACCGCAACCCATTCGTCTGGCATTTTGGTGCCCCGCCATCGTGGAGGAAAACAGCCACATCGTACCCGCTCTTTGAGGCGCTCCAACGCACAAATTTCGCGAACCGTCAGAACGTTGTGTTGGGCTCACCTGGGCAGGCTTCGAGTTTCTAAAATCGGTTTACTAAAAATACTTTACAAAAGGCGGCGCACCATTTACTCTGTTGGCTCACGCCACCCACGATGGGACGTTTGATCGCTGGTCGGGAAACCGAACCGGGGTATCATGAGCGTCCCTCACTCTCCGGTGCCGACCTCATGCGGCTGCTCGCCATCATCTCGTCCGCCCTCCTCGTTCCCGCCACGAGTTCCGCCGCCGCGCCCGACTTCGATAAGGACGTGGTCGCGGTCCTGGGGGCGCGGTGCCTCGATTGCCACTCCGGGGCCGACCCGAAGGGCGGGCTGGACCTCACGCGCAAGGACGCCGTCCTCGGTAAGAGCGGGTCCGTCACGCCGGGCAAGCCCGATGCGAGCGAATTGTGGAAGCGGGTCGCGTCCGACGAGATGCCGCCCAAAAAGCCGTTGTCCGCGCAGGAAAAAGCGGTGCTGAAGGAGTGGATCGCGAGCGGCGCGAAGTGGGGAACCGATCCCATCGACCCGTTCGCCGCGAGCACGGCGAACCGCGCCGGGCGCGACTGGTGGAGCCTCCGGCCCGTCACGCGCCCGAAGGTTCCCGACGCGCCGGGTGCCAAAACCCCAGTTCCCAACACCATCGACCGCTTCGTTCTCGCGAAACTCCGTGACAACGGGATGTCACTTGCCCCGCCCGCGGACCGGCGCGCGCTCATCCGCCGCGCGTATTTCGACCTGCTCGGCATTCCACCGACTTACGAGGAGACCGAAGCGTTCGCGAACGACAAGGCGCCGAACGCATACGAACGACTGATCGACAAACTGCTCGCGAGCGAGCACTACGGCGAGCGCTGGGGTCGGTACTGGCTCGACGTCGCGCGGTTCGCGGAGACGTGCGGGTACGAGCGCGACCAGGTGAAACCGGACGTGTGGAAGTACCGCGACTGGGTCATTAAGGCGTTCAACACCGACATGCCTTACGATCGCTTCGTGCAAGAGCAACTCGCAGGGGACGAGTTGCCGAACGCCAACGCGAACACCACCGTCGCGACCGGCTTCATCCGGCTCGGCACCTGGAACGACGAGCCGAACGACCCGAACGAGTACAAGTACGACCGGCTCGAAGACATGGTGGGCGCGACGAGCACCGCGTTTCTCGGGATGACGGTGAAGTGTGCCCGGTGCCACGACCACAAGTTCGATGCGATCCGCCAGACCGATTACTACCGTATGGCGGGCGTGTTCTGGGCGGGGTTCATTGAACCGGGACCGCGCGAGCACCTCGGCGGACCGGACGCAAAGGCCCTCGGGCATAACGGCGTGTTCGGCTGGACCGATCGCGGTAAAGATGTCCCGCCGATCAAGCTCTTGAAGAAGGGCGATCCGAACCGCCCCGGCGCGGTCGTCGAACCGGGCCACCTGTCGATGATCGCGGCACTCGACAAGCCGCTCACAGTTCCGCCCGCGGGCGCAAGCACAACCACCCGCCGGCTCCAACTCGCACAGTGGATCACGAACCCCCAAAACCCGCTCACCGCGCGCGTCTGGGTGAACCGCGTGTGGCAGTACCACTTCGGGCAGGGGCTGGTGCGCACGCCGGATAACTTCGGCTTCACCGGTGACAAGCCGACGCACTCCGAACTGCTC
Source organism: Gemmata palustris (assembly GCF_017939745.1). Taxonomy (NCBI): domain Bacteria; kingdom Pseudomonadati; phylum Planctomycetota; class Planctomycetia; order Gemmatales; family Gemmataceae; genus Gemmata; species Gemmata palustris. The sequence goes on along the minus strand of NZ_JAGKQQ010000002.1, from coordinate 490,130 downwards.
GACTGGCTCGCGAGCGAGTTCGTTCAAGGGGGCTACACGACAAAACGGCTCCACCGGCTCATCATGCTCTCGGACACCTACCGCCAATCTTCCATTCACCCGAAGCAGGACGAGTACGCGCGCCGCGATGCGGGGAATAAATTCTGGTGGCACGCGGAGCGCCGGCGGCTCGATGCGGAAGCGCTACGCGACACGCTCCTCTTCGCGGGCGGCAATCTGAAGTTGGACAAGATCGGCGGGCCGAGTTTCGCGCCCGAGATCCCGCCGGACGCACTGGAAGGGCTCTCCATGAAGGGCAACGCATGGAAGGCGTCACCGGCAGCGGAGCAGGGGCGGCGCAGCGTGTACATCTTCGCGAAGCGCGGGCTGTTACCGCCGTTACTGACCACGTTCGACCTCCCGGACACGACGCTCCCGAGCTGCCAGCGCGACGTGACGACCGTACCCACGCAGTCGCTCGCGCTGCTCAACAACCCGTTCGTTCACGAACAAAGTGCGGCGCTCGCGAAACGGATCGGCATCAAGAAAGAATCCAAAGAACAAGTGATTTGTGTCTGGCGCAGCGCACTCGGGCGCGACCCACGCGACGCGGAGGTGGCCGCTGCGCTCGTACACCTGGAGAAGCAGGCGAAGACGTTCGCGAGCCGCCCGGACCCGGCCCTCGATGCACTCGCCTCGCTGTGCCACGTGCTGCTGAATACCAACGAATTCATGTACGTTGATTGATTCGCGCTGCCATGTCCGGGCGCCCGCGGGCGCCCGCATTGAAGCGCGACGAAATATCTTGCGACACACACGAATGAGCTTGTGCGGGTGTCTCACTCGCCCCTGGAGACAGATATGTCCAACCTCTTCCCCTGTGGTCTAACGCGGCGCGAACTCATTTGGGAAATGGGCGGCGGGTTCGCCGGAGTCGCGCTCGCGGGGATGCTCGCGTCCGAATCGTGTGCGTCGGACATGTCCGCCAGCGCCGGCTCGCCACTCGCGCCCAAGAAACCGCACTTCCCAACGAAGGTGAAGAGCTGCATCTTCCTCATGATGAACGGCGGGCCGTCGCAGGTCGATACCTTCGACCCGAAGCCGGAACTGGAGAAGTACGCGGGCAAGGAGATCCCGAAGGACAAGAAGTTCATCAACTCCGGCGGGCGGAAGATCGGGTACCTGACGCCCGCGTTCCGCAAGTTCCGACCGGGCGGCAAGAGTGGGCTGCCCGTCTCGGACTACTTCCCCAAGGTGCGCGAGCACGCGGACAAGCTCGCGGTGATTCGCTCGTGCCACACGGACAGCCACGCGCACGGCTCGGCGCTGGTGATGATGAACACGGGGAAGACGTTCATCGGTCGGCCTTCGCTCGGGAGTTGGGCGGTGTACGGCCTCGGCACCGCGAACCAGGACTTGCCCGGCTACGTGGTGCTGATGGACAAGCGCGGCGGGCCGATTAGCGGGCAGCCGAACTGGTCGAGCGGGTTCATTTCGGCCGCGTACTCGGGCACGCTGTTCCGGCCCTCGGGCGACCCCATTCTCGACCTGCGCGGTCCCGCGCATCTCACAAAAGACGTGCAGAAGGAACAGCTCGACCTGCTCGCACAACTCAACCAGCAGCACATGGACGCTCGCCCCGGCGGGCGCGAACTGGCCGCACGTGCCGCGAGCTACGAGTTGGCCTACCGGATGCAGTCGGCGACCCCGGACGCGGTCGACCTCACGAAAGAGTCGGCGAAAACGCTGGAGATGTACGGGGTGGGCCAAAAGCCCACCGACGAGTTCGGGCGGAACTGCATCATCGCGCGCCGATTGGTGGAACGCGGGGTGCGGTTCGTGCAACTCTACAGCGGCGGCGGGCACCTCGAAGACACGTGGGACGCGCACGCGGGCATCGAATCGAATCACGGTAAGCACGCGGCCGAGGTCGATCAGCCGATCGCCGCACTGCTCGCCGACCTCCAATCGCGCGGCCTGCTCGATCAGACACTGATCGTGTGGGGCGGTGAATTCGGGCGGATGCCGTTCAGCGAGGGGAAGAACGAACCGGGCCGCAACCACAACCCCTACGGGTTCTCGATGTGGCTCGCGGGCGGGGGCGTGAAGGGCGGCACCGCCTACGGTGCGACCGACGACCTCGGCTTCGAGGCGGTCGAGAAGAAGGTCCACATTCACGACCTGCACGCGACCATCCTTCACCTGATGGGCCTCGACCACGAAAAGCTGACGTACTTCCACCAGGGCCGCCACGAGCGCCTGACCGATGTGTACGGCAACGTGGTGAAGGACATTATTGCGTAGGCTCTGCGAGCGCGGGTAGGGATTATTCCTCTTCGAGAGAATTGCGGACAATGTAAGCGAGGTAGGCAACAAGAGATGAATCCGGATCTGATGCTAATTTCCGGAAATAACTGGACAGTTCCTCTGAAGACTTGATGTGCTGCTCCGCCGTCTGCTCAAGACTAGCATGTCGGGCGATCGGATAGCCGGCTCCAGTCACCGTGAAGCTCGTCAGTTTTCGGAGTTGTTGCCCCGTTGTAACAACGCAGAGGTCGTACCCTGTTGCGGTGCCATCTTTCGCGATTGGAAACAGCCGTAAGGTCGCTTTTCCTCCTGTCACTGCTTCGACCGCCTTAGCTGCTTCGACTACGGTGGCATGCAAATCGCGGTTGGCCTGATCGAACTTTACATTCGCGCCTTTCAAGGAAGCGCGCAGGAGTTCTTCAAGCGTCGGCATAATTCAGCTTGTTGGAAAGATGATGCGCCCGGTCAGGGGCAAGTGATCGGAAAGGCCACTCGCGATGCCGTTGACCCAACTGAACGCCTCTGGTTTTCCGCCGCTTCCGAGGCAACCCGGCAACGGCGTGATCCCGAAAGAACTTTCCTCCAGGTAAGGTGCGTTCCCACTGAAAACCGGCACTTGGTCGGATGTGTGCCGGGCGCGATCATTACCGCAACTGAGGCATTAGTCGGCGCGAAGTTAGTCAAGGCCCACAATCCTATCCAACCCGAGCGCAACTACTAACTCTCCTGAAAGTGGGACTATTTGCCCTGCGGTGAGATCAAAGGAGGCACGTCCACCTCCGAGCAGCCACCACCTCCCTTTGAGCGGAACGGCATCGGCTTCAAACCAATGTACCCACCAAGTACAGTCCGTTTTCCGCGTTACAATCCCGTACCGCTTACCCGGTTGCCAGCGGACATAAGCGTCCCAGTTCACGTTCGGGTTATTGGGCTGTTGGCGACTCCAAGTGCATATCGCGGGGTGCATGGTGAACGGGATCGAGAGTTCGTTGGCCGGTGACCAGTCCATATTGAGGACGGCCCCACCAGATTCCGCAGCCACACTGAGGAACTCGGTGCCGGGGGGAATATTAGTCACGTCCACTCGCACCCGCCAAGGCGGCGAGAAAAAGCGGCAGATCCCAATCGCAGCACCAACAACGACTGTGAGCAGAAGTGCCCATAGGACAGCCCGCTTGTGGTGGAAGTGGGTAGGGCCGTGCAGCTTCGCTAGCATGATTTGTCACAAATGTTAATGTTAGTTAGTAAATAATTGTCGGATATATGACGCGGAATGCAATCGCATTCACTGTACTTTCCGCAGACGATTCGTAAGCAGGGAATAACCGAAGTTGTAACGCTTCTGCCGCAGTCGATGTGATCTCGCCCAGTCCCAAGATGTCCGGGTCGTGCGTGTTGATGAGGTGCCGCAGGGCCGTATCGACTCGCGCGCGATTAGCGTCATATTCGGCCTGCTCAAGCGGCCACCGATCTTCACCGGCTCGGTTCGTGTCGAAGTGCGCGAAGCTATACACGTTCCACCACGCGAATCGGACCGAAGGGAGGGCAGCAGGCAACATGGGCACCGACCGAGCCGAGTAATGAGCGCAACCGGGACGAAGATACCACGGCGAAATTGGAATACCAGTCGCTAAACTGCGTAGAAGCAAATTCAGGTTGCCGCAGGCGCATCGCTCCCGACTCTCTACCGCGCGCCGTGTAGGATGTCAGTAAGCAACGCCATTGGTTCTCGGGCACTTCATCTCATGAACGACCTCGCTGGCAAGAAGGCACTGGTGTGCGGCGGATCGCAGGGCATCGGCCTCGCGGCGGCGCGCGAACTCGCGGCACGCGGAGCGGATGTAACTGTGCTCGCGCGATCCGAGCCAACGAGCGAAGACACGTTCGCGTTTCTGCGCGCGGACCTGCAACAAATCGAAGACCTGATTCCCGCACTGGAGAGGCAGTTACAATCCGCGCCGGCGTTCAGCATTCTCGTGAACAATAGTGGCGGTCCGCCTCCCGGTCCCATTGTGGACGCGACACCCGAACAGTTCCTCACGGCGTTCAAGCAACAGGTTCTCGCCGCGCACTTACTCGCGCAATGGACGTTGCCCGCAATGAAGGCGCAGGGGTACGGCCGCATCATCAACGTCGTCTCCACGAGCGTCCGCGAGCCGATCGAGGGATTGGGCGTGTCGAACACGATCCGCGGCGCGACCGCGTCGTGGGCGAAAACGCTGTCGCGCGAGGTCGGCAAGTTCGGCGTTACGGTGAACAACGTGCTCCCCGGCGCCACGCGGACCGGGCGCCTGGAGGCGATCATCAAGCGGAAGTCGGGTGCGAGCGGCACCCCCCAGGAAGAAGTCGAAGCCAAAATGCGCGCGGAGATCCCGGCCGGCCGGTTCGCCGAGCCGAGCGAGATCGGGGCCGTGATCGCGTTCCTCGCGTCGCCTGCGGCGGGGTACATTTCCGGCGTGAGTGTTCCGGTTGACGGCGGGAGGTTGCACTGTGTCTGAGCGCGAGCGCCTGCAGAACTACATCGATGGGCGGTTCGTCGCGCCGGTGCGCGGTGAGTACCTGCCCGTCTACGAACCCGCGACCGGGCACCAGTTCGCTGAGGTCGCGTCGTCCGATCGGGCGGACGTGGACGCCGCGTGCATCGCGGCCGAGCGCGCGGCCCGCGGGTGGCGCGAGACGCCGGTCGAGAAGCGCGCGGCGATCCTCGACGCGATCGCGAACAAACTGGAAGCACAACTCGACCGCTTCGCCAGCGCGGAATCGAAGGACAACGGCAAGCCGGTGTCACTAGCGCGGGCCGTGGACATCCCGCGCGCGGTGTCGAACTTCCGGTTCTTCGCGGGGGCGATTCAGCACTTCGCGAGCGAGTGCCACCCGACGTCCGCCGACGTGCTGAACTACACGCTCCGCACCCCGCTCGGCGTGGTGGGGTGCATTTCGCCGTGGAACCTTCCGCTGTATCTGTTCACGTGGAAGATTGCTCCCGCACTCGCGGCCGGCAACTGCGTGGTCGCGAAGCCGAGCGAAATCACGCCCGTTACCGCCACAATGTTCGCGGAGTTGTGCGGCGAGGCGGGATTACCGCCGGGCGTGCTGAACCTCGTTCACGGCACCGGTCCCGAGGTGGGTGAAGCGATCTGCGCGCACCCGACCACCAAGGCCATTTCGTTCACCGGGGGAACGAAGACCGGCGCGCGGATCGCCTCCGTCGCAGCGCCCCTGTTCAAGAAGCTCTCGCTCGAACTCGGCGGGAAGAACCCGGTCCTCGTTTTTGATGATTGCGCGTTCGACGAAATGCTCGCGACCACGCTGCGCTCGTCCTTCAGCAACCAGGGTGAAATCTGCCTGTGCGGGTCGCGCATCTTCGTGCAGGACGCGATCTACGAGCGCTTCAAAACGGAGTTCGTGGCCCGGGCGAAGAAGCTCCGCGTCAGCGACCCGCTGGAGCCAACGACCGAACAGGGTGCGCTCGTTTCCGAACAGCACCACGCGAAGGTGCGCAGCTACCTCGACCTGGCGCGCAAAGAGGGCGGTACGATCCTCTGTGGCGGCGAAGTGATCTCTCCCCCAGGTCGATGTGCGAACGGCTGGTTCCTGTCGCCCGCAGTGATCGAGGGGTTGCCACACAATTGCCGCACGAGCCAGGAAGAGATCTTCGGCCCGGTCGCGTCGCTGTACCGCTTCAAGACCGAAGACGAGGCGGTCGCGCTCGCGAACGACACGCCCTACGGCCTCGCGTCCGTGGTATGGACGCGCTCGCTGGACCGCGCCCACCGCGTCGCCGGGAATCTGCACGCGGGGATCACCTGGGTGAATTGCTGGATGGTTCGTGATTTGAGAACGCCCTTCGGTGGGGTAAAACAGTCGGGCGTCGGGCGCGAGGGCGGGTGGGAAGCGCTCCGCTTCTTCACCGAGCCGAAGAACGTGTGTCTCAAATTGTCGTGAAGCATGAACCCCACTCAGCGCAAGATCGTTTCGGAGCGCGCGGCGGAGCCGGTCGGCGCGTACCCGCACGCGCGGCAAGTCGGCAACCTGCTGTTCCTGTCCGGGATCGGGCCGCGTGAGCGCGGGAGCAAGGTGATCCCCGGCGTTAAGATGGACGAAGCGGGAACCGTGCTCGACTACGACATTGTGGAAGAGGCGAAGTCGGTGTTCCGCAACATCCGGTTCATCCTCGAAGATGCGGGAAGTTCGTGGGAGAACATCGTCGATGTGACGGTGTTCCTCACATCCATTGAACGCGACTTCAAGCGATTTAACGAAATCTATCGCGAGCACTTCGGCAGTATCGAACCGTGCCGCACGACAGTCGAGGTCAACCGGTTACCGACGCCCATTCACGTCGAACTCAAGGTCATCGCCACCATCGACTAATTCGCGGGAGAGTGTGACATGCTCCGCACGCCGCTCAACTTCAAGCGCTGGATCAACGAGCACCGCCACCTCTTCAAACCGCCGGTCGGCAACAAGATGGTGTGGGAGGACGCGGACTCCATCATCATGGTGGTCGGGTCGAACACGCGAAAGGATTTCCACGTCAACGAGGGCGAAGAGTTCTTCTATCAGGTCGAGGGCGACATCGTTCTGAAGGTGCAGGATGAGGGAAAGATTGTGGACATCCAGATCCGCGAGGGGGACATCTTCCTGCTCCCGGCGCGCGTGCCGCACTCCCCGCGCCGGCCCGATGGCACGATCGGCCTCGTGATCGAGAAGAAGCGCGAAGCGGACCAGATGGACGGTTTCCAGTGGTACTGCGAGGGGTGCGGGGCCAAATTGCACGAGGAGTTCGCCCACATCACGAACATCGTCACGCAGCTCCCGCCGATCTTCACCCGGTTCTACGGCGACGAAGCCAAGCGCGTTTGCAAGGTTTGCGGGGAACGGTTCACGGACCCGAAGAAGGCCGGCGCGTGATGCTCACCGTCGATATCCACACGCACATTCTGCCGCAACACTTGCCGCGCTGGGCCGACCGGTTCGGCTACGGCGGGTTCGTGGAACTCGCGCACCACCGGCCCGGCTGCGCGCACATGATGGTTGATGGTAAGTTCTTCCGTGAAATCGAGATGAACTGTTGGAGCGCGGAGAAGCGCATCGAAGAGTGCGAGGCGTGCGGCGTCCGCGTGCAGGTGCTCTCTACCGTGCCCGTCATGTTCAGCTACTGGGCCAAGCCCGAGCACGGGTACGAGGTCGCCCGGTTCCTCAACGACGACATCGCGGCGACGGTGCGGAAGTATCCGAAGCGGTTCATCGGGCTCGGCACGCTGCCGCTTCAAGACCCGGCCCTTGCGGTGCGCGAACTGGACCGCTGCGTTCACGAACTCGGCTTCCGCGGGGTGCAGATCGGCTCGAACGTCAACCAGGCGAACCTGAACGCGGCCGAACTCTTCCCCGTCTTCCAGCGCGCGGAGGAACTCGGCGCCGCGGTGTTCGTTCACCCCTGGGAGATGTTCGGCAAAAACGAACTGAACCAATACTGGATGCCGTGGTTGGTGGGAATGCCGGCCGAAACGACGCGGGCGATCGTGTCACTGATCTTCGGCGGCGTGCTGGAGCGGCTCCCGAAACTGCGGATCGCGTTCGCGCACGGCGGCGGGTCGTTCCCCACAACGATCGGGCGCATCGAACAGGGGTTCCGCTGCCGCCCGGACCTGTGCGCGATTCACAACACTGTGAACCCGCGCGAGTACCTGAGCCGCATCGTGGTCGATGCGCTCGTACACGACGCGCGCAGTCTGCAATACCTGATCGACGTCATGGGTTCGGACCGCGTCGCGCTCGGCACGGACTACCCGTTCCCGCTGGGCGAAACGGAACCGGGATCGCTCATCCGCTCCATGAACCTTCCGCGCGACACCGAAGAGAATCTGCTCTTTCGGACCGCGTGCTCGTGGTTGGGGGTGGTACCGGAACAGTTCGAGTAAACCGGGTCGTGAGGTGCCCTCATGCCGTTCGCGCAGGTCACCATCGGAGCGCGCATCTACCCCCTCACCAAGTGGGTCGATATCTCCATTCCGCTCGATCCGCACGGCCCGCAACCGAACGCATACGGAGTTCCGCCCGCGACCGCACGACCGTACTCCGGCGACGGCTTCGTGCTCGACACGCGACGGGGCGGGTCGTGTAACTGTGACGTAATCGAACTGACACCGCACTGCAACGGTACGCACACCGAGAGCGTCGGGCACCTCACGACGGAACGCTTCCCGCTCTCGAAGGTTACGCTGCCGTTGTTCCTGCCGTGTGTGCTGTTTTCGGTGGCTCCCGAGGGGCGCGAGATCCGCGCGGATGCGATCGAACGCGCCATAGGAAGGGCTCCGGTCGAGTTCCGAAACGCGCTCGTTGTTCGCACGCTCCCGAACGATCCGGACAAAATCACGCGCAAGTGGGAGGACGCGACCACTCCCTACTTCGGACCCGACGCAATGGCCGCGATCCGCGTGCACGGTGTGCAGCACCTGCTCGTCGATCTACCGTCGCTCGATCCGTTGATAGACGGGGGACATCTGACCGCGCACCGTATATTCTGGGACGTGCCGCCCGGTTCAAAAGAATTGCCCGATGCGCGTGCGTGTCAGCGCACGGTCACCGAGATGATCTTCGTGCCCGATCGGGTGCCGGACGGTCGTTACGCGCTCATGGTCCAGGTGCCGCCGCTGGTTTCGGACGCGGCCCCGTCTCGCCCACTCCTTTTCGATCTGGATGGCGCGGTATGACGATCGCCGAACTTCGCGCACGAGCCGACGAACTCGACCGGATCGACGCACTCTCGCACTTCCGCGATCGGTTCTGCGTTCCGCACCACACGGACGGCTCGGAAACAAGGTACCTGTGCGGTAACTCGCTCGGCCTCGCGCCGAAGGCCGCCCGCGCATCTGTCGAACAGGAACTGCTCGCGTGGGAATCGCTCGGCGTCGAGGGGCACTTCAAGCCCGAGCGCCCGTGGGTGTCGTTCCACGAGTTGTTTGCCGAACACCTCGCGACGATCGTGGGCGCGGCCCCGCACGAAGTGGTCGCGATGAACACGCTCACGGTGAATCTTCACCTGATGCTCACGAGCTTCTACCGCCCGGAACCGGCGCGCTTCAAAGTGCTCGTCGGGCACGCCGCGTTCCCCTCGGACCGGTACGCACTGGCATCGCAAATCGCCCTACGCGGATTCACGCCAGAAAATGCCCTCATCACCGCCGCACCGCGCGAAGGCGAGCACACGCTGCGCACCGAAGACGTTGTTGCCCTCATCGAGCAGCACGCGAGCGAACTGGCGCTCGTGCTCATGGACGGCGTGAACTACTACACCGGCGAGCGCATCGACATCGCGGCGATTACAGAAGCCGCGCACCGGTACGGGATCACCGCTGGGTTCGACCTCGCGCACGCGGCCGGCAACGTGCCGCTCGCGCTTCACGACTGGGACGCCGATTTCGCCGTGTGGTGCCATTACAAGTACCTCAATGGCGGGCCGGGTTGCGTCGCCGGGTGCTTCGTTCACGAGCGCCACGGGTTCGCACGCGACCCGCTCCCGCGAATGGCGGGCTGGTGGGGCCACGACAAGCACAGCCGTTTTCAAATGGGGCCGGAGTTCGAGCCGATTCTGGGCGCGGAAGGCTGGCAGCTCAGCAACCCGCCACTGTTCTCGCTCGCCGCGCTGTTACCGTCACTCGAACTGTTCGCGGACGCCGGAATGGACCGCCTCCGCGCAAAAAGTGAGGCGCTCACGGGCTTCCTCGATCGCACGCTCCGCACACTCTTCCCGGAGTGGATCGAGATCATCACGCCCTCCGCTCCCACTCACCGAGGGTGCCAGCTTTCCGTGCGCGTGAAGCGCGACGCGAAGAAGGCGTTCACCGCACTCGGCGCGAACGGCGTCATTTGCGACTGGCGCGAACCGGACGTGATCCGCCTCGCCCCGGTCCCGCTGTACAACCGGTTCGCGGACGTGGTGCGGTGCGCGGAGGTGCTGTCCGCGATTCACGCGGGTTCGGATTCTCTGTAAAACGAGCGATCGCGAGGAAGTGGCGCGCGCCCTGTATAACGAGCCGCGACCGCAACAGTAGTTTCAAGTGATTTGGCAGTGCCGCATGGGAGTTCCTAAGTTCAAGGTTCTCAGGCACTTGAACGGGAGCCTCCCATGCGACGTGGTTACTCTACGATCACCCCGGCGGTGGTCCACGCACTGACGCGCCGGACCTTGGAACGGACCCTGGGTTGGACCGATCATAAGGGCTCCGTTACCGTGGGCCAACTGATGGACGTGGTGCTGTTAGTGGCGGCCACCACCGGACCCTGTTCGCCGTGGTGACCCGGTACTTCCACTTCTCGCACGAGACCGCGCGACAGGCCGTTCGTGCGAACCTGGGCTCCGGGGACCACCTCACGGGCCGGTTGGTCGATGCCCTTCACGACGTGGCCGCGTTCACCCGGCGGGACCGGAGGCGCCGGTGGACGTGCGCCCTCGACGTGCATTACGTCCCCTTTACGGGGACCGCAGCACCCCAGGGATCATCGGCGGACCCAAGAAGGCCGGGACCTCGTTCTTCCACGCATGCGCCACCGGGGTCCTGATCCACAAGCACCGGCGGTACACCGTGGGGCTGATGAGCGTGACGAAAGGAGCCAAGCCGCACCAGCAGGTGCAGACCCTTCTGGACCAGGTGGCGGCCCGCGGGCTCACGGTCCGCGGGGTGGTTCTGGACGCCGGGTTCGACAGCGGGAGACCCTGTTGCTGTTGCAGGAACGGAACCTGAGCTACACCGTGCCGATGCGCAAGAAGGGTTCCGGCACGAACCGACGCAACGAGTGCTACACGCAACCTCACGGCACCATCACCACGATGGACGGGGTGACCGAGAAGGCCCGCCGGTCGGTGCCCACCCGGGTGCTCGTGTGGCGCCGCCCGGGCGAATCCCACGCGGGTGTACGCGTTCTCCGGGTGGGGCAAGGGAACGGCCGTGTCCGAGGCGAGGCGCGCGTGGCTCGGGCGGCGCCGGTACCGGGAGCGGTTCGGGATCGAGACCAGTTACCGGCAGAAGAACCAGGCCCGCGGGTGGACCACGAGCACCAACCCCGAGTACCGGTTGCTGCTGGAAGGGGTGGCGCTGCTGTTGCGACAGGTGTGGGTGTGCTTGACCCTTCGGATCGCTCGCGCACGGAACCGGAGCCCGAATGCGTGGGTACCTGAACTCCCGTTGGTCGAGATGCTCGACTGGCTCGCACAACGTATCCGCGCGCGATACCCACGCACGCGATGTATCACGCTGCCCCACAAAATACTTACAACCGCTCCAATGCCTTGAAACTACTGGCAAGGGAGCGGGGCGCTTCCCGCTCCCTTGCGGTCGCGGCTCGTCCGGCGCGCACAAGGTACCCGGGGTTGAAACCCCGGGCTATTCCCGGTGGCCCCGTTGGGGCCGCGAAGACACGCCGGTTTATGGTTTTTGGACCCCGAATGGGGTCACCGGAAATAGCCCGGGGTTTCAACCCCGGGCGCCTCACGCCACCCAACGGCGGAACCTCCCATGCGTGAAGTCACTCTGGTCGGCGGCGGGTTGTCCGGCGCGCTGCTCGCGCTGATGTTGGCGCGCCGAGGGGTGAGCGTCACCGTCTACGAGCGGCGCGCGGACGTGCGCGCCGAGCAGATCGAAGAGGGGCGCTCGATCAACCTCGCGCTCTCGGTGCGCGGGATTCACGCCCTGAACCGCGTGGGCCTCGACGCCGAGGTGCTGGCGCGGGCGATCCCGATGCGCGGCCGGTACATCCACCCCGTAACCGGTACCTGTTCGCTCATCCCCTACGGGCGCACGGCCGACGAAGTCATTCACTCCGTCGGGCGCCGCGGGCTGAACGTGCAACTGCTCGATGCCCTCGCGCGCGAAAAGAACGCCACCGTACACTTCCAGCACCGCTGCACCAATTACAACCTCCGCACGCAGACGCTGTCTATCCGCGACGAAGCCGCCGGGCGCGAATTCGGGGTCGAAGCCCCCGTTGTGATCGGCACCGACGGTGCGGCGTCCGCGGTGCGACTCGCGCTGATGCAAAACACGCGCATGAATTACTCACAGGAGTATTTGGACCACGGCTATAAGGAATTGACGATCCCGCCCGCGCCCGACGGTACGTTCCGGCTGGAACCGAACGCGCTGCACATCTGGCCGCGCGGCGGGTACATGATGATCGCGCTGCCGAACCTCGATCGCTCGTTCACCTGCACGCTGTTCCTGCCGCACCAAGGCACCCCGGGATTCGATCGACTCGCAGTGCCCAGCGACGTGACGGCGTTCTTCGCCCAAACGTTCCCGGACGCGGTCCCGCTCATTGCCGACCTCCCGGGCGAGTTCTTCCGCAACCCGACCGGCGGACTGGTCACCGTGCGCTGTTCGCCGTGGTATTCCGCTGGGCACGCGCTTCTGCTCGGCGATGCGGCGCACGCGATCGTCCCGTTCTTCGGCCAGGGAATGAACTGCGCGTTTGAAGATTGCGAAGTGTTGGCGGACCTGTACGACGAGCAGGGCGGAAACTGGGACGAGGTGTTCCCGCGGTTCTTCGCGTCGCGGAAGCCGAACACCGACGCCATCGCGCAACTGGCGCTGGACAACTTCATCGAGATGCGCGACACATCAGCCGATCCGCACTTCGCCTTGAAGCGGCAACTCGAACACAAGCTCGAAGAACGCTACCCGGGCCAGTTCGTCTCGAAGTACGGGATGGTCTCGTTCCACCGCACCCCGTACCGCGAGGCCCTCGAACGCGGGCGCGTACAGGATCGAATTCTGATGGACGTGTGCTCGCGGGCGAACGCCCTCGCCGAAATCGACATCGGTGCCGCGTTCGCGCGGCTCCGCGCCGGGGCGTGATTCAAACTGCCACTCCAGCAAGCTTGTAAAGTTTTCAAGTCCGGCTTGTGATCGTCGTTCCGCTCAGGGTAAGATTCTCCCCGCCTTGTGCCCGTGTGGGTCGGGATGAAGGTTACTAACTCCAGGAGGGACACGTCATGGTCGGTTACCGGAGTTCGCGGTTCGTACCAGTGCTCGTTGCGGGCGCGCTGATGCTGTCAGGGCCAGCACTGGCACAGCAAACCGGTGTGCAAACCCTTCTTCCACCTCCTATTACCATCCCGGTTCCACCGCCTCCCGCCACGTCCCCGCTACCCTCGCTGGAACTGCCCGCCCTGCCCACGCCGCCCCAACCCCAGCCCGTTCCGAACTTCATGCCGTCGGTTGGGGGCCTTCCACCGACCATGCCCGCACCCATACGACTCGCCTTTAAGATCGACCCAAATGCGTCCGTAAAAGACCTGCTGCCCCCGGCACCGAAGATCGCCCGCGCGCGCGGACCTCTCGTGACGGACGATCTCACGAAAGTAGAGGAAGTTGAGTTCGAGGCCCGCCCCGAGAAAGTGCCCTCGGACGGCAAGCTGACCGAACGGGCCGCGCACCAACTGGCGAAGATCAATCACATGAACGCGAAGAAGACCGATGCGTTCATGGCCGCGCTTGTGGAGAATCGCCCGGATCTCGCGGGTTTGCCTTTCGCGATGGGTGACGACTGCCGCACTTCTGGCGAGCGCAGCAAACAGTTCGGGCACGCGGTCGCAACAATCCGGAGGTCGTTCCCCAACCAAACGACTTTTGGCAGGCAAGCCGATGGCGTTCCTCCAGGGGTGCAAGGTTTTTGGCCGCTCTACACCACGTTCTGCGATCAAGAAGACGCGACTCGCTCCAGGACCGACAAGGTGCTCGCGGAACACGTTGCGGTCGCGCGCATCGCGGCGCTCATGCAGATGCTCGCGCCCGAGTCGCCGGAATTGCGCACCGGACTGGTGAAGTACCTCGCGGCTGTTCAGCACGCGGAAGCGACGAAGGCGCTCGCGAAGCTGGCGGTCTTTTCGTCCGAAGACGAAGTGCGGAACGCAGCAATTGATGTGCTCAAGGTGCGCCGGGAAAAGGACTACACCGATATTCTGGTGAAGGGGCTGCGCTACCCGTTCCCCGCGGTCGCGAAGCGGTCCGCGGACGCGATCACCCGCATCGGGCGCACGGACCTGATCGCCGAACTCGTCGCGGTGCTCGAGGAGGAAGACCCGCGGATGCCGCAACTGAAGAAGGACGCGGACAAGAAAACGCTGGTCGTGCGCGAGATGGTGAAGGTGAACCACCACCGCAACTGCATGATGTGTCACGCGCCGAACGCGAATAGCGTCGTGCCCGCGTCCGCACTCGCGGCCGAAGTACCGGTTCAGGGCCAGCCGCTCCCGACACCGGCCCAGGGCTACCGCCAATCGTCGCCGGAGCTGATGATCCGCCTCGACGTCACGTACTTGCGGCAAGATTTCTCGGTGATGCTCGCGGTCGCGGACGCGCACCCGTGGCCGGAACTGCAGCGGTTCGATTTCCTCGTTCGCGAACGCACGCTCACCGGTGATGAAGCGGCCGCTTATCGCGACAAACTCACGCCCAAAGAGATCGGCGTACTGTCGCCGTACCACCGGGCCGCGCTCGCCGCGTTGCGCGAGTTGACGGGCAAAGACACCAGCCCGACCGCGGCGGCCTGGCGGAAGTTGTTGGACATGCCCACAAAGTCCGACACGAAGACCAAGACCGAAGTGATTGAGATCATCCGCGGGTAGTCGAAGTCGTGGGCGCCCGCGTGCCGTGGCTCTTCGTCACGGGGAGTTACGGCGCGCAAAATGCCATGCCACTTTGAAAACACACTCCTCGGTTGCTGTGGCACGACCGCGCGAAATGCCGTATTTAAAGGATGACCCGAAGTCGGGCCGGAGTGCAACCACCACGAGGAATCGGCGATATGGACATCGCTGCGAAGCAGGCGGAACTGGACGCGGTCACGTGGTACCACGAGTTCGACTTCGGGAATGGATTGCGGACCAAAACGCACTGCCACCAGATCGAACAGCACCGGCACATCTGGAAATTCATGGAGTCGCACCTCGCGACCATTGATTTCCGCGACAAATCGGTTCTCGATATCGGCGCCTGGGACGGGTACTGGAGCTTCTTCGCCGAGAAGCGCGGGGCACGATCGGTACTCGCGAGTGACGACCTGGGGCAGAACTGGTCCCAGGGGCGCGGCATTCACCTGGCGAAAGAGCTGCTCGGCTCGTCCATCGAAATTGATCAGAACCAGTCCGTTTACACGCTCGGCGCGCGCGGGCAGAAGTTCGACGTAATTCTTTTCCTCGGCGTTTATTACCACCTGCACGACCCGTTCCACGCGCTCGCGCAGATCCGGCACTGTTGCCACCCGAACACGATCGTCGTTGTCGACGGCCCCGTTGCGACCAACCTCGAACCGAACGAGGCGCTGTACGACTTCCCGAATCAGTACTGCGAATGGCTCCCGACCGTCGGGGCGCTTCAACAAGTGCTGACAGCGACGTACTTTGCGAACACTGTTGCCGGCTACCTGGAACCGCAAGCCCCACCGCCCCCGCCGCTCGCTCCGCCACCCGGTCGGCTCGGCTGGCGGTGGCGCATTGAGATGTGCCGCGCGGCCCTGCGCGGTTCGCGCCCGGATATGGTGACCCTGCTCGATAACGTCACGCCCGAACCCCCGCCGCCGCCCCCGCACGCTCACAACAAGCGGGTGCTGTTGACTTGCACCCCTCACGAGGGTGCGGGTACGTATCACTACCGCCCGCCGTTCGGACTCGACGCTTACGATCCGCGTTTTCGTAACGCACGCGGTGCCCGTACCGCGGCGTGAAGCGACTTGTCTCGCGGCACGCAGTGTGCATAGAATGGGTGGCCTTTGGGGACATTCCACCGAAGCGTCTTTGCACACAGCGTTCATGGCCGGAATCCCGAGTGCAGTGAGTTCGCGGATTCGGGGTTAAGCGGCCGCTCTGTTTACCGATAGAGGGTGTATTTTCTCAACGGAATGCGCTCTGTCGTGAGTCAGAAAATCCGGCGGGGCGGGGCAAGAATCGGCCGAACCCAAAAATGTTAGCAAATGTTAGTGGGGGCGCAGTTTTCTCTGGTTTTTCATGAGTTTTGTACGTGGTGCGCGTGCGGAAAATGGGCGCGGAACGTTAGCCATTGTTAGCCGTTTGGAGCGGGGCCAAGAACCGATCGTACAGAGCCATCGAACCGATTTTCCCAGCATCTGCTGGCATTTCGTGTACCATCCCATTTAGTTTGAACGAATACCGTGCTCTCGCGGCGGTACGGCCCGCAATTTTGGTTGCGAGTTACTCTTGCGCAATTGAGAGAAACAGGTTGCAGCGCCCGCAGCATTGATTCGGCAGAAGCGTCAGACGAAGCGAAAATTCACTAGCAGAGGTTCAACATGAGCTACCTCGTTGACGGATACCACAGCGAAACCGTGGCCTCAGCCCCGCCGAGCGCCCGCGTCGCGTTCATTCGCCGGACCTACGCCCACCTCGCGGGCGCGGTACTCGCGTTCGTGGGGATCGAAGCGGCCCTGCTGTCGTCCGGCCTCGGGATGGAGGTGTTCAAGTCGCTCTTCGCCTCCGGGGGCAACGGCGCGTGGATCGCGCTCATGGTGCTGTTCGTCGTGGGCGGCATCGGGGCACAGATGATGGCCCGGTCGCGCCAATCGGTGGGCGTGCAGTACGCAGGGCTCACGCTGTACGTACTGCTGGAAGTCATCATCTTCCTGCCCATTCTGATCGTCGCGACGCAGGCCCCGCAGTACGCCGGGAAAGACCTCCCGCTGCAAGCCGGGATCGTGACGCTGGCCGCGTTCGGCGGGCTGACCGCGGCCGTGTTCACGTCCGGCAAGGACTTCTCGTTCCTCGGGCCGGTCCTGTGGGTCGGGGCACTTCTGGGGATGGGGCTAGTCATTGCCGCGGTGATCGGCGGCTTCAGCCTGGGGTTGGGGTTCGCGGCGCTGATGGTGGCTCTGGCGTGTGGGTTCATCATTTACGACACGTCGAACATCATGCACCACTACAGCACCGACCAGCACGTGTCGGCCGCGCTGCAACTGTTCGCGTCCGTGGCGCTGCTGTTCTGGTACGTCCTCCGCATCTTCATGAGCGTCAGTAACGACGACTAGTGACTGAACGAGCGGCGACCGCGAGGGAGCGGGGTTTCCAGTGACCGAACGAGCCGCGAGGGAGCGGGAGGCTGCCACGGTTTTCGGTGTCCGACACACGGGATGTCTCTGCACCGCTCCCTCGCCAGTAGTTTCAAGGCGTTGCGTTGGTTGTAAGTGTATTGTGTGGCAGGGTAATACATCGTGTGCGTGGGTATCGTGAGCGGATCCGTTGCGTGAGCCAGTCGAGCATCTCGGCCAACGGGAACTGGGCGACCCAGGCGGTCGGCGCGAGCCCGCGTGCCCGAGCGATCCGGAGCGTCAGGTACACCCACACCTGGCGCAACAGCAGGGCCACGCCCTCGAGCAGCAACCGGTACTCGGGGTTGGTGCTGGTGGTCCACCCGCGGGCCTGGTTCTTCTGCCGATAGCTGGTCTCGATCCCGAACCGCTCTCGGTACCGCCGGCGCCCCAACCGAGCCCGGTTCGCCTCCGACACGGCGGTCGCATCGCCCCACCCGCGGAACGCGTACACCCGGGCGTGCGATTCGCCCTTCCGTTGCCACACGAGCACCCGAGTCGATACCGCCTTGCGGCTCTTCTCGGTGACCCACTCCATGGTGGTGATGGTGCCGTGGGGTTGGGTGTAGCTGGCGTTGCGGCGGTTGGTACCGGTGCCCTTCTTGCGCATCGGGACCGTGTAGCTCAGGTTCCGTTCCTGCAACAGCAACAGGGTCTCCCCGCTGTCGAACCCGGCGTCCAGAACCACCCCGCGGACCGTGAGCCCGCGGGCCGCCACCTGGTCCAGAAGGGTCTGCACCTGCTGGTGCGGCTTGGTTCCTTTCGTCACGCTCATCAGCCCCACGGTGTACCGCCGGTGCTTGTGAATCAGTACCCCGGTGGCGTACGCGTGAAAGAACGAGGTCCCGGCCTTCTTGGGTCCGCCGATGATCCCCGGGGTGCTGCGATCCCCATAAAAGGGGACGTAATGCACATCGATGGCACACGTCCACCGGCGCCTCCGGTCCCGGCGCGTGAACCCCGCCACCTGGTGAAGGGCATCCACCAACCGGGCCGTGAGTTGGTCCCGGGAACCCCGGTTGGCGTGCATCGCCTGTCGCGCGGTCTCGTGGGAGAACCCGAAGTACCGGGTCACTACCGCGAACAACGTGCGGGTGGTGCCCGCGATCAACAGCACCAGGTCGAGCAACTGGGTGCGCGTGACCGACCGCTTGTAGTCGGTCCAACCCAGGGCCCGTTCCAACGTTCGGCGCGTCAGTGCGTGGACCACCGCCGGGGTGATCGTAGAGTAACCACGTCGCATGGGAGGCTCCCGTTCAAGTGCCTGAGAACCTTGAACTTAGGAACTCCCATGCGGCACTGCCAAATCACTTGAAACTACTGGCAAGGGAGCGGCTCGTTTAGTCAGGGGTTGCGCTAGCGCCTTACCCCTGGCTACCATCGATCGCCCTTACCGGGGTTAAAAGCCCCGGTCCTTTGTCTTCTGTTTTCTGGCCTCTGTTCTCTGCCTTCTGATCTCTGTTCTCTGTTCTGTCTGATCCGCGCGATCCGCGTTATCCGCGGTTGTTCCTCGTGTCGGCCGGGCCAGACCCGGCTTGCACTTCTTTCAAACTCTGCGTATCTCCTCACGCGCCTGAGTCCCTGCGCGGAGGGTTTCGCACCGATGTTCGCACGCCTCGCCGCTCTGGTTCTCGTCGCTGCGGTCGCGGGTATCGGCGGGTGCTCGTACAACCCCGCCACGTTCCCGTACTGGCTCCCGCCCGGGCGGATCGAGCAAACGCACGCGAAGCCCCGCGGGTTCGGTTACTTTCGCGACTTCGACCCGAAGGCGTGCCGCCTCGAAATCAAACCCGGCGGCAACGCGACCGCGCCGCTCGGCTCGCAAATCGTCCTCGTCGCCACCGTGTACGACAAGGAAGGGGTACCGCGCCGCGACCGGCGCGTGGAGTGGATGATCGAGGGGCCGGGGAACATCGTCGAAGCGGACGAGTCCGGGGTCTTCGCCGGGCGCGGGTACAAGGTCGATAACAAGTACGCGGTCACGTACACGTCTTACATTCCCAAGACAATCACGCGCGGCAACGACGACCCGAAAGACGACGTGGCCGTTGAACCGGGACAAACGTTTGTGGTCATCAGCTCGGCCATCCCGGGCGAGACGGTGGTCACCGCTTACGCGCCGGAAGTCTTCAACTGGGACAACGGGCGCGTCATCACAAAAGTGATGTGGGGCGATTCGCGGTTCAAGTTCCCCGAAACCACGACCGTGCGCATCGGCGGCGAAACGACGCTCGCGACCAGCATCAACCCCGCGTCGGCGGACGCCGGGAGCAACTTCCGCGTGCGGTACCGGGTGATCGGCGGCCCGCCCGCGGTTCTCGTGTCAAAGAGCGGAGACGACACCACCGCGAGCCTGTCCGGGAGCGGCGGGAAGGAAGCCGAAGCGCTCACCGACACCAACGGCGAAGCGGCCGTGCGCCTCGTTCAGCGCGACCCGAAGGCCGGCAAGACGCGCGTCGCGGTCGAAGTGGTGAAGCCCCCGGAGAACGGCGTCGGCCCCGGTACGGTCGTCGGCCGGCGCGAAACGGTCGTCGAGTGGGCAACGGCCGAGGTGAAACTCAAGGTGGACGCGCCTCCGGTCGCGAGCGCGATCGGCACGTTCCCGGTGACGGTGTCGCTCGACAACATTGCCGGTGTGGACAGCAAGGACGCGCGCGTGCGGGTTACGATTTCCGACAGCGCGACCCTTTCGCGCAGCGAACCGCCGCCCACTCGTCAGGACGAAAAGGGCGGTCTGATCTTCGACCTCCCGCCCGTGAGCGGTAAGGGGAAGCAGTCGGTCGTGATGCAGGTGAGGCCCGCGAAGGTGGGGCAAGTCACAATCACCGCGGAAGCCGTCACCGCCGACAGTATGCGAGCGGACACGAGCGCGACGACGCGCGTCGAGCAAGGGAAACTGAACCTCGTGCTCGAAGTGCCCCCGATCGCACTCGCCGGCGAACGCATCCCGGGGCGCATCGCAATTACGAACGGCGGCGCGGCACCGGCCGAGAACGTGACCGTGTGGGCACAATTCGATGAGGGGTTGCTCTCCGGCACGGCGCGCAGTCCGGTCGAACTCACTGCCGGTACCCTCGCGCCGGGACAAACGAAGACGCTCGACCTTCCGCTGACCGCAAAGGCCACCGGCAGGTACGGTGTCCGCGTTCGCGCGACAGGCGACGGCAATTTGTCCGCTTCGGCGGAACCACTTTCCGTCGAGGTCCGCAAAGCCGAACTCGCGGTCGCGATCACCGGCCCGAAGCTCGCGTACCTCTACCAGCAGGTGAGTTGGTCGATCACGGTGGCCAATCGCGGCGACGCGCCCGTGTCGAACGCCGTGGTGCGAGCCACGCTCCCGCCCGAGGTGAAGATCACCGCTGCGGACGGCGGCACCATCGGCCCGGGTTCGGTGGAGTGGAAACTCGCGGACTTGGCTTCTGGCACGCAGAAATCGTTCAAGCTCGAAGGCGATGCGATCAAACTCGCGGCGCAAGCCGGTGTGACCGTCTCCGTGCTGGCAGACGCAACCAACAACGGCAAAACGGTAGGTACGCCGGTGGAGGGTCGAGCGGAAGCGTCGGTCGCGGTGATCGGGAACGCGGCCCTCTCGCTCGAACTCGCGACCCCGCCCGGGCTCGTGGAGGTGGGCAAGCGAGTCCGGTTCCAGATCCGCGTGAAGAACCAGGGGACCGTTTCCGCCCGCAATATCGACGTAACCGCACTAGCCCCGCCGGAACTGAAGCCGTTCCGCGGCACTGGGCCGGCGGAGGGCCGCATCGATAACGCCGGGCGCGTTGTGTTCCCGACGGTGGATGAACTGCAGCCGGGTCAAACGCTCACGTTCACGGTCGAAGTCGACGCGGCCCAAACCGGAGACGCCCGGTTCACGGCAGAAGTGAAGGCCGCGCACCTGCGGAACCCACTGAAGGAAGAACAGTCCGTCCGTGTTACCGGGAAGTAGCGACGCCCGCCCCTGCCCGCGATGCTTCCGGGCAGGTTTCTTTGAGGCGGCCGTTTTGCAGGATCGCACATCGTCTGTATTGAAACAGCGCGAATTACCCCGCCCGCGCTGTCGCTCACTCCCGCTGAAAGACCGCGAAAATATTTCTTATCGCCGCAAATCGTTTGTAAATCGCTGTTTGCTGAAATTGCATCGTGAGGCAAATCACAATTGGCACCGCGCGTGCTTTACCTTGTGTCGAGTCGGTATGCGAGTCCCGACTCAAGAAAGACATCACGCCAAACACGGGCACGGGAATAGTCGGGGTATGCGAGTCCCCCGACCGAATCCCGTGCCCCACTTCTTTTTCCAGCGCTAATTCGGCACAACTGCACACGAACTCCATTTACACTGCTCAATCCAGTCAGGTTGAGAATCCACCCGTAAGCCCGTTGCGGAGATTGAAGTGGCCGCGGTCACTCTTCACGTCTTGGACCTGGTTGGCCCCTGCGAGTCGTGGCCCGCTGATGACCAAGGCAACGCGGTCGTTCATTTTCCGGCCGGCGCCGTTGAACTGTCAAAAGAGCTGCGAAGGTTCTGGATTTATGTGTTGCTGATGGCCGTCCGAGATGGTGCGACCTCTGTGCATTGTCACTCAGAGCCAGCATCTGGCGCAGTGACGCTGTGCTACGCCGTGGACAACGTTCGCTACGAGTTTACTCCCCCACCGCCCGGCTACGCGACCGCACTCCTTGCCGTGGCCCGGTCGCTGTTCGTGCCACCTCGTCGCCGATTCGCGCTGTTTAACCGCCGCAGGTCCGACGCGACGATATCTTCGACGGTCGCCATTGACTCGGGCGGCAACCCGATTGTTTGGGACGCAGTATGTTGGTCGGTCGGTGCCCGGGCTGGTGTTGAATTGTACCGCGTGACGCCGTTCGACCGCCTGAGCGTTACCCGCGTGAGCACCAGACATCCGTGCGAATAATGCGGCCGGTTAGGACCGGGAAACACCTCTGTCAGTGGCCTTGGGGCCCAATTCATTCATTTTTGGCCCTCCTTTTCTCCCTCGCGCCACGTGGCTCGGTCACAAAACGCTAGGAATCCCGGGGCGTTTGCCCCGCGCGACCTGCGGTTGACACGTTCCGGCAGTTCGCTTAAAGATGCCGCCCGAACGAACCGACGGGGCTGGCTCTGGATTCGGACCGGAGCACCGGCCCTGCCCCAAACGGTCAAGAACGACCGCGTCGGACCGTCGAGACATCGCCTATCACGGAGGGTTACCGCATGATTCGTCGAACCTGGATCACCCGCCTGTTCACCGCGGCCGTCGCGATCGTGGTCAGCGCCGGGACCACCAACGCCGGGCTGTTGCCCGTCTCGGTCACCGTTCAGCCAGAAGCCGGAAACTTCCGCTGGACGTACTCGGTGGTGCTGCCGACCGACATGAAGTTGCAGGCCGGCAACTACTTCACCATCTACGACTTCGCCGGTTACCAGGCCGGGTCCGCCGCGGTGACGTCCACTTCGCCGGATGCCAGCTTCGCGCAGTACTGGACGCTCAGCACCTCGAACCTCGGGCCGACCCCGGACCGCCTGAACCCGCAGGACGACCCGAACATCGCGAACCTGACGTTCACCTACAACGGGCCGACCATCCCGGCCGGCCAGTTGACGCTGGGGAACTTCTCCGCGACCTCGCTGTACGGGGAAACGGCGCAGAGCTTCTTCACCGCCACCAACCCGCAGGCCATCAGCGGGAACGTCGACAGCAACATCACCTCGACGCTGGTGCCGCAAGGCGACGGCGGCCCCGTGGTCGGCACCCCGGAACCGACCACCCTGGTGCTCGCGGGCCTCGGCCTGCCGCTGATCGGCCTCGGGCGCGTCCTGCGCCGTAAGACCATCGCCGCTGCCTAAGTCGGTAGATCGCATCGTGTAGTACCGAACCCTCGGACGAGTTCGTCCGGGGGTTCTGCTTTTATGCTCGTTCGTCCTCCACGGGCGCTACGAGTAACGGCCGAGGAAAGCCTCGTCTCATCTACACAAGCACTTCTGCCTCTGGAAACCGCCCCTTCAGCGCGACGCGGTGCGAAGCACTCAGGCCGTTGTTCCGCAGATCGAGGTGGTACAGTTTCAGTCGCGCCGGGTCGGAGTCGACCAGCGCGTGAACCGCGCTCGCCGTGAGGCTGTTGTTTGCCAATCCCAACCACCGTAACGGCGACGGGACCGGGCGCCGACTCGTTCCAGCGATGATCTCGCCCACGCCGGGGTCGCTCACACCTTGCCCGTCCAGATCGAGCACCCGAAGGTGGTCGAGCGGAATGGTCCAGCCCAAATTCAAGTGCGTGAGCGGTCCCGGTCCGTTCGGCTTGGAGCGCCACGCGAACCGC
Source organism: Gemmata palustris (assembly GCF_017939745.1). Classification (NCBI taxonomy): domain Bacteria; kingdom Pseudomonadati; phylum Planctomycetota; class Planctomycetia; order Gemmatales; family Gemmataceae; genus Gemmata; species Gemmata palustris. The sequence goes on along the minus strand of NZ_JAGKQQ010000002.1, from coordinate 466,430 downwards.
AGTTCCTCCACCGTGCGCAGGCACCGACTCGCAAGGGTCTTCTGGATCTGATCTGAAGAGAATCTGATAAAGCTCAAATCGATCCGAGTAAGCCGTCGGTGATCGGCACGGGGAAGTGCCTCGGTCAAGACTTCGAAAAGGTTTGTGTCGTCGGTCAGATCGAGCCCGATAAGTGACGGCAGCGCGGGGCCGGCGAGAAGCGCCCGAAGCCAGGGGATCGGCACCGGAAGATCCCGTAAGTTCAGATCCGTCAGTTGCCCCAAGTGCGAGCACGCGGCGAGTTGATCGAAATAATCTGGGTCCCGCCTTAGTTTGCTGAAATCGAGCCGCTTCACTCGCGTTAGTTGAGGGGAGTTGAAGAGCGCTGCGAGCGAAACGGGAGCCATCGTGAACGTGAACCGTTCCACGAGAAGCGAGCGAATCGGGGCGGCCGCGAACAGCGCCGAAGCGTCGCGTGCGAACGTCGCCGCGTTCACGCCCACGTGCTCAATAAACCCCCGCGCGAACCTGTACCCGATGATGCGTTCCGCTACGGGCTGGGTCCATTCTTCTCGGAACCGGTCCAGTAGCTTCTGGGCCGCGGCCTCCGACTCCCGAGCGCAGGGGCTAAACGGTTCCGCGTGCGCCGCTTCCACTTGCAAGCGAATGAACTCACCGCGGTCCGGGTCGCCGTTCTCCTTCAGCCAGTCCGCGAACATGAGGCGCGGAGTGTCCTCTTCCGGGTCCGCGATAATGGCGGCGAGCAGCGATTCGCGGTCGCTCAGGGACATGCTCGAACGGCTCCTCGGCGTGCGCGACGAGAAACTGGGCTAATTAGCGCCCGCGCGCTTCGACTCGGGCACAGATCGGGTCGCGGACGCGCGGCCGCATACGATGCGGTTCGCGAGATCCGGGTCGTCATTTCATAGCATCGCGCAACCGCTCGCGTCTGGCGCATCACGCGACTCGCTTCGCCCGTACCGGTGTCGTGTCATTTCGACATCGGCTGTAGAGTTATGGATTGTACCAGCACAACGCCAATGCCCGCACTTCATAATGTTGGGGAAGAAGCGCCGCGCGCAGATCGCTCCCTCCGATCCTAAGGGCCAGTCTCGCGTCACCGAAACACAAAGCGTCTTTGCTGTTACTGAGTGCGGTGTTCCAGAAAGCTAACCTTACGCTAACATTTCGCCATCAAAATGGGGGCGGTGGCTACGTTTTCTCGCAATTCGAGATCGCAAATTCACCGTGATTTCCGGGTATTTCGCGTTTGAGGTTAACAATTGCTAACATTTTCGGGGGCCAACTGGTACCGCGTACTGCGCAGAGGTTCCGCGGTTTCAATCTCACGAGCTATTATACCACCGGGTGATAATATACGCAGTTATATTTTCACCAGGTTAGCGCGTATTTGCTGGGGGGATCGCGGGCGCACACGTGTGCCCGGTCCGTACTCGGCCCCAGTGCGGAAATTTGGCACCGGAACGCTGTACCGTCGTCATTGAATCGGATATAGTCATGCGATCCAACGAGTTTCATGACTCCGTTGCACCGGGCCGCCCCGATCGCCCACTGCGAATCGAAAATGTTCGCGCCAGCACACCGGGGCAGTCGAGTACCGTGTGGTACCGAACACCGCGCCCGAGTGCCTGCACCGGGACTCCAGAGACCGCCGAATGACGAACGCATCCGACTTCGACGGTGACGGCCGCGGGTCGACTCAGTCTTCGGTTCCGACCGTGCCGGGATTCGTCCCGAGGTTCGCGCCCGGCGCGGCCGAACTGATGCCGCGCGGGGCGTTCCCGGAGTACGAGTTCCTGCGCGAGTTGGGCCGCGGGGGGATGGGGATCGTGTACCTGGCCCGGAACCGCGCTCTCGATCGCCTCGAAGCGATCAAGGTCGTGAGCGGCCCGTGGTCCGAGGACCAGTTCCGACAAGAGGTCCGGGCCGCGGCGCGGCTCAACCACCCGAACGTGGTCACCGTTTACACCGCCCTTTCGGGCGGCCCCCTGGCGTTCGCGATGGAGTTCGTCGAGGGCGAGAACCTGGCGCGCCTGGTGAAATCGCGCGGGCCGCTCTCGCCGGCGCGCGCGTGCTCCTGCGCGCGGCAGGCGGCTCTGGGGCTCCAGCACGCCCACGAGCGCGGGATGACGCACCGGGACGTGAAACCACAGAACCTGATGGTGTTCCGGGCGAACGGGCGGGACGTGCTCAAGGTTCTGGACTTCGGACTGGCCAAGCTCGCGGAGCCGGACCTCGACTCGGTCGCCGTGCTGGGGCCGATACTCGGAACCCCCGGGTACGCTTCCCCGGAACAGGTCCGGAACGCGGACGCCGCGGACGTTCGGTCGGACGTTTACAGCCTCGGGGTCACGCTGCGCTTCCTGCTGACGGGGGAGCAACCGGGCGAGGACGATCCGTCGGAGTCAGACGCGCTCCAGGCGTCCTGGCCCGACGGACTCGCCGCGGTTCTCGCAAAGATGACGGCCCGTGCCCCCGGTGATCGGTACCAAACGGCGGCCGAGGTCGCGTCGGCACTGGAGCCGTTCACCGTGCCCCCACAAGAACCCCCGACGCCCGCGCGACCGAAACGCCGGTGGCGCGCGGTCGGTGCGGGTGGTGCGCTTCTGGCGATTGCCCTCGGTGTCACGGCGATCGCTCTTTCCGGTGGGGCGCCTGCAGTGCCCCCGATCGGTGGCCCCACTCCCACCGCGCTTCAACCCGTCGAAACCGGATTCGTTCCCCTTTTTAACGGCACCGATCTATCCGGTTGGGTTGTGGACGGCGGCGACGCCGATCAGTGGCGCGTCGAAGAGGGCGCGCTCGCCACGACCGGGCGCAAGAACGGACCGCAGACGTGGCTCCTGAGTCAGCACCCTTACGGCGACATGCGGTTGCGCTTCGAGTACCAGCTCGAGGCGGGCGGGAACTCCGGGTTCGCGTTCCGCGCGGTGCCGGGGGAGCGCCCGATTTTGGCCCCCGGTGGGCGCCCGACGCCGACCGCGTACCACCAACAGGTGGAACTCTCCGACGACGCGGATAAGGAGTGGCAGTGGCTCCCCACCGGGCAGGTGGCCGGTGGGAGCGGACCAACCGCCCCCGTGCTGAAGCCCACGAGCCCGGCCAAGCTCCGACTGCCGGGCGAGTGGAACGCGGTCGAGATCGAGATGGTGGGGCAGGCGCTCAAGGTGACACTGAACGGGAGCGTAATTCAGACGGCCGATCTGGACCGACTCATCGCGCAGGGGAGCCGGTTCCCCGCCCTCAAGCGCAAACAGGGGCGGATCGGGTTCCAACAGTGCCGGTACACCGCGCGGTTCCGCAATATCGAGGTCCTCGAACTTCCCAAGTGAACCCCGCAAGGGTGGCGCGCCCCTCCCTCGCAAGGGTGGGTGCCCACTGAGAGGCAAGCGAACCCCGCCCTTGCGGGCGGGGGGGGGGCTTCGCGCCGACAAGTACGCGCACCCGCCGCCCTTGCGGGCGGGGTTCACGTCGCGCGCTGTCGGTATGGCGCCGTCGGTTCCAATCGGGTTCACCTATCGTCGGGCTTTCGAGTTCCGCTGAGCAGTTCCACGCAAACCCCGCACCCGTCCATAAACTGACTGGGTCGGGCGACCGACCGCCCGCGTGGTTCCCGTCTCATACCCGAGGAATTTCCCAATGGCACATACCCTCCCCGCGCTGCCGTATGCGTTCGACGCACTCGAACCGCACATCGACGCCAAGACGATGGAGATCCACAGCCAGAAGCACCACAAGGCTTACGTCGACAACCTGAACAAGGCGCTCGAAGCGGCCCCGGACCTCGCGAACCAGGACATCGTGACCCTGCTCCGCGGGATCGGGAGCGTGCCGGCCGGGATCAAGCAGGCCGTCATCAACAACGGTGGCGGGCACCACAACCACACGCTGTTCTGGGAGATCATGGGCGCGGGCGCCGGCGGCGAACCGACCGGCCAAATCGCGGACGCGATCAAGGAAGGGTTCGGCGACTTCACCAAGTTCAAGGACACGGTGAAGAACAACGGCCTCACGCAGTTCGGCAGCGGGTGGAGCTGGGTCGTGTACAACCCGACCTCCGGCAAGCTCGAAGCGCTCAAGAAGCCGAACCAGGACAGCCCGCTGATGGAGGGTTTGGTGCCGGTCCTCGGCGTGGACGTGTGGGAACACGCCTACTACCTGAAGTACCAGAACCTCCGCGCCGCGTACATCGATGCGTGGTGGAACGTGGTGAACTGGAAGGCGGTCGAGGCCAAATACGCAGCCGCCAAAGCCGGGAAGTAAGGCGCGGGTGGGGGATGCACGGGGGGATGCACAGGGCTTCCGCCCTGTGCTACGTCAGACGGCCCCTCCGGGGCGAATACCGAAAGCCATCTACCTGGATGAAGACCAACACCCTCAATGCGTTTCCGCCCCGGAGGGGCCGTCTGACGTAGCACAGGGCGGAAGCCCTGTGCATCTCCTCTCTTCTGTGCCCAACCGAGATTTCACTTCCCCGTCTTTGCGGGTCGCGGCTACCATCGGAACACCTCTTCCGGGAACCGTGACTCATGCTCTACCTCCGACTCGCATTCGTCCTTCTTTGCACACTCACCGGGCGGGCCGTTACGCACGCGGTCGAGCCGTGGGCCGATGACAAGCTCCCCGTTACGGACGGTATCGCGCTGTGGTTGGACGCGGGCCGCATCGACGCCGCGCGCAAGGCCAACAACGAGAAGCCCCCGGCGGGTGGGAAGCTCGCGACGTGGTTCGACGGGTCCGGGAGGGGTCGGAATCTGAAGCAACCGGCCGCGACCGCGCAGCCGAAGATTGTGAAGGTCGGCGACACGAGCATCGTGCGATTCGACGGCGAAACCAATCACCTCCGGTTCACGGGCGGTAAAGACGACGCGAAGGCGTTCACGGCCTTCGTTGTGGTCGCACCGCGAACTAATCCCGGCGCGTTCCGCGGGTTCTTCGCGCTCAACGCCCCCAACGGGCGCGACTACGAAAGCGGCTTCACCATCGACATGGGACCGAACTTCACGCCGCGTTTCACCGATCTCAATGTTGAGGGCCGGGGGTTCGGCGGATGGCAGAACCTGCTCAAGCCCGGTGGTGACTTCGGGAAGCTCTACCAACTCGAAGTGCGCGGGAACGCCGAAGCCAAGTCGATTCGATTGTTCACGGACGGCGTCGCGAGCGGCGAGCGCCCCTGGGCGCCCGCCGCACTGAGCCTGGCAGAGATTACCGTCGGCGCGCGGTTCTACACCAACGGCCCCGGTGCGCACGAGGTACGCGGCCCGGCCCGGTGCGACATCGCGGAGGTGCTGTTCTACGACCGCGCGCTCACCGACGACGAAGCCAAGAAGGTGCGCGCGTACCTCACCGCGAAACACGCTAACTTGAAGCAGAACCTCCCGCCCGAACCCCCGGCCGCGGGCGAGCGCCTCGTGCCGGTTACAGACCCGCCCCCGGTGCAGGTGTTCGTGCCGGGATTCACGGTGAAGCAACTCCCCGTCGATCTCACGAACGTGAATAACGTGAAGTACCGCGCGGACGGGGCGCTCGTAGCACTGTGCTACAACGGCGACATCTGGGTGCTGAAGGACACCGACGGCGACGGCGTCGAGGATAAGGCCGAACTGTTTTGGGAGAACAAGGGGCGGCTCCGGGCGCCGATCGGAATGGACCTCACGCCGCCGGGGTACAAGCACGGTGCCGGGGTGTTCGTCGCGTGCAAGGGGAAGGTGACGCTCATCGTCGATACCGACAACGACGGCAAAGCCGATAAGGAGATCATCGTCGCGGACGGGTGGAAGGAGATCGCGAACAACGTGGACGCGCTCGGCGTCGCGCTCGACCCGAAGGACGGGGCCGTGTACTACGGGCGCGGGGCGTTCAGTTACACCGATGCGTACCGCGTCGACAAGGACAGCAAATCGCAATACTCGCTCAAAGACGAAGAAGGAACGATCATCCGCGTCGCCCCCGACTTCAAGACGCGCGAAATCGTCGCGACCGGCATCCGGTTTCCTGTGGGGCTGCGATTCAACAAGGCCGGCGATCTGTTCTGCACGGACCAAGAGGGCGCGACGTGGCTCCCTAACGGCAACCCGCTCGACGAGCTACTGCACATCCAGCGAGACGACAGGAGGGGGGCGGGGGGGGAACCCGCGGGGGGGGCCTCCCCAAAAAAGGTGAGGCACTACGGGTTCCCGCCGCGGCACCCGAAGCACCTGCCGGACGTGATCGATGAACCGAGCACGTTCGATTACGGCCCGCAGCACCAGTCGACGTGCGGGTTCTGTTTTAACGAACCGGTGAAAGACGGCGGCCACCTCCCGACCGTCCCTGCCGGAACAGGAAGTTCCGTTGCGCGGGACGGTCAAACGTTTGGTCCGAAGAGTTGGGCGGGCGATGCGATCGTAACGGGCGAGTCGCGCGGCAAACTGTACCGCACGCAGTTGGTGAAAACGGACGCGGGCTACGTGGCGAAGAATCACCTCTTCGCGTGCCTGAACATGCTCACCATCGATTGCTGCATCGCGCCGGACGGTTCGCTCGTGGTCGCGTGTCACAGCGGTGGCCCGGATTGGGGCAGCGGGCCAACGGGGAAGGGCAAGCTCTACAAGATCAGTTACACCGACAAAGAACACCCGCAACCGGTGTTGGTGTACCCCGCGGGGCCGCGCGAGGTCCGCGTCGAGTTCGATCGGCCGGTCGATCCGCAGTTGCTCCGTGACGTGTTGGCGCAAACGAAGCTCACCGCGGGGAAGTTCGTTCGCGCCGGCGACCGCTTTGAAACACTCTGGCCGGGGTACGCGGTCGTTCAGGCCGAGAAACTCGCCCCGCGCTTCAATGTACCGGTTCATTCGGCGCAACTCACCCCCGACCGCCGAACGCTCGTGCTGGCCACGGACCCGCTTCACGGTGCCGGGCACTACGCGCTCACGCTTCCTGGCATGGGGCGGCCCGCAAAGGACAAGACGCCGAAGGGCGCTCTCACGCAGCACCCTCAGATCGATCTCGACTTCGATTTGAGCGGTTGTGAGGCAACATGGTTCGACGAAAATGGCAAAGCGGTGCGGACCGGTTGGTTGCCGACCCTGGACTTATCGCTCGCTCAGAAACTGACCGCCGGGAGCGCCGCTCACGCCGCTCTCTGGGAAGAAATGAAGAAGGGCGGGTATCTGGTACTGAAGGGACAACTGAACCTGATTGATATGCTCCGCCCGGCCGTTCAACCGGGATCGAAAATCGATTACCAGTTCCCGAAGGAACAGATCACGGTTAAGCACGGAAAATCTCTTATTACGGAAGCAAAGGAAGGGGGGCTGTGGCCCGAGCGTCTCGTGGTGCGGGTGACACCCGGCGCGGGCGATTGGCGCTCCGCTTCTGTGACGTGGTTCACCGCAGAAGATAAGAGCCCGCGCCCGTTCCCGCTCCGCCGCGCGCTCGTTCCGTGGGCGGATACGAAGGCCGAAATCGGGAAGCCGATCGAACTCGCGCGCCCGAAGGAACTCGATGGCGGGAGCTGGGCGCGCGGGCGCAAGGTGTTCTTCAGCGAGCAAGCGGCGTGCTTCAAGTGCCACAGCGTCCATTCACAGGGTGGCAGCATCGGTCCCGATCTCACGAACCTCATCCATCGCGATTACGGTTCCGTGGTGCGCGACATCACGCAACCGAGTTTCGCCATTAACCCCGATTTCCTCGCGTCCGTGGTCACATTGAAAGATGATCGCGTACTCACGGGGGTGATCCGCACGGTCGGCGACAAGCTCCATATCGGCGACAATAAGGGGACGACCACGATCGTCGATCGCACCGACGTGGAGTCGATCAAGGCGTCACCGCTATCGGTCATGCCGGACGACTTGCTGAAGAAGCTCCCGCCCGATCAGGCCCGCGATTTACTCACGTTCCTGCTCACTCCCGCGCCACGAATGCCGGACGATTACGTCGGCCCCGAGACGCGCCCCAAGCCGCGCACGCTCGCGGAGGTGAATGCAGCGCTCGCGGGGGCGCCCAACCCGCCCGAGAAAACGCGCCCCATTCGCGTCGTGCTGGTGGCAGGGCCAAAAGACCACGGGAAGGGCGAGCACGACTATCCCGCGTGGCAGAAGGCGTGGGCCGAGTTGCTCGCGGCCGACGACAAGGTCGAAGTCGTGACCGCAATGGAGTGGCCCGCGAAGGAGGAGTTCCAGAAGGCCGACGCGATGGTCTTCTTCCAGCGGGGCGACTGGGACGCGAAACGCGCCGCCGAGATCGATGCGTTCCTCGAGCGCGGCGGCGGTCTGACGTACCTCCACTGGGCAGTGGACGGGCAGAAGGATTCGCCCGGCTTCGCGAAGCGCATCGGGCTGACGTGGGGTAACGGCTCCAAGTTCCGCCACGGTCCGGTGGACCTCGACTTCAAGGACGCAAAACATCCGATCGCGCGCAACTTCGACAAACTGAAGTTGGTGGACGAGAGCTACTGGCAACTGACCGGCGACTTACCGAAGGAGCGCGTCCTTGGGTGGGCCAACGAGGACGCGAAACCGCAACCGCTGTTCTGGTCGGTGGAGCGCGGAAAGGGGCGCGTGTTCGTATCGATCCCCGGCCACTACTCCTGGACGTTCGACGACCCACTCTTCCGCGTGCTGCTCCTGCGAGGCATCGCGTGGACCGCGAAGGAACCAGTGGACCGGTTCAACGATCTCGTGCTACCGGGTGCGGACGTGGCGAAGTGATTCCGAATCGCGTGGCACCGACCTTCTGAAATCGGTCGGTGCTGCGTTGGATTGATTTCGGTTGTGGTAGTACAGCAGCGGCGCAGGAGGTGTGCTTACTTCTTGTCCTGGGGTACATGGAATCGTACCTGTTCTTTCCACTGAGGCGGCAAGTCGAGCTGGCGGCGAACGTCCGTCTCCACGACCACCGTCTTGAGGGGTTTCGGGAGTACGATGAAGCAGTAATCCGCAACTGCCTCATCCTTTGCTTCCTGGTGTGCTGTCCGCTTGGAGAGGCCATCCACCTGCCCAGGGAGGCGCCCCTCTGTTTGATAGCCACGAGCGGAGACGTGAAGTAATACTTCGTCGCCTCGCATGAACGTCTCGACCGACAGACTTGCGTCACACCCCACGAATACGGCGACCACGAAGTGTATGTCGAAATCGGGGCTCAGTTCCTGGTCGCGCTCAGTGAACGGCGGGTCGGCTTCTTTCCCGCGGTGCTGCGCCCACAGTTCTTTCCACTCGCGTTCCTGAGTCACTACGACGAACCGCTCTTTGCGGATCGCACTGTGCGAGCCACGGAGGACGAGCGTCGGCTTGAGCTTCGTTTCCTTCGGCTCTCCAGCGAGCGAAGCGGTGGCCAGTGTGCCCAAGGCGACCAAGCCGAGCGCGGTGCGGATGTTCACGGGCGCACCTCGTGAGTGGGGAGCAGCTTCATTCGCGATATAGCCCGGCAACTGGGCGAACGATAGCCCAACTAGTTCTTGTAGCGAGCCGCGACCGCAACAGTAGTTTCAAGGCGTTGCGTTGGTTGTAAGTGTATTGTGTGGCAGGGTAATACATCGTGTGCGTGGGTATCGTGAGCGGATCCGTTGCGTGAGCCAGTCGAGCATCTCGGCCAACGGGAACTGGGCGACCCAGGCGGTCGGCGCGAGCCCGCGTGCCCGAGCGATCCGGAGCGTCAGGTACACCCACACCTGGCGCAACAGCAGGGCCACGCCCTCGAGCAGCAACCGGTACTCGGGGTTGGTGCTGGTGGTCCACCCGCGGGCCTGGTTCTTCTGCCGATAGCTGGTCTCGATCCCGAACCGCTCTCGGTACCGCCGGCGCCCCAACCGAGCCCGGTTCGCCTCCGACACGGCGGTCGCATCGCCCCACCCGCGGAACGCGTACACCCGGGCGTGCGATTCGCCCTTCCGTTGCCACACGAGCACCCGAGTCGATACCGCCTTGCGGCTCTTCTCGGTGACCCACTCCATGGTGGTGATGGTGCCGTGGGGTTGGGTGTAGCTGGCGTTGCGGCGGTTGGTACCGGTGCCCTTCTTGCGCATCGGGACCGTGTAGCTCAGGTTCCGTTCCTGCAACAGCAACAGGGTCTCCCCGCTGTCGAACCCGGCGTCCAGAACCACCCCGCGGACCGTGAGCCCGCGGGCCGCCACCTGGTCCAGAAGGGTCTGCACCTGCTGGTGCGGCTTGGTTCCTTTCGTCACGCTCATCAGCCCCACGGTGTACCGCCGGTGCTTGTGAATCAGTACCCCGGTGGCGTACGCGTGAAAGAACGAGGTCCCGGCCTTCTTGGGTCCGCCGATGATCCCCGGGGTGCTGCGATCCCCATAAAAGGGGACGTAATGCACATCGATGGCACACGTCCACCGGCGCCTCCGGTCCCGGCGCGTGAACCCCGCCACCTGGTGAAGGGCATCCACCAACCGGGCCGTGAGTTGGTCCCGGGAACCCCGGTTGGCGTGCATCGCCTGTCGCGCGGTCTCGTGGGAGAACCCGAAGTACCGGGTCACTACCGCGAACAACGTGCGGGTGGTGCCCGCGATCAACAGCACCAGGTCGAGCAACTGGGTGCGCGTGACCGACCGCTTGTAGTCGGTCCAACCCAGGGCCCGTTCCAACGTTCGGCGCGTCAGTGCGTGGACCACCGCCGGGGTGATCGTAGAGTAACCACGTCGCATGGGAGGCTCCCGTTCAAGTGCCTGAGAACCTTGAACTTAGGAACTCCCATGCGGCACTGCCAAATCACTTGAAACTACTGGCAAGGGAGCGGGAGGCGCACCCCGTTTATCGTCCCAGTTCCACACACGGGAAGCCCCGCTCCCTTGCGGTCGCGGCTCGTTCGGTCGCTACGGGATCTCGAAACGAGCCTAACTACCCGTGTGTTGTCTTCGTGTGCGTGGTTGTCAACGAGACGGTATGATGCCCGAAACCGCGGGCGCATGCGGTTCCAGGAATCGAGGGTGCCATGCTGATTGACGTGAGCCACACGATCGAGAGCGGGATGATTACCTACAAGGGGCTGCCCGCCCCGCTCGTGTGCGACTTCCTCTCGCGCGAGGCGTCGCGGTCGGTCTACGCCCCCGGCACCGAGTTCCACATCGGCAAAATCGAGATGGTCTCGAACACCGGGACGTACCTCGACGCGCCGTTCCACCGGTTCGCGGACGGAGCGGACGTATCGCAACTGCCCTTGGACCGCGTCGCGCACATCCCCGGACTCGTGGTGCGTTTCGACCCGACCGCGGGCCGCGCGGTTACGCGCAAATTCTTCGCGGGGCTCGATGTTCGCGGGAAAGCGGTCCTCGTTCACACCGGCTGGGACGCACACTGGCGCACGGACCAATACTTCGAGGGCCACCCGTTCCTCACGGGAGAGGCGGCCGCGTACCTCGCCGAAGCGGGCGCCGCCCTGGTGGGTATCGATTCGCTCAACATTGATGACACCGCCGACATGCAGCGCCCGGTCCACACCGCGCTGCTCGGTGCGGGCGTGCCGGTCGTGGAGCACCTCACGGGGCTGGCCGCGCTGCCCGATTCGGACTTCCGATTCTTTGCGACGCCTGTCAAAGTGAGGGGCATGGGTACGTTCCCCGTGCGCGCGTTCGGGTTGGTGTAATGAACCCGCAAACCGGTCAAATCTACGCGAGACGGCGCGGCGGAAAGGCCGAGGTCGTTCGCGTCACGGCCGTCACGGCCGTCGCGGACGAGTGGGCGGAGTTCCAGTTTTTGCACGGCCCGGAACGGGTCCTTCGAGCCGGTTCGGGCCGCTGTAAGGTCAAGAACTTCGCCGCAGCGGGCTGGGAGCCGACCGACGAGCGCGCGGACTACACACACCTCGACGGCGCGACGCGCTACGAGACGTTCCGCGTGCTCGATACGAAGGGCGACCCGATTTTGAGGTGCAGCGCGAAACGGGCCGCGTTCTACTTGCGGAAGGGCTACGCCCGCGCGATCGCGCCGAACGTGTTGCAGTTCCTCGACCCGCAAACGGAGGACCGGCTCCGTGAACTGTACCTCGGCGGGTTCACCGAGTTCTTCATGGAGGTCAAGAACGACCGGTGCGTGTGTTGCGGGGCGACGACCGACCTCACGCGGCACCACGTCGTGCCGAAGCGCCACAAGAAGAACGTGCCGCAGCCGTGGCGCTCGTGCCTGTCGAACGTGCTGTTCGTGTGCGGCGCGTGCCACCGCACCTACGAGGACGCGCCCGAGCCGACGGTCACCGCGAGCGCCGACTGGCGCGTGTTCGTGTGGGCGTGGCGGGACCACTTCCGGGACGTGCTGAAACCGCGGTTCCTGCCCAATGGGTGGGACATCATCTCGGTGCAGAATTTCGCGGCCCTGGAAGAGTAGAGCGGGCGACAAATCCTGTAACCCTTATTTGCGTCAGTTCGTTTCTCAGTTCGGCCGTTTTGCTCGTTTCGCGTGTGGTCGGCGTTCGCGCGGTGCGGTCGCATTCGCGCGCCGCGCGAATAAGCCCTTCACCGGTGAGCGAATTTTCGCGTGCCGGGCGCGAATCGGGAGTGATTCCCGAGTTCCCCCCCCCGCTCTTCTGCCCCATTCGTTTGTCACCACCGGAATCGTGCCGCAAGTTTGTCGCGGACTGGCTGCTGTGAGCCGGCCGATCTGCGGCCCGGTGCGACCCCCACGATCCCGACGCCCACCTGTTATGAATCTCTTCCCCCGGAACCGAAACGACGAGCGCGATCGCGTTCGGGAGGGTTTGATGTCGCCCCTGGTCGACGAATTCGCGACGGACCTGGAACTGCCGGCCCTCGGCAGCGGCCCGGGAACGATGGAAGCGGCGATGCCCCCGGCCCAGTCCCTGCTCGCCCGGCTCCTGTCCGCGCAGGTGCTCCTGCCCGAAGAGTGGGAAGAGGTGCCGCCGGACCACCGCGACGTCCTCACGCGGCTCACCGCGATCGACGCGCTTTTGGCCAAACTGCTCGGGCTGCACCTGCTCACGCGGTTCCAGGTGGACACGGTCCGCAAGGGCGGGGCCGACGACCTGATCCTGGGCAACTACCGGCTCCTCGACGTGCTCGGCCAGGGCGGGATGGGCACCGTGTACCGCGCGGAACACATCCTGCTCCGGCGCCAGGTGGCGCTGAAGGTGATGTCCCGCTCGACGGACGTCAGCTCGCGCCTGATCCACCGGTTCTACGGCGAGGCCCGGGCCGTCGCCCGGCTCCAGCACCCGCACATCGTCACCTGCTTCGACGCGGGCCGGCACACGCGGGCCGGGACCCAGGCGCGCGAATACTTCGTAATGGAACTGATCCCCGGCCAGGACCTGTTCACGCTGGTGCGGGACAGCGGCCCGCTCCCGGCGCTGCGGGCCTGCGAGCTGTTCCGCCAGGTGGCCGACGCGCTCGGCGAGGCGCACCGCCACGGGCTGGTCCACCGCGACATCAAGCCGAGTAACGTGCTGGTCACCCCGGACGGGCAGGCCAAGGTGCTCGACTTCGGGCTCGCCCGGCTCCCGACGCAGCAGATGACCGAGCCCGGCGTCGTGCTCGGCACGATCGGGTACATGGCCCCCGAGCAGGCCCGCGACCCGCACTCGGTGGACAGCCGCGCGGACCTGTTCAGCCTCGGCGCGACATTGTACTGGGCCCTCACCGGGCGCGACCCGTACCCAGAATCGGGGAACCCGGTTCAGGACCTGCACCGCCGGTTCACGACGGTGCCGATGGCCGTGCGCCGGGTGCGCCCGGAGGTGCCGGCCGAAGTCTCCGATCTCGTGTCGCGGTTGATGGAGCCGGACCCGGAGATGCGGTTCCCGTCGGCCCGCACGGTCTCCGCCGCGCTCACCGGGTTCACCCTCTGGTTGCCGCACGGCGTGACCCCCGCGGCCGGCAGCTCGCGCCAGGAGCGCTTGGGGCGCGGGCGCGTGCTCCTGGTCGAAGACGACCCCGGCGTGCGGGCGCTCATGGTCGCGCTGCTCCAGGACCAGTACGACGTGCGCGAGGCCGAGGACGGCGAGACCGCGCTGACGGAAATCACCCGCGACCCGCCGGACCTCGCGGTGGTGGACGTCGGGCTGCCCGGGATGAGCGGCCCGGAACTCGTGGAGAAGGTCCGGTCCGCCGGGCTGGACTCCGAGCGCATGAAGGTGCTCATCACCTCCGGCGACCTGCCGGCCGAGGCGCTCGGCGGGCTGTCCGTTTCGTCGGCCGACGACTTCATCAGCAAGCCGTTCGCGCCGGTCGAGTTCCTGTCCCGGGTGCGGGCGCTGATTATGCGGCGCCCCGCGAAGTCGAGCGATTCCGATACCATCCTCACCCCGCCTCCGGTGGGCTCCACGCGGCCGGTCGCGGCCGAGACGCTCTCGCTCACCGTATCGCGGTTGCTGGCCGAGACCCAACTGGCCGCGGAAGGGCAGTGGCAGCGCCTCACGCGGTACGTCCGGGCGCTGTGCCGGGCGCTGCCCGATACGGGCCACTATCTGCAACTGAAGGACGAGCGGTACGCGGACATCCTGGCCGCGGTCGCCCCGATGTACGATATCGGGTTGCTAGGTGTTCCGCGGCACACGCTGCTGAAGCCCGGGCGCCTGGACGCCTCCGAGCGGTCGGTGGTTCAGACGCACTGCTCGATCGGCGCGGAGGTACTGGTCGGGGTGGCGCAAACTTACGGCAGCGAAGTTCAGGGGCTGGACGTCGCGGCGGAGGTCGCCCGCAGCCACCACGAGCGCTGGGACGGCAGCGGCTACCCGGACGGTCTGGTCGGCGACGAGATCCCGCTCGCGGCGCGCGTGGTGTCCCTGGCCGCGGTGTACGAAGCGCTGCGGAGCCGGCGCCCGCACCGCCCGCCGCTGAGCCACACGCAGACCGTGAAACTGATCTCCACCGAGTCCGAGGGCGAGTTCGACCCCACCGTGGTCACGGCGTTCGCCAGCGTCGCGGCCCGCTTCGAGCAGATTCACCAGGGTAAGTAACCCGTTTGTGTCGTGCCGGGCCGCGCGTTCAACAAAGAACGCGCGGTCATTCTGTTCCCGGCGCTTGTGCCTGCGTGGTTGTGCCCCGATAATGGCGGCACCCGCGGAGGTCTCTCCCCATGCTCCTGGTCGGCCGTCGAACGACCCACACTTGCGCCGGATTGAACCGGCGCGCGTTCCTTCAAGTCGGTGCGTCGTCCGTTTTGGGGCTGGCGCTCCCGGACCTGCTGCGCGCCCGCGCCGCGGGGAAGGGGGAGGGCGCCAAGGCGAAGGCCGTCATCCTCTTGTGGCTCTGGGGCGGGCCGAGTCAGCTCGACACGTTCGATCCCAAACCGAACGCCTCGCTCGACTACCGCGGGCCGTTCGGCACCATTCCGACGAAGATCCCGGGTGTTCGATTCTGCGAACTGTTTCCGCAACTCGCGCAACACACCGATAAACTCGCGGTCCTTCGCACGCTCACCACGCAATCGAACGACCACGGCATCGCGGGCACCATCGGGCTAACGGGCAGCGCCGCGGGCGGTACGGGGCTGGACGGCAAGCCGCTGCAAGGTTCCCCGCGCCCCGCGCTCGGTTCGATCGTTGCGAAGGCCCTCAGTGGAGCCAAATCCACCGGCGCTACGGGTGCGATTCATCCGTTCTTTGTGGTTGGCGGAAAGTTGCACCAGGGGAAGAAGGCGATCATCGGCGAGGGCGGCGGGCCGCTCGGCGGCGGGTGGGACCCGTTCCGACTGGAGTACGACCCCGCAACGGGCACGAAGATTCCCGCCCTGCAACTCCCGCCCGATCTCACCCCCGAGCGCGTGGCCGACCGGCAGAAACTCCTCGCCGCGCTCGGGAGCGCGGACCGGCGCGTGAACCAAATCGGCTCCACGGGTACGATCGACGAGTACCACGCGCGGGCGCTGGCGATGCTCACCTCGCCCACCGCCGCGGCCGGCTTCGATCTGTCGAAGGAGCGCGACGCGACGAAGGACGCCTACGGGCGCACGCGGTTCGGGCAGTCGTGCCTGCTCGCGCGCCGGCTGGTCGAGGCCGGGGTGCCGTTCGTGCAGGTGAACTGGAGCGACCACGTCGAGGCCGAAGAGGACTCGGGCGACGGCGGGTGGGACCACCACTACCGCAACTTCCAGATCATGCAGGACCGGCACGCCCCCTGGCTCGATCAATCCATGTCCGCGCTGCTCACCGACCTCCACGAGCGCCGGATGCTCGACAGCACGCTGGTGCTCGCGGTGGGCGAGTTCGGGCGCGAGCCGAAGGTGAACGACAAGGCCGGGCGGGACCACTGGCCCGGGTGCTACAGCGCGCTCGTCGCGGGCGGCGGGGTGCGGGGCGGGCGGTTCGTGGGCACCAGCGACGCCCGCGCCGGCAAACCGGCCGATTCGCCGCTCTCGCCCGTCGATCTCAACGCGACCGTGCTCAACCAGGTCGGTCTCACGAGCGAACAGATTACGGGGCTCGGCCTCGCGCCGGTCGGCCGCGTCATCGAAGAACTGTTCTGACCGCGAACCGGGCGCGCGTTCGCGGCGTCCGTCCGGCGAGTTCCATCCCGCCCAAACGACTCGCAAAGGTCCGCAATGGCGAAGAAAACAAAAGTCACCAAGAAGCCCAAGAAACCGGCACCGAAACCGTCCCTCTTCACCCGGCTCCGCAAGCACTTCGGCACCGATCCCTCGAAGCTGCCGGTCCTCGAACAGACGTTCCAGAGTTACGACCGCGCGAACTTGCACCTCACGACCGAGGAGTTGCTCGTGGGTGCGGACGCGGCGCTCGTCGGGGTCGTGTTGCCCAGCCAGTACTCCGGCGCGTCGCTCGCCAAGCTCTCGCGCCCCACCACCGCGAAGGGGTACGAAGAGGGGCCGGTCGAGTTCGTCGACGTACAACTCGCCGACGAACAGCGGCTCGCGTGCGTGAAACAAGGGCTGTATACGTTCCGCGACGAGGGCAAGCCCGTTGCAATGCTCCTCGCGGAAGAAGAGACGTACCGGCCCGACAAGGGGCTTCAGGTTGCGGTGATGGCGCCCGATCGTGAGGCGGCCGAGCGGTTCTCGCGCAAGCTCGTGAAGGGCGTCCGCCACGGTTCCGCGTTCCGCGGGAAGGTGCTCTCGGTCGAGCAAAATTGCTACGGCAGCACGACGGTTCGGTTCCACAAACTGCCCGATGTTAAGCGCGAGAACCTGATCCTGCCCGAAGAGCTGCTGACCCGGATCGAGCGGCAGACGATGGGGCTGAGCAAGCACGCCGCGCGGCTCAAGGCCGCGGGCCGGCACCTGAAGCGCGGCATCCTGATGCACGGCAAACCCGGCACCGGCAAAACGCTCTCCGCGATGTACCTCGCGGCGCAAATGACGGGCCGCACGGTGCTGGTGCTCACGGGCGGCGCGGTCGGGTCCATTGAGACCGCGTGCGCGCTCGCCCGCCTGCTCGAACCGGCGACCATCGTACTCGAAGACGTGGACCTCATCGGCACCGAGCGGGAGCAGCAGTCGGTCGGTGCGAACGCGCTGCTCTTCGAGTTGCTCAACCAGATGGACGGCCTCGGCGAAGACGCGGACATCCTCTTCATCCTCACCACGAACCGCCCGGACTTCCTCGAACCGGCGCTCGCGGCCCGGCCCGGGCGCATCGACCTGGCCATCGAAGTTCCGCTCCCCGACGAAGCGTGCCGCCACCGGCTGTTCGAGCTCTACAGCCGCGGGCTGAAGCTCGAACTCGCGGACCTGGGCGTGTGGGTGCGCCGGACGAACGGCGTGAGTGCCGCGTTCATCCGCGAACTGCTCCGTAAGGCCGCGGTCCTCGCGGCCGAAGCCGACGGGACCGGCTCCGAACTCGTGGTTACCGACCGACAGTTCGAGGAGGCGATTGCCGAACTCCTCGTCGCGGGCGGCCCGATGACGCGCGCGCTGCTCGGCTTCGCGAGCGGGACCGAGTAGGTGAGAAGCAAAACGGTTCACCGCAGAGGGCGCGGAGAGCGCAGAGGAAGAAAACATGAAGCGACTCGTACTGCACAGTTTTGTCATTGCTCTGCTCTGCCTTCCTCTCTGCGCCCTCCGCGCCCTCTGCGGTGAAAATCTTCCCGTGCGCCTCACCAAAGACGGCAGCTTCAAACAGAACCTTCAGTGGTCGCCGGACGGCAAGACGCTCCTGTTCACGCGCATCCACGAGGGCAAGATGGCGCTGTGGCTGATGCCCGCCGACGGCGGCGAGCTGAAACGCCTCCTGCCGAACCACACCGAACCGCACTTTGACGGAAACTTTTCGCCCGACGGTAAGCGAATCGTCTACGTGTACGACAAACTCGAAGGGACCGACGGCAAGTTGCGAATCAACGTGTGCGCGGCCGACGGCAGCGACGACCAGGTACTCATTCCTCACAGGGCGTTCGAGGAGTCGCCGCGGTTCAGTCCGAACGGCAAGAAAGTGTTGTGGGTGTCGACGCGGAACAAGAACCCGGACCTGTACACTGTGGACGCGGACGGGAAGAACGAGAAGCGGCTCACGAACGACCCGGCCTACGACCTCCACCCGGCCTGGAGCCCGGACGGTGCGAAGATCGCCTTCGCGAGCGGGCGCAGCGGCAAACAGAAGATTCACGTCATGAACGCGGACGGGAGCGACCAGAAGCGCATCACGGACGGCGAGTTCCTCGATGCGTGGCCCGTTTGGGAACCGGGAGGTAAGCGGATCGCGTTCGCCTCGAATCGCTCCGGGAATTCCGACATCTGGTTGATGACGGATGATGGCAAAGAACTTACCAACCTGACACAAAACAAGGCGCAAGACACCGCACCCGCGTGGCACCCCGAAGGGAAGAAGCTCGCGTTCGTTTCCACGCGCGACGGCGGCAGCGACATCTACGTGATCGACGTGAAATAGCCGCGCGGCATGGCAGCGAGGTCCGCACGGTTCTGATCTCGGTCTCGTTTCTGGGTCGTCGAAACGGCTATAACGAGCCGCGACCGCAACAGTAGTTTCAAGGCGTTGCGTTGGTTGTAAGTGTATTGTGTGGCAGGGTAATACATCGTGTGCGTGGGTATCGTGAGCGGATCCGTTGCGTGAGCCAGTCGAGCATCTCGGCCAACGGGAACTGGGCGACCCAGGCGGTCGGCGCGAGCCCGCGTGCCCGAGCGATCCGGAGCGTCAGGTACACCCACACCTGGCGCAACAGCAGGGCCACGCCCTCGAGCAGCAACCGGTACTCGGGGTTGGTGCTGGTGGTCCACCCGCGGGCCTGGTTCTTCTGCCGATAGCTGGTCTCGATCCCGAACCGCTCTCGGTACCGCCGGCGCCCCAACCGAGCCCGGTTCGCCTCCGACACGGCGGTCGCATCGCCCCACCCGCGGAACGCGTACACCCGGGCGTGCGATTCGCCCTTCCGTTGCCACACGAGCACCCGAGTCGATACCGCCTTGCGGCTCTTCTCGGTGACCCACTCCATGGTGGTGATGGTGCCGTGGGGTTGGGTGTAGCTGGCGTTGCGGCGGTTGGTACCGGTGCCCTTCTTGCGCATCGGGACCGTGTAGCTCAGGTTCCGTTCCTGCAACAGCAACAGGGTCTCCCCGCTGTCGAACCCGGCGTCCAGAACCACCCCGCGGACCGTGAGCCCGCGGGCCGCCACCTGGTCCAGAAGGGTCTGCACCTGCTGGTGCGGCTTGGTTCCTTTCGTCACGCTCATCAGCCCCACGGTGTACCGCCGGTGCTTGTGAATCAGTACCCCGGTGGCGTACGCGTGAAAGAACGAGGTCCCGGCCTTCTTGGGTCCGCCGATGATCCCCGGGGTGCTGCGATCCCCATAAAAGGGGACGTAATGCACATCGATGGCACACGTCCACCGGCGCCTCCGGTCCCGGCGCGTGAACCCCGCCACCTGGTGAAGGGCATCCACCAACCGGGCCGTGAGTTGGTCCCGGGAACCCCGGTTGGCGTGCATCGCCTGTCGCGCGGTCTCGTGGGAGAACCCGAAGTACCGGGTCACTACCGCGAACAACGTGCGGGTGGTGCCCGCGATCAACAGCACCAGGTCGAGCAACTGGGTGCGCGTGACCGACCGCTTGTAGTCGGTCCAACCCAGGGCCCGTTCCAACGTTCGGCGCGTCAGTGCGTGGACCACCGCCGGGGTGATCGTAGAGTAACCACGTCGCATGGGAGGCTCCCGTTCAAGTGCCTGAGAACCTTGAACTTAGGAACTCCCATGCGGCACTGCCAAATCACTTGAAACTACTGGCAAGGGAGCGGGGCCTCCTGTGCGTTGAACAGTAACCAGCAACGAGATGCGCCTCCCGCTCCCTTGCGGTCTCGTTACAAGCGCACCAAAACCGGACCAAGCTGCGTAAAGGCAGGTTGACCGCTTCGCCTATTTGGGTAGAGGGATGAGGCGGACGCGGGCGGACATCCCGGGCGAGAGTAGGCCCTTCGGATTCGGGACCGTGGCCCGGAACCGCGCGGTCCCCGTCTTCGGGTCGACCTCCGGCGCGATCAGGTCGAGTTTCGCCTCATGGGGGAACCCCTGGTCGCCCGCGAACCCGACCGCCACGCCCAACTTACTCGGTTCGGCCAGCCCGTCGCGGCGCAGTTGCAAAAGGAGCGATTCGGGCACGTTGAAAGAGACGTACATCGGTTCCGTGGCCACGACCGTCAAGATTTGCGTCTGGTCGGCGGTGACGAGACCGCCCTCGGTGGCTTGAAGGCGGCTCACCCGGCCGGTGAACGGGGCGGTGACCCGGGTCCACGACAGGGTCAGTTCGACCCGCTCCACCTCCACCTTCGCGACGATGAGTGCGGCCTCCGCCGCCGTATTCAGTCCCAGTTCGTCCGGGCTGATTACCTTGTTCTCCAGCAACTTCTTGGCGTTGGCGGCCGTGATCTTGGACACCTGCAACTTGGCCTCGGCCACTTTCAACCGCGCCTGGGCCGCGTTCAGGGCGAGTCGGTACGGCCGTGAGTCGAGCTCGACTAGCAGATCCCCCTTCGCGACCGCGTCCCCTTCCCGGACCGCGACCCGGGTCAGGTGGCCCGTCACCTGCGCGCGCACATCGACGGCAGAGGTCTGCGTCCGGCCCGTGAACTCCCACCCTTTCGACGGGTCTTCGGCCCGCATGCCGGCGGGTGGGAACAACAACCCCGCAACCAGAACGAACAGCGCGGCTCGCATGTGGAGAGTCTCCGGGCACGGCGGGTGCGTCCAGTATCCGCTGGACCGTCGAGATTGTCCAGCTTTTGCCGGGCTCGTGACCGTGGCGGATAATAGGAGTTGGTGCGGGCAAAGAATGGAAAAAGCGTGACCGCCGGGTTTAGATTCACGCGACTCGTCCCGTACTGGGGATGTTCGCAAGGCGCGATCGCGTTCATCGATCCGTCGGAATTGCCCATATTCCCTGCTTTCGGAGCCCTTCAGGTGAGCAAAAAGGACATTCTTCGCGGTGACGTCGAGTACGCACCCATCGAAGTCGGGTCGTGGATCTACGTCTGGACACCGGGCGGGCAGAAGCCGCAGCCCGATCGCAGTCGTGCGTGTATGATTAGTGCCCACGGCGAGACGTCCCTGATCACGTCCGGTGCCGGCGCGCCGAAGCACGTCTACCTCGCGTACTACTGCCCGCACGGGAGCAACATCTCCGGGTCATCGTTGATGTTGTCCGCCACGCGCCAACTGAAAGTGAAAGAGCTGTTCGGCCCCGGTCAGGCCAAACAGGATTACAAACTGACAAAGTATCAGGGCTCCCACAGCGGCGCGAATGAAACCTATGGAAAGATCCAGACGGGCGTTCACCGTAGAGCCCGGGAGAAGGACGTCGAGAAGAACCACGCGGAGAGCAAGCGGTTGCTGCAGAAGAGGAGCGTTGAAGACTGGGAAAGGTCGCGTTTAGAGGGGATGAGTATGGTCAAAGATGTGGTCTACGACATCGTGACCATTCGGAACCGGTTGTTTTCCTTCGGCACCCCCACGTTGTTCTCAGTGGTCGCGGACCTCGAAAAGGCCGGCTTTTACTACTCCACCGTTCACTGCTTCTTTTGCCGTGGCTTTGGAAAGGATGATGATGAGAATTACCGTGCCGAGCGGCGCAATTAATCGTCCAAGGCGGTGCGGCGATTGAACGAGGCGAGGCGCTCACTGTGCGCACGAGCGCTCCGCGAACGGCACACGAGTTATAGGCTTTACTCTGCTCGCGATGTCCGGCGCGGCACAACGTGCCGCGCTGAGGACTTTTTTTGGTGGGTCGGGTCAGAGGCCCGCCCACCAAAAACAAACACATCAAACGGCCGACTCCAGAAGACCGCCCGAACGAAGTGGTGCGTTACCAGTCCGACAAGAGGACGTTGCCGTCATACGGGTCGCAAACGAAAGTCCACGTCTGGTTGCTGACGCTGGCCGACACGCCGCGCACGCTGCCGTCGCACATGGCGACGCTCATCGTGCCGGACGACATGCCCTGCGGCACGCGGTCGTCGGCGATGTTGTTGGCCGGCTTGCTCTGGAACGGGAACGGTTGGGCCGGGGACGCGATGAATTGCGGGAGGAACACGACCTGCGACGGGGTCGCGCCGGTCGGGAACCACAGGTGCGGGCCGTACACGTGCGTGAGCGTGGCCTGCGGCGTAGCGCCGGTCACACCGCTGTACATCACTGTCCCACTGCCCGTCGTGGTCACCGCGTACCGCTCTGCGAACAGAAGGGTGTTCGAGGTGCCGTCGCCCGGGGAGTTCATGCTGTACAGCTTCGCCGTGTACGACGGGGTGCCCGTGTTAACGACCGGGGCGGTGAGGAGCGGGTTCACGATCCCCAGAACCAGGCCGTTGCCCGAGTAACTGGTGAGCGGCTGCCCGCTGACGAACGAGGCGTCGTTCGGGGCGGTGTAGGTCTTCATGACCGTGGTCGTTGCGGCGTTTTTAGCGGCGTTATCCTGCTCGATGTAGGGCAGGATGTGCCACGTCCAGGGCCGCACGGGGTCGCCGGTGCTCGTGGTGGATCGCAGACCGCCCCACCCGGCGCAGAACTGGTCGGACTGGTTGCCCGCGAGGTTGTGCATCGCGAGGCCCATTTGCTTCAGGTTGTTCTGACTGCTCATTCGCGCGGCGGCATCGCGGACCTTTTGGACCGCGGGCAGGAGCAGCCCGATGAGGATCGCGATGATGGCGATCACCACCAGCAACTCGATTAGCGTGAACCCCTTCCGCCCGCGTTGTTCGGTGCGAGCGGGAAGCGGGAGCGAAACACGAACCGGCATTGTGGAACCTCTGTGACGAGCGAAGTGGAATGGGCGTACCCCGCCTCAATCGGGCGGTAACGTGGTGACGTGACTAAACTGGGGAGGAGTTTGTCGGCACTTCGGAATCTGCAACCCGTGTGCCATGCACTCGGAAAATCGTCCGAGACGCACGACCACAGCCGTTCTAACGAGAAGTTTTCGTTAATAATTTCTTGGTTGCGCCTCACGAGCTTAATCCGAATAGAGAAATCCATGCCCAGGTCTAGGGCGAATCAAGAGCCGAGTGTGCGCGCACTTTATGCTTTGCAGGATGTTAACAAAATGCATCATATTATAAGAAGACGCACGAGTGAACGCGACGCGCTATTCACGGCTATTGTTACTCACTCAGAGAGTCACACGTGCTCCCTGTGTATGCAGGTGGCGTAGTGAAATAATGAGAACGGCCGCGCGGAGTTTATTCGCTTGTGCTGCTGACACGCGGCGTTCGCCTGAACTGGAATTACTTCTTCGCCTCAACCGTGAGTTTCAGCGGGGCGCTCGTGAGCGTCACCGAGCCGAAGCCGTCGTTCGCGTCCTTTGCGCCTTTCGGGGCCGGGTTCATGCCCGTCTTGAGCGTTGCGGTCAATTCGTACTCCCCCGATTCGAGCCAGTACGCCCAGTGCGCTGCGCCCCGGTAACCGCTCACGAGCGTTTTCACCGGAATCACGTGCGTCTTGCCGGCCGCAATTTCTACCCCTTTCGGGATGCGGAACTCTTCCGTGAACGCCAGTGGCGGGGCAACGTTTAAGGCCCCCTTCCCCCGGAGGGTACAGGTAAGTACCACCGGGTCACCAGTTACCCACACCGTGACGGGCTTATCGGACGTGTTTTTGATTTCGATGCTAAGGTCTACTGCCGGCGCAGCGGGTGGCCGTTTGCCGGTTTTTGCTGCGGACTCAATCAGGTTTTTGAGTTCGTCCGTGGTCCGACCGCCGAGGTCGAGGGTGTACGTCGTCGTCGTACCGGTTAGGGACAGTTCGAGCGGCGTGGCGGGCGGATCGGCCCGCGGTTTGTCTTTTTTGTCTTCGGCGGTGAGTGGGGCCGAGCCGATCGTAAGCAGCGCGAATAGTGCCGCCGGGAGAATCGTTCGGAACATTGTAACCCTCGAATTTGTTGAGTCTGCCGCGCGGCGCGAACCGGGCAACCGGTCGGAACGGTGACCCGTGCCGCGAGATTCCGACGAACGTGCCCGGGGATGAGATTGTTCACGAAACCTACACCGACTTATATTCTGAATCAGGGGCCAGCGCGCCCCGCCCTTCTTTTCTACCCGGCGGTGACATGGACGAGTTGCACCACGAATGTGGCGTGGCGGCGTTGTATTACCTTCCCCAGAACGGGGACAAGTCGCCGGTTTGGACCGGCGCACCCGACCAAGTGTCCCGGCTGATGCCGCGGATGCTCCTCGACCTCCAGAACCGCGGGCAACTCGCAGCCGGGATGGCGACCTACAACCCGGAGCGCGACAAGCTCATCGACACGTACAAGGACATCGGTACTGTCATTGAGGCGTTTCGGATCAACGAACCGGCCAAGTACGCCTCCATCATGGAGGACTACGCGGGCCGGGCCGCGATCGGGCACACCCGGTACGCCACCTGCGGGGGCCAGACCCGCAGTTACGCCCAGCCGTTCGAGCGGCGGGACGGGTGTAAATGGAAGTGGTTCGCGTTCGCGTTCAACGGCCAACTCACCAACTTCGCCGAGCTCCGCACCCAGCTCCTCCAGAACCACGACTACCACCTCACGCGGGACAACGACACCGAAGTCATCATGCACTACATCGCCCACGAGATGCGGGGCGGCCAGCGCCCCGACCTCGTGGACGTGTTCCGCCGGCTCGCGACCAAGTTCGACGGGGCGTACAACCTGACGTTCCTGAACGCGATGGGCGACATGGTGGTGCTCCGCGACCCGGTCGGCATCCGCCCGCTGGTGTACGCGCAGGACGGCCCGATGTTCGGGGCCGCCAGCGAGAGCGTCGCGCTCCAGAACCTCGGGTTCCGCCAGGCGAGCATCAAGTCGCTGGCGCCCGGGGAGCTGATCCTCATCCAGAACGGGGAACTGAGCGTCCACCGGTTCGCGGAGAGCAAGCGCACCGCGCACTGCTTCTTCGAGTGGATCTACTTCGCGAACGTGGCCAGCACGCTCGACGAGCGGAGCGTGTACCTGAGCCGCGCGCGGTTGGGGCACGAACTCGCCAAGCAGGAGCGCGAGCTGAACCGCGTCCCGCTCGACCCGTCCGAAACGGTGGTCGTGCCGGTCCCGGACACCGGCAAGGCCGCGGCCGACGCGATGGCGTTTTCGCTCGGCATTCCGAGCGTGGAAGGGCTGATCCGCAACCGGTACATCGGCCGCACGTTTATCGAGGGCGGGAACCGCGCGGACAAGGTGCGGCTCAAGTTCACGCCGCTGCGCGAGGTGCTGCACGGCAAGAAGGTGCTGCTCGTCGAGGACTCGATCGTCCGCAGCACGACCCTGCAGAGCCTGCTCAAGCACTTGCGGGACCAGGGCGGCGCGGCCGAGATCCACGTGCGCGTCGCGTGCCCGCCGATCCTGTCGCCGTGCTTCTACGGCATCGACATGAGCACCGTGAAAGAGCTGTTCGCGCCGAAGTTCATGGCGGGTAAGGTGCCGACGGTCGCCGAACAGGACGCGATGGCGAAATCGCTGGGCGCGGACTCGCTGTTCTACCTCCCGGTGGACGCGGTCGCGCGGTGCATCGACCTGCCCACATCGACCCTGTGCCGGGCGTGCATCACGGGCGACTACCCGACCCCGGCCGGGGAGCAAATGTACCAGCTCTCGCTCCGCAAACACGCGGTCGGCGACACGGACGGGCGCACCTACGAGCGCCCGAACGAACCCTTCATGTGCTCGGTAAACGACAACGGGCGGACGTAAGAAACGCGGAGCACGGAACGCGGAGCGCGGAGTGAAGACGGAGGCGCTGAACGCTTTTGTCTTCACTCCGACTCCGCGTTCCGCGCTCCACGCTGTTTCAGGATGGACCCATGCCAGAGAACGCGAACGAACTGATCGCCTATTCGCTGCACCCGAACCAGCCGGCGGACGTGTTCCCGGAGCCGGCGCCGATCCCGCGCGACTGGATGGACGGCGCGCACCAGCGGCACCCGTACCGGTGCCTGCCGCTGGTCATCGCCAACCAGTGCGGGTGGGTGCTGCGAAGCCCGGTCGGGTTCGAGGCGTACTGGTACGGGGGGCCGGGGAAGGGCGACCTGGAATTGCGCTTCGACCGCCCCGACAACCGCATCGTGAGTCACTTCGGGAGCGGCGTCATCACGTTCACGATCCCGTTTTTGTTCCGCACGCCCCCGGGAATCAACCTGTGGGTGAAGGGGCCGGCGAACTGGATCAAGGACGGCGTCCAGCCGCTCGAAGGCGTCGTGGAAACGGACTGGCTCGCGTCCACGTTCACGATGAACTGGAAAATGACGCGCGTGTGCGAGTGGGTCCGGTTCGAGCAGGGCGACCCGTTCTGTATGCTCGTGCCGGTACCGCGCGGGCTCATCGAGGGCTTCGTCCCGCGCGTGGTGCCGATCGAAACTGAACCGGAACTCCAAAAGCAGTACAAGCAGTGGGAAGAGAGCCGCAGCGGGTTCCTTGTGGGACTGACCACCCAGAACCCCGAGGCCGTGGCCCGCGGGTGGCAGAAGGACTACTTCCAGGGCAAAACGATCGACGGCAAAGCGGTCGAATCGCACCAAACACGGCTCAGCGTGAAGCCCTTCCAGGAGAGTCCCAAGTCGTAAGGTCCCAAGTCATAAAGTCGAAAACGCTCAACAAGGGAATGTCTTCGACTTTACGACTTTCGACCTTACGACTTGGGACTTAAAAAACTCAGCGAACTGCTTCGACCTTCGTCTCGGAAGTCACCGGGCCGGTGTCTGTTTGCACGGTGGCTTTCACGACAAGAGGCGCGTTGAACGGACCGGCGTTCGGTGCGAACTTCAGCACGAGTTCGCCGTCGCCCTTGTCGGCCGCGACCACTAACTTTGCCACAGTCACTCCCCTCACGTGCTCGGGCAAAACCAACTCCACAGTCGCCGGGCCGCTCAGGTTCTTGCTCCGGCTGATCTTCACCGCGAGCTTCACTTCGCCTTCTGCGAGGACGCTGGTCTTCTCCGCGCCCACGTCCAGGCGCCCGGGACCGACGACCACGATCATTTGCTGATTCTGCTCCACGGAACTGAAGCTGACGGTGTGCTCGCGCCCGTCGATCGGGTCGCGCACCTTTGCGGTCGCCATCACGCACACGCGACACGTGCGCCCCATCTCCATCCACGGTGGGAGGAACGCGGGGTACGCGAACTCGGTTTCGCCCGGCTTCAGCGTGAGAACCGGTCCGGTGACGCCCTGCAGGTGTCGCGCCTGGCGGTCCGCGAGCTGCACCTGAATCGGGCCGTCGAAGCCGCCGCGGTCGATCGTGTACTTGCGGTGGTACGTTTCGCCGCGCGGCGCGCTGGTCATCACGTACTGGTCAATGATCTTGAACGGCGTCGGGAGCGCGACCGCGAGCCGCGCGTCGGTTGTGTCGCTGCGATACGCTATCAACCCGGCGACCCCGAGGCCGGTCAAGCGGAGCGGGTGTGTGGCAATGGCTGCGTCCGCGCTCGCGGTGAGTACCAGATCGGCGTTCGGCTGATTCGCGGCAATGCGGATCGCGGGCGCGGTGATACCCTTCGGCAAATCCGCCGCGCTCACAATGATCGGCCCCTGAAACGTGCCGAATCGCTCGGCGGTCACCTTCACCTTGAGCGTACCCGCACGCGGTAGCGTGAACACGTCGCTGGCGAGCGCGAGTTGGAAACCGGGGGTTATCTTCTCGGGCGCGTCCAGCACGCGCAGCCGGTACACGAAGTTCGCCCCCGCGCGCCCGCGGAACTTCTCGCCCACTTTTACCGTGTAAACGCCGTCGGCCGGTGGGTCGAACGCGAACGGCGCGGCGTCACTGTTTTCGGCGCCTTCCGCGCGCTTCAGTTCCTTGCCGGTTGCGTCGAAAATCGTGACCACACCACACAGCGGCGACTCGTGGCGCCGGGCTTGTAGGTCGAAGGTGTAGCTCCCGGCTTTCTTCAGATCGAGTTTCCATTCGTTGACGGCGCCGGGGCGCTCGATCCGACCGTTCAGTGCGATCGGAGCTTGTAACACCGGGGCCGCGTCGAGTGCGTCCTTCAACCCGTCCGGCTTCGCGCGGAGTGGGTAATGGAACTCCGGCACGTTCTCTGCGGTGATCGTGAGCCGGTACACGTATGCGGGACCACCGAGCGCGCGGGCGTCGGTGACGCGCACGCGGTACTTCCCGGCCACCTTCGGCGTGAACTTCACCGAGGCGTCCGTGCCGACGCACGGGTGAAGCATCTGCTCCGCGACGACGGTGCCCTTCGCGTCGAGGATGTCCAGCCTCGATACGAGTGGCGAGTTGATCGACTGCGCGTGAACGAGTGCAGTAATCGCAGTGCCGGCCTCCGCGTCGAACTCCCACAGATCGATGTCTTCGCGCGGAAAGATGCGCCCGTTCGCCGTGACGGGCAGTTTGATGGGTGCGGGGATCTGGTCGCCGTCCGTTTCTTGCTCCACCACTTCGGGCAGTTCGCCGACCACGAATCGCGGCCCGCCGGCCCCACCTTGCGCCGTAAACACTCGCACGCGGCGCGGACCCAGGGGCGCATCTTTTGTAATCGCAACGTTCCCGCGCGTGTCGGCCGGGTAATCTTCTTGTTGCTGTGATTCGGTGAGTGGAAGGAGCGGTCCCTCGAACCACACGCGCTTCGCGGGTGCGAGGTGCGGTGAGTGAGTGACCCCCAATCCGGTTAATTCAAATGCCGGTTTGTCGTAAAGAAATAACCCGCCTACGCGGACATCAACGGACGTTCCGCGCTGCGCTCCGGCCGGGAAGATGTAACTCACCGCGGGCGGGTTGGCAAAAACGACAGAAATGCACAAAAATAGCGAGAAAATACTCAGAAATAGTACGCGGAACATGCTGTAGCCTTTTTCGTGTAGACTCAATCTTGGGTCGCGATATCTTCGTCGATCTGGAGTCTAATGTTGCCAATGATCGTTAGTAATTTTGATTGCGCGAGTGGTGGGGATGTGATAAATTGAGTCAGGATCGATCGATCATCATCGCACGTGCATATGAAAAATGATGATTGTGCTGCTAGTTTGATTTCGTCAGGGCTAAGCGTCTCGTGTTCCAGAACAGCTATGAGCCAATCGATCGCGTCTTCCGAAAATAACTCGCCCACCGTACTGAAAAAGATCGATCGATAGTGCGTTCGGCGGTAATTATCCGCCTGGTTAATGTACATTTCAGGATCGCGACTCCCTGCTTGACTCAAGCAGATCAGAAGATACAGGAGCCAGAGATCAGAAGTGTCAAAGCGATTTAGCCGATTCAGACGTTGGATAGTCTCTTGCACCAATAGAGGCAAGTCTTCGCTAGTCAATTGCGCGAGCCAACGTTCCCATCGATGTTGTTGGAGCTCAAAATCCATGAACGGGCCGGACGACAGGTACGCGGACAACGCCTGATCGATCTCCTCCACGGTTACAGCCACGATCATCCCCCGTCAGCAGATTATTCCGGCTGGCTATTCCTTACACCAGTTCGCTCATCACTTTGCCGTTGTTGACCAGCGCAATGGGTCGGCCGTCGGGTGTGTGGGCTTCGTCTTTCGGGTCGATACCCATGCACGTGTACATCGTCGCGAACAGGTCTTCGGGTCCGTAAGGATCGCTCGCCGGCTTCTCGGCGCGGGCGTCGGTCTTGCCCACGACCACACCCGGCTTGATGCCCCCGCCGCCGAGCAGCACCGTGAACGCCGGCCCCCAATGGTCCCGCCCCGCGTTCTTGTTGATCCGCGGCGTGCGCCCGAACTCGCCCGTCACCACCACCATCGTCGAATCGAGTAACCCGCGGTCGGAGAGGTCGCGGAACAGCGTGCTGATGGCGGAATCGTACATCGGGAGCAGTGAGTTCTTCAGCACCGCGAAGTTGCCGTCGTGCGTGTCCCAGTTCGAGTGGTCGATGGTCACGCACCGCACGCCCGCTTCTACCAGTCGGCGCCCCATGAGGCACGACTGGCCGAGCGAGTGGCGCCCGTACTCGTCGCGGAGCTTGTCTCCTTCGGCGTGGATGTTGAATGCTTCCTTCGCTTGCCGCGACGTCATCAGGTCGAACGCCTTGTCGCGGAACGCGGTGAGCGCGCCGGCCGCGGGGTTCGCTTTCACTTCCGCGCTCTTGTGGAACCGGTCCACGGTTTCGAGCAGCTTTTTGCGGTCGTCGAGGCGGCTACTCGCGATGGCCGGCGGAGGCACGAGGTCCGGCACGCTGAAGTTCGGCGCGCTGGGGTCGGCGTCGATCACAAAGGGCGCGTGGTTCGCACCGAGGTAGGCGGGTCCGCCGCTCGGGTGAACTTTCGGCAGCGCGACGTAGGCCGGCACGGACCCTTTGGGGCCGAGCTTCTTCGACACGACGGAACCGACGCACGGGCGCTGGTTGTTCGGGCTGAGGCTCGGGTTGAATCCGGCCGTGGGGAAGTACCCCGTGAGGATGTAGTGGTCGGCCGGGCCGTGGTCCGAATTGTGGTGGCGGAACGAGCGGACGAGCGAGAACTTGTCGACCTGCCCGGCAACCTTCGGCAACAGGTCGCAAATCTGGAGCCCGGGAACCTTGGTCTTCGCGGGGCTGAAATCGCCGCGGAACTCGGCCGGCGCATCCGGCTTGAGGTCGAACGTGTCGAGGTGGCTCTGCCCGCCGTGCAGGAAGATGAAGATCAGCGACACGTCCTTCTTCGTTTTCGCCCCGGCCGACGCGCGCAGCAGTTGCGGCAAACCGAGTGCGGAACCGAAGAGGGACGCGGTGCCGACACGGAGCGCATCGCGCCGGGAGAGTCCGTCGCAGAACGTTGCGGGCATTGCCGCTCCCGAATGAGCACCCGGCCAATGGGCCGGGCACGGTGGTGGGGTCGACCGCAGTTCCAATCACGGCTTGCGCTTCATGACGCCTAGGCGCCCGCCATCAAAACCGAATCCCTGGAACTCGGTCAGGTCTTCGTTGAACGTCAGGATCGCGGTGCGGTCGGACTTTCGTCCCTTTTCGACCCAGAGGACGATTGTGCGGCGGTCCACCGCTTCCCACTTGGTGACGAGCGAGTTGGCGGTCCATTCCCTCTGCTCGAGGAGCCCGTCGGCGCGCAGTTTCAGCCCCGTGCCCCAGTCCCACACCGTTTCCGGCAGGTAGTTTTGGAGATCTTCCTTGGTCTCCACTTCTGTTGTGCGCGCCCCCGTCGTCGGGGACCGCATGCGGAACTCTTTGAGTTCCGCTTGTGTGGCTTGCGCTTCGGTCAGTTTGCCGGCCTTTGTCAGATCTTTGATTACTTGGTCCGCGGCCCTTTCAAACACGAGCCCGGCCTGCCTCATCGACAGGCGATAATTCCGGGCCGCAGCTTTCACGTGTGCTCCCGTGGGAAGTGTACCTCCGGCCTCGAACGCTTCCTTCTCCGATTTGAGCGCCTTGACCGCGTCGAGGTCGCCGCTGCTCGTGGATGTTTTGATCGCCGACGCGAATGCGTCGAGTAAGGTGGTTCGCGCTTTTTCAACGGAATCCTGGTAGTCCTTACGGGCTTTCGTTAGTGGGGCGGGGGCATCTACCGCGCCAGCCACCAGGACCACCCCGAAGAGGACGCTTGAACTGAGCAGGCACCGTAACATTACTGATTCCTCTGGCGCACACAGGGCCGCTATCTGCCATATCGGAGATGTGGTTAGGGCTTCCGTTTGCTGACGGGGATTCGGTCCTTCCCGTTGAAGTCGATACCCTGGAACTCCGTCAATTCTTCGTTGAAGACCAGGACCGCCAACCGGTTCACATCGCGCCCTTTTTCGATCGAGAACAGCACGGTTCGGCGATCAATCGCTTCCCACTTGGTCACGAGGCCGGCGGAGTCCCACCCCTTGTTCTCGACATACCCGTTCGCCTTGAGCCTGCAGTTGCCCCAGACCCACGACGTGTTCGCCAGATACGCCTGGAGGTTTTCTTTGGTCGCGACCGTTTTGGCACGAAGGTCGTGCAATTCGGACTGTGTTTCTTCTGCCTGGGCGATCTTCCCGGCCTTGGTGAAGTCCTTGATTGCCTGCTCGTAAGCCGCGTCTAACGTGGTCCTCGCTTGCTTCATTGATTGCTGGTAGCTCGCGACCGCCGACTTCATCCGCGCAGACGTGGGTAATTTGCCACTGTTCTCGAACGTGTCCTGTTCGGCCTGGATCACCTTGACCGCGTTCAGGTCGCCGCTGGACTTGGCCGCGTTGTTCGCCGCTTTAAAGGCCTCCAGAAGCGTATTTCGCGCCTTATTGACACCTTCGGCGTGTGCCTCTTTCGCTTTCTCCACTGTCGCCGCGGGATCTTCTGCGGAGGCGACGGAGTTGAAAAGGCCGACGGCGAGACACAGAGAAAACAGCGATCGTAGCATTCGTTTCGCGCTCCCATTGACGGGTTGGTGTTAATGTTCGATGTCGTTCACTTAACTAAACAAGCTCATCACCGGTCTGCCGTCGCACAATCGGTGCGGGCGGTTCTCGCGGTCGGGGATCATCGCGGCCGGATCGACGCCCATCGCGTGGTAGATCGTCGCGAGGAAATCGTCCGGCGACACCGGGTTCTCGGTCGGGTACGCGGCGATCTTGTCCGTTTTGCCGTACACCTGACCGCCGCGAATGCCACCACCCGCGAAGAGGGCGGTTTGTGCCGCGCCCCAGTGATCGCGGCCCATGTCCTTGTTGATCTTCGGCGTGCGCCCGAACTCGCCCGCGACCGCGACGAGTGTGCGCTCGAGCATCCCGCGGTCGCTCAGGTCTTCGAGGAGCGCTGCGAGTGCCCGGTCGAGCGGCGGCAGGCAGTATTTCTCTTTTAGCATCGCGTACCCGGTGATGCTGCCCAATCCACCGGTGCCGCCGTGGTTGTCCCACACGTTCGCGACGCCGCCGTTCGGCATGATGTACAGCCAGATGACCGAGACGACTTTCACGCCGTTCTCGACCAGCCGGCGCGCGAGCAGGAAGCTCTCGCCGTACTCGTTGCGGCCGTAGTGGTCGCGCAACCGTGACGGCTCCTTGTTCAGATCGAACGCTTCGCGCACCTTCGGCGACGCGATCATCTGCATCGCCTGACCGCGGAACCCGTCGAGTTCGCTCCCGCCGGTCTTCTGGAGGTGTGCGTCCTGCTTCTGGAGGAGTTTGAGTAATCCTTCGCGGGCCGCGAGGCGCGTTTGGGTCACGTCCGGCGGGAGCACGTCCGGGTGCGCGGCCGGCTCGTTCGACTTGTTCGCGGCGAGCTTTTCGAGCGGGTCGTACTTCGGCCCCAGGAAGCCCGCATAGGTGCCCGCGTAGGTCACGCCGTCGTGCCCGACCGGGCGCGGGATGGTGACGTTCGCGGGCACAGCGCTCGGCTCGGCGAAGTACGCGAGGGCCGAAGCGAAGTTCGGCGGGTGCGAGCGCTTGCGCGGGTTGCGCGGCGAAACGAGAGTCGGGTCTTTGTGGCCCGTGAGCATGTGGTACACGCTCGGTTCGTGGTTGTTGTCGCCGTGCGAGAGCGACCGCACCAGCGCGACCTTATCCGTGTGGCGCGCGAACAACGGCATCTGGTCGCAGACGCGAATGCCGGGTACCACGGTGTCGATCGGATTGAACAGCGACTTGATGCCGGAGGGCGCATCCGGTTTCATGTCCCACGTGTCCTGTTGCGGCGGTCCGCCCCACAGGAAAATGAAGATGCACGAGTCCGCGGTCCCGCTCTTCGCGCGCGCGGGCGTGTTCGCGCGGGCTTCCAGAAGGGTCGGCAGCGCGAGTCCGCCCGCGCCGAGTTGCCCCAGACGAATCATCGCGTCGCGGCGGTGGAGCATGACGAAGCTCCTGGCGAACGGCCGGTGTCAGCCGGCCGGTGTTAGGGAGAATATCTCACCGACCGGCTGACACCGGTCGCTCGCCTAATGGTTGAACAAGAATTCCGTGCTGTTCATCAGCGCCCAAGCGAGGTCTTCGGTCGCGGCGCGGCGGTTGTTCGCGTACTTCTTCAGGTGCTTCACGCCCGTTGCGCTTTCGTCCGCGCTCGGGAGCCGCGAGTAAAACGTCAGGTATAATTCCTCGACTAACGTCACATCGTCCTTCTGTGCGCGCACCAGTTTCGCGACTGTGCCCGCTTCGTGTGTGAGCTTTGCCTGGATCTCGGTCGAGTTCAACAGGTTGAGCACCTGACTGACCGACGGTTCGCGGGTCCGCTCGCACTCGCACGCGGTCACGCGGTTGGGGCGCCCGAACAGCTTCAGGAAGTCACTGCGGGCCTTGCTGTCCCACAACTGAACGGCCCGCGTTACGCCGGGTGAGCCGGTGAATTTCTCCGGTACGCCGAGCGACTGCGAAATCATGTCGAGCAGCACTTCGGCTTCCGGTCGGCGGAAGTACGCGCGCGAGAAATTGCGCTCGTCCTTTTCGTTGGTCGCGTTGGGTGCGGCGGAGGTCTGGTACGCGCGCGACGCGGCGATGAACCGGATCAACTTGCGCACATCAAACTTGTTCTCGACGAGGTACTTCGCGAGCGCATCGAGCAGTTCGGGGTTACTCGGCGGGTTGGTCGCGCGGACGTCGTCGACCGGTTCCACCAACCCGTGCCCGAACATCCACGCCCACACGCGGTTCGCGAGGTTCCGCGCGAAGAAAGCGTTGTCCGGCTTCGTCATCCAATCCGCGAGCGGAACGCGGCGGTCGCCCACGGGATCGGCCGCGGGCATGTCGGTATCGAGCGCGTGCGCGAAGACGGACTTCTGCGTGCGCGGGTGCGTGGTCGTTCCCGTGCTAAAGAACGCGGACATGCCGTAGTAATCGGATTGCTTCCACCGATCGAACGGGTGGTGGTGACACTCGGCGCACGCGATGCGGACTCCGAGAAACACTTGCGAAATTGTTCCCGCGATTTCGCCGGGCTTCGTCACGACCTTGAAGAAGTTCGTGGGGCCGACCTCGGTCACCGGGCCTTCCGCGGTGACGAGCTCGCGCGCGAACTGATCGAACGGCTTGTTCGTGGCGATCGAACTGCGAATCCACTTGTAGTAGAGGTGCGCCCGCTGGTGCCCGAGCGGTTCGCGGTCCACGCGGAGCAGGTCGGCCCAGCGCAGCGCCCACAGGTCCGCGAACTCCGGCCGGTCGAGGAGCGATTCGACGAGCTTCGCGCGCTTGTCTTTTGTCGTATCGGCGAGGAACTGTCGCGCGTCTTCGGCTGTGGGTAGCGTGCCGGTGAGATCCAGGAACGCGCGACGCAGGAAATCCGCGTCGTTACACAATCCCGAAGGGGCGATGTTGAGTTTCGCGAGTTTGGCGTCAACGAGTTTGTCGATGAGGTTGAATTGCGGGAGCGCGTTTTGTGCCGGAGCGCCGGGACGTGGAACCAACACACGGAACAGCCCGACTTCGCCGAGGTACGCGGCCATCACCGCGGCCTCACCGGGAACGTCGTGCGTGCTGACCATTCCACTCGCGCCGACGCTCGCAACGACGTCCGTGTTGCTCTGGAAACGGCAGAGGCGCGTCACGTCCTTTTCGGTGCCGTCGCTGTATTTCGCGAACGCCTTCAGTTGCTGTTCGGCTTTCTGGCCCAACACGCGCTCCACGGGTTCCACGCGAAGCGCGACCACCCGCGGTGCGTCGTGCGCACCCAGAGGTGTTCCCGTCGCGATCCAGTCGCGCAGCACGCGGTAATCTTCGTTCGCCGCAGAGAGCTTCGTGCCGCCGCCGTGTGCGACGCGCCCGCTGGCTTTCCGCAGCAGCAGACTTTCGTCCGGTGAAGTCGGGAGTATGCGGCGCCCGCGCCCCTCTTTCGTGAGTGCGGCGAAATCGGCTTCCGGGTCCGACGCGAACACTGACAGTTTGAACCCGCCTTGCCCCTCGGCTTTTCCGTGACAGCCGGACGTGTTGCACCCGTACCGACTCAGGATCGGCAGGATGTCGTTCTCGAAATGAATCGCGGGTGCGTTGGCGCGACCGTCGGCGGCCCGCGCGGGAAGCGGGGCCACGATCAAGAGGATTGGCAGGCAGAACCGCATGGGGCGGCGTCCGGTGTGTGCGGCGGGCTAAGGTGTGACCGGGAGTTTGGAGAAGCCCCGGCAGTCTCGGCAGGTAACTAACACGGGCCATTCTGTCACGACGCGCGCGGCGAAGCAACGGAAATGCCACCAACAACCGTCATCCGTCTGGAGACCGGGCCGGGGGGCTCTGTCCTGAGAAGATGTGCCGGGCGCTCCCGCCGGTTCGTGCGCCGGTCCCGGGCGCTGAAGAGGGAAGACGCCGGTGATGGGCGGGGACGGCAGACGCTCCGCCGGTCCCACGATGCCGCACAAGGTCTCGGGCCGTTGCACGGCTGGCGTAGGTCAACCGAGGGTATTGCTCTGTTGAAGGCCCTGCCAGCGCGCATAGTTGGGCAAGTTGCGTTAGGAGCGGTCGCTGTTCTACAGCTTGAGCCGTGGTGGCGTTTACGGTGTTGCGGGCGTGGCCCGGACCGTGTCTGTGCCCTGCGGATGAGGACGGCCGACCCATTAATCACTTCCCCGCACGCTTGAACTCGATCAAGACGAAATTTTGGTCCTTTTTTACCTCAAACTTGGACGGACGCTCCCCGTCACGGGGGTTCATACACAGCCTGAACGTGCCGTCCTGCACCTCGCAGATTCCCTTGAACGTCTGCCCCTTTTTCTTCCCCTCTTCGGGGGTCATATCAATCTCAATCGGATTCTTAGTGAGGTCCAGCTTGTATTTAGACGCCTTCGCATTCTTGCCATCATCCATTGTGAGCGTGTCTTTCGTGATGACCACGCTGAGCGGGATGTCGGCGGGATTAATAAGGGTCGTGTCGCTGGTTTGCCACAGCGTTGCGTTCCATGTGCCCAGGAGCGACTTTGCATCCTCGTCATCTGCTCGGGCTGAAAATCCGATGCCCAGAGCAATGGTGGTCAGGACCGTAACGGCAAACTTCATACCGGCCTCCACTCCAGCGGAAGAATCGGGTGGGAGGATTGGCGATTGTTGGCATGGGTGCAAGGCCAAACCGAGAAGGGTTCACGAACGAAACCGACGGGGGCAGGGTGTCGGAGCGGAACGCCACAACGAAGATGGATCGAGAACCGGGGCCGGGCATCACGCCGACGATTCTCGACAGCCGCGGGAAAGCGAAAGGTTAGTCCCAGAAGGATGAAGGATTACAAAGGGCGGATCATCGAGAACGTGTTCGGCCGGGACTGCAGCTTTTGGGTGCTGCTTCGAGGAGGTGCGAAGGGAGTACCCGTGCCTACTCGTCTTTAGATCGAAAATCGTTCAGTGTCGTGCCGAGTACTGCGGCCAAGACGCACAGTTCCGTGAAGGTCGGCTCCGTCTCCCCGCGCTCCCATCGCATGTACGTCTGGATGTGAACGCCCACGGCTTTGGCGGTACGTGCCTGGGATAGCCCGGCCGCTTTGCGCAGCTCCCGGAGCCGCATCTTGAACGTGAGGGATTTCTGCTTTGCCACGGTTCGCGTGCGGTTTCTCGCGCGGGAAACTCAGAGCGCTCGTGTTCCGGTGCCCGGCGCTTCTGTTGATTCGGTCGCGCGGTCGAGATTCGGGCGCGTCAGGGGCCGGGGGAGAGAGGCGTCAAATCGTTCCGTCCCGGCGAACTTGATCCATTAAGTTCGTTTGTGAAGTCTACCATTTCTGCACCTGACTGCAAGACTGCGAGCGGCGGGACCGCCAGTACGTGCTGTTCTTAGGTTCCACGTCGTGGGCCGGCGCGTTCAACTGTGCCGCACACAGATGCCGGGCGCGATCAACATTCGCCCACAGTCTGGACTCGGCTTTCTGCGTGTGGTACGCTTCCATCCTCCGCTACTTTCGCCCATCCCGCCTGACCCGGCCCGTCTCATGCGATACGGCTTGCTTCCCACAATTGTGGTCGCGTTGTGGGCGTCCCCCGCACCCGCGGCCGAACCGATCACCTTCGAACAGCACGTCCGCCCCATTCTGAAGGCGTACTGCCTCGACTGTCACGGCGCCGACGAGAAGGTGTCCGGCAAACTCGACCTGCGTCTGAAGCGCTTTGCCGTGGCCGGTGGGAAGAACGGCCCGGCCATTGTTCTCAAAGAACCGGACAAGAGCCTGCTCGTCGAGCGGATGAAGTCCGGCGACATGCCGCCGGTGGGGAAGAAGGTGCCGGCCGCCCAGATCGCGATCATCGAGAAGTGGATCGCGGCCGGCGCACCGGTGCGGCGTGACGAACCCGCGACCCTCCCTCCCGGTTTGGGCATCACGGCCGACGAACGAGCCTACTGGTTCTACCAACCCCTGAAGCGCCCGAGCCCGCCCGCGTTCGCGCCGACCGATCGCGTGCGGACACCCATTGATGCGTTCGTGCTCGCGAAGTTGCGCGAGAGGGGCATGAGCTTTAACGCCGATGCGGACCGCGCGACGCTGATTCGCCGCGCCGCGTTCGACCTCACCGGGTTACCGCCCGCGCAGAAGGAAATCGACGAGTTCGTCGCGGACCCCGCACCGGGCGCTTACGAAAAGCTGCTCGACCGGTTGCTCGCGTCGAGCGCTTACGGCGAGCGCTGGGGGCGCCACTGGCTCGACGCGGCCGGGTACGCCGACAGCGACGGCGACGGCTCGACCGATACCGTGCGCCCGTTCGCGTGGCGCTACCGCGACTACGTCATTCGCGCGCTCAACGCCGACACGCCGCTCGATCGGTTCGTGATCGAGCAACTCGCGGGGGACGAACTGGTTCCGCGCCCGTGGACGAATCTGAAACCGGAGCAGATTGATTTGCTCGCCGCGACCGGCTTCCTTCGCACCGCGCCGGACGGCACCGCGAGCGGCGGAACGCCCGCCGACACCGAACAAGTGGTGACCGACACGCTGAAAATCGTGACGTCCGGCTTGATGGGCTCGTCGGTCGCGTGCGCCCAGTGCCACGACCACCGCTACGACCCGATCCCGCAAGCGGATTACTACCAGCTCCGCGCGGTGTTCGAGCCGGCCCTGGACCCGGGCAAGTGGCGCCGACCGGGGGATCGCGTCGTGTCGCTGTACACCGACGCGGACCGTGCCAGGGCCGCCGCGGTGGAAGCGGAAGCGGGCAAGATGCAGGCGGACTTCAACCAGAAGCAGTCCGCCGCCGTTCGCGCCGCGTTCGAGAAGGAACTGGAGAAGTTCCCCGCTGACGCGCGCCCGAAGCTGAAGGCCGCGTTTGACGCGCCGGCGGACAAGCGGACCGAGGACCAAAAGAAACTGGTGGCGTCGAACCCGAAGTTGAACATCACGCCGGGAGTGCTCTACCAGTACGACGTGAAGTCCGACAATGAACTGAAGGCGATGCAGTCGAAGATCCAGGCGAAACGTGCCGAGCGCCCGGTCGAGCCCTTTGTTGCGGTGATGGCCGAGGTGCCGGGCCGCGTGCCGGCCACGAAGTTGTTCTACCGCGGGGACGCACGCCAACCGAAGGGGCCGGACCTTGCTCCTGCTGATCTGACGATCGCCGGTCAAGACGGCAAGCGGTTCGAGATCGTCCCGCCGGGCGCCAGCGGAGCGACCACCGGGCGCCGGCTCGCGTGGGCGAAGCACCTGACCGACGGCGCGCACCCGCTGTTCGGGCGCGTGATGGCGAACCGTGTCTGGCTGAATCATTTCGGGCGCGGGATCGTGGACACGCCCGGTGAGTTCGGCAAGCTCGGCCAAACTCCAACGCACCCCGAACTGCTCGACTGGCTCGCGACCGAGTTACCGCGCCAGAACTGGAGCCTCAAGAAGTTCCACAAGCTCGTCATGACTTCGACCGTGTACCGTCAATCGTCCGTGCGCGACCCGGCGAAGGACGCGATGGACCGCGCGAACGCGCTGTACGGCCGGTTCCCGGTCCGACGCCTCGAAGCGGAAGCCGTGCGCGACCGGATGCTCGTCGCCGCGGGGCGACTGGACCGTACCCCGTTCGGCCCGCCGGTGGCGGTGGTCGAGGACGGGGCCGGGCAAGTCGGGACGCCCGACGACAAGCCGCGCCGAAGCATTTATCTGCAAGCGCGCCGGAGCAAGCCGGTCGCGTTCCTCACGGCGTTCGATGCGCCGGCCGGCGAACTCCAGTGCGAGCGCCGGACCGCGACCACCACGGCCCCGCAATCACTCATGCTCCTCAACAGTACCTTCGTGCGCAAACAAGCCGGGGACGTCGCGACGGCGGTCCAAGCGGAGACGAAACCCACTCTCTCCGGCTTCCCCACCACCGTGGCCACGGCCCTGAAGACGGGTGTTCCCGTCGAGCGCCTCGTCGAGAAGGCGTGGCACCGCGCTTACCTGCGCGCGCCCACAGCGGACGAACTGAAACTCGGGTCCGCGTTCCTCGAGACCCAGACGATCGTGCTTCAAGGGAAGGCGAAAGACCCCCGCCTTGCGGCGCTGACCAACCTCTGCCAGCAACTCTTGGCCTCGAACGAGTTCCTCTATGTCGATTAACACCATCTCCCCCACGCGCCGCTCGTTCCTGTCGCACACGGCCGGCGGGGTCGGGTTCTTCGCGCTCGCGCACCTGCTCCAGCGCGAGGGCTTGCTCGGCGCCGACGGGCCGGGCAA
The DNA here is from genome assembly GCF_017939745.1 of Gemmata palustris. Taxonomy (NCBI): domain Bacteria; kingdom Pseudomonadati; phylum Planctomycetota; class Planctomycetia; order Gemmatales; family Gemmataceae; genus Gemmata; species Gemmata palustris. The sequence goes on along the minus strand of NZ_JAGKQQ010000002.1, from coordinate 425,614 downwards.
GCCGGGCGAGAATCCCCCCGCGAGCCTCGCGCCGCAAAAGCCGCACTTCGCGCCGAAAGCGAAGGCGATGATCTCGCTGTTCATGCACGGCGGCCCGTCGCACGTTGACCTGTTCGACCCGAAGCCCGAACTTACGAAGCACAGCGGCACCGAGTACAGGGGTGACGTCCACTACAGCTTCGTGAACCGCGCGAGCAAAAAATTGTTCGGCAGCCCGTGGAAGTTCGCGAAGCACGGCAAGTGCGGGACCGAGGTGTCGGAACTGCTGCCGCACACGGCCGGGATCGTGGACGACATCACCGTGATCCGGTCGATGCACACCGGGTTCAACGGGCACGAGGTCTCGATCCGGTACTTTCACGGCGGAATCGCGGGGGTGACCGGGCGCCCGACGATGGGCAGTTGGATCGTGTACGGCCTCGGCACCGAAGCGCAAAACCTCCCCGCGTACATGGTGCTTTCCGACCCGGGTGGGGCGCCGGTGGACGCGACCCACAACTGGGACTGCGGGTTCCTGCCCCCTCTGTACCAGGGCACGGTGCTGCGACCCCAGGAGCCGCGCATCCTCAACCTCGACCCGCCGCCGGATGCCGCGGGCGACGTCCAGCGCCAGAACCTCGGCCTACTCGCCGAACTCAACAAGCGCCACCTCGCGACCCGGCCCGGCGAGGCCGACCTGGAAGCCCGCATCGCCAGTTACGAACTCGCCGCCGCGATGCAGGTCGCCGCGAAGGAGGCACTGGACGTGTCGCGCGAACCGGCCCGCGTGCGCAACATGTACGGCCTCGACCGGGCGGAGACGCGCGAGTACGGCACCCGCTGTTTGATCGCGCGGCGCCTAGTGGAGCGCGGGGTGCGGTTCGTGCAAATCTTCCTCGGCGGCCAGCCGTGGGACACCCACAACAACATCCGCACCGGGTTGCCCGCAATTTGCACGCGGACCGACCAGCCGGCCGCCGCGCTCGTGAAAGACCTGAAGCAGCGCGGGCTGCTCGATTCGACGATCGTCCACTGGGGCGGTGAGATCGGTCGGCTCCCCGTGTGCGAGGGGGAACTGGACGCCACCGCGGGCCGCGATCACAACGGTCAGGGCTTCACCAGTTGGCTGGCCGGCGGGGGAATTAAGGCCGGTATGACCTACGGCGCAACGGACGAAGTGGGCCACAAGGCCGCCGAGAACGTGGTGACGCCGAACGATTTCCAGGCGACGCTCCTGCACCTGCTCGGCCTGGACCACAACAAACTCGTGTACCACCACGGCGGGAAGGCGCAGCGCCTGACCGACGGGCGCCCGGCCCGGGTCGTGAAAGAGATCCTCACTTGATTGACGGGCGCTAACGCACGGAGGGTGCGCCTCACACGGGTGTGTTGATTGCCTACTGTGGCCCGCCCCTGTGTCCGGGCGCGCCTCTGTTCGTTCAAACAGCACAAGTGACATTCGGTCGTGGGTTGTAAGCCCCGTGCCAAGGTCTCGAGGACGTTCTTTCGCCCCCGAGGTGGAACGAAGGGGCGAGTCGGAGGACGTTGAGTTGCGTAACCGCGTGGCCGGTCCCGAATCGCATTGCAACAGGATGGCTTTATTGGCCTGGAGATTATTTGATTTTTATGGCAGCCCCGTTTTCCGCGTCCCCGGTCGCGGGTGGCGCGGGGAGAAGTGCCCTGCGATTGGGAACCAGAAACCGTCGGGAAACGTGCGCCAACCACGTCCGGTTCAACGCGCACGTGTAGCAGATACCGAACAGGATCGCGTAGCCCGCGGAGTAACTCAAAAAGGCCGCCCACGTGCCGTCCGAGTACGCGGCGCTAGCGAGCCGGACCAAGACCGCGGGCACGGCCGCACAAAGAAGCGGCGGGACGAGCGTCCGCGTCACGTAGCGATGGATGGGCACGTCAAGAATGCGGCACCCGTGAACGATCGGTCCCACCCCGCGCGCGAAGAACGCAGGAACCGCCACGGCCAGCCCAGCGCCGATTAATCCGAACGGTGGGAGAAGGGCAATCATGAGCCCGCAGACGGCTAGCGCTTCCAACGTCGCGAACAGCGCGAGCGCACGGTGCCGGGCCGTGGCCTGAATAATGGAGCACGTGGCGTACTGCGTGCTGGGGAGCAATTCCCCCAGCACGAGTACGGTCAAGAGCGCTCCGACTGCCGCGAGATCGGGCGCCGAGAACTTGGACCCGACCCAGAGCTGAATCAAGGAGCCGCCGAGTGCAAGCAGGCCCCCCATCAGGAACGCGCCCAGTGCGGCCGTGTGTCGGCCGCCGACGAGGAAGAGGCTGCGCTGGCGCTCGGTTTGGTTCGCGGCGTGGAGCGCTGTTGCGTGCGGGGTCAGCACGCCGGTCACGGCGACGAGCGCCGACACGGCGGCGATCAGGAGGCGGTTCGCAACCGAAAAAAATGGGACGAACGCCAGCCCGAGAAAGACGCCGATCAGGATCGGGCCGAACTGCGTGCGCGAAAGGTACGCGAGGGTACTGAGCATGTTCCAGCTCCCGTAGCCCAGGAGTTGACCGAGAGCGGAACGCTTCAGGTATCGGAACCCGATTCGGGATGACGGGGCCGCGTAAAAGTACAAAGTGGCTTTTGCGATCAGGTTCGTACTCGACATCGCGATTGTAATTACGGCCAGGGTTGCGATATCTGAATCCGATCGGATAAACAAGAAGGTTGCGGTGAGTCGAGCAAGGGTAACCGGGATATCGACCGCGTTCAGCCAGTCGAACCGTTGAACGCCCCACAGCGCGGCGTCAAACGCCGTACTCAAGAGCACGATCACGAAGTTGAGCGCGATAATGCGATAGGCCGTTCGCACGAGGCTCAAGTTGCTTTCGGGGATCTGGTACGACCGCAAAAACAAGGGTTCGCAGAGGAAGATCGCCAGGCCCGCGAGGAGGCCGACCCCGAGGAGGGCGGTAACGCCACAGGTCAGAGTTTGGTTCGCTGCGGTCCGATCATTTTTTGAGTGGTAGAGGGCAATGTGGCGCCCGATCGAGCCCCGAACGCCTAGTTCCAACAAGCCGAAGTAGCTCGTGAGCGCGCCGAGAACCAGCCACACACCGTAGGTCGACGTCCCGAGCTTGTCGAGGAGAAACGGCAGAACGAGAAACCCCGTGGCGACCTCGACCACGAGCCCGGCGGTGTTCCAAACCATGTTGCGCTTGATCGTTGGTTTTGCGCTCGCCCCACTCAATCTCTTCTCCTTGAAACACGCACGCACACCTGAGAATTTGATGCCCGCTGGCCGTTAACGTTTGATCGCTCTTCGAGCGAAAATCGCGATCTACATGAGGTCCGTGGATTCGTTGGCCTCCTTACACGCCCGCCAAACTTAGTCCTTGGGTCACGAACTTCATGAGCACCAACCCGGTCACACTCGCGATCAAAATCCAGCGGAACCAACGGTCATTCACCTGGAATCGCTCGGGGAGAGTGGGGGCCGCTTGAGCGAGGAGTACGGATACGATGCCCAGTGTCAGATAGGTGGGCACCGCGAAGTTTCTCGTGATCGAATAACACCCCATGGCGTACCCGATGATCACCGCGAACCCGTAGTGCTTGGCGTCCAGTGCCCAGCGGGGGGCGTCGACCCCGCGGCCGAAACGATCAATGATCCGCGCGCTCAAGTAGAACGCCCCCAGGAACGCACCACCGCCCAACAAGCCGAGCTCGACGTAAGATTGGACAAAGGAATTGTGAGCCACGAGGCCGTTCTCGCTCACGAACCACCCGATCCCCAAACCAGTTGGGATGTAAAATGGTCGGGCGAACAGGTTACTCAAACCGTCCGCCCAGAACATGAGGCGCTCGTGGGCCGTTTCGCCCCCGATGCTCCCTTGTCTTCCCCCAATCCCGAGTACCACGGCGACCGCCCCCGTTACCGCATATGGGAGCGCTTTGGGGCCTCCGAATCGGGAATAAAGGTATGCTGTTGCGCCCGCCAGAACGCCCAAGAGACCGCCCTTTGATTGCGTGTCCGTCAGTGCATAGGCAAAGAGTGGGATTGGGAGCAACCAGAGGTACCCACCGGTCACCTTTGGACGGCTCGTGGCACAGTAAACACAACTTAAGATCCCCAAGCCCAACATGAGACACAGGTCGTTCGGATCGTTGAAGATCCCGCTGCTAACAAGTCGTGGTAGTTCGGTTGCTTCCCCGGTAACAGGGTCGGTCCCACGTTGAAGGCATGGAACGATGTTCGGGAAGTGAGCAATGCCGTAATGCTGCGATAGTGCAATCGCTGTGAGCCCGCTAATCAAAACGACGAGAGCCGCGACGAACGCTCGGAAGCGGCTGGGCGTGTCAACGGTGGCGAGCAACAAGAAATAGTAGAGAATGACCTTGCCGAAGTCCGGGCAGAACTCGAAGAGCGCCTCATTGAAGCGGCCCTGGACAGAAAACGAGAGGATAGTTGAGAGGAAAAATAGGAGTACACACACGCTGACCGGGCGCCGGCGAAGAGTGCCGGGCGACAGTTCCCGCGCCAACTGGGGCAACGAGAGTGAGACGCACGGGATGATTGTCAGCAGGTACAGGCGCAGTCCCGTAATCTCCGGGAAGAGTTCTTCCGGCCGGAGAAGCAGGACCGCGTTCAGGAGGAGGAACAAAACGAAATTCATCGTGCCCCACCGCGCGCGGGTGCCCCGCCCTCGGTAACTAGGGCCGGTGCCATTTCGTTCTTACGGGTTGGCGCGGGCTGGTGGCGCAGGACGACTTTTGCCCCGCCGATCGCGCCGCGGGTTCGCGAGCCGGTTGGGGGCGGGGCAACGGTCAGCGGGTTCGGCAGGCGCATGAGCAGGCGCACTTGTGCGTAGGAAAATCCGACTAAATACACGAGCGTTCCGAACATGATTCGGAGGTCGAGCCACAAGCTCGCGTGTTCGACGTAATAACGGTCGAGCACGAGCTTGGTTCGCACCGATTCTACGTCGGAGTCCGCGGGGAGTTGGATCTGTGCGAGGCCCGTGACCCCGGGGCGGACTTGGTGGCGCTCGGGGTACCCCTCGATTTCTGCGGACAGCGGAACGACGAACTCCGGGCGCTCCGGGCGCGGACCCACGAGGCTCATGTCACCCTTCAGCACGTTCCACAGTTGTGGGAGTTCGTCGAGGTGGAGTTTCCGCAGAACTCGGCCGACGGGGGTGACGCGCGCGTCACCCTTTGTCGACCACTTCACGCCGGACCCAGACTCACAGTTGTGGGTCATCGTGCGGATCTTGTAGATCCGGTAATTTCGGTTACCCCGACCCACGCGGACCTGAGAGTAGAAGCCGGGGCCGGAAGACGTTGCCCGGACGAGGGCCCAAGTCACCAGAATTAAGGGGCTGGTCGCGAGCGCGAGCCCGGTACCGAAAATGATATCGCAGGCGCGCTTGAATCGGTCCGCGCGAGCCGAGCCAGGGTTGAAAGGGGGAGCGACCGATCGGGGCGCTGGGCGAATTTGGGCGGGCATACGAATCCACTCCGGGGGGGTGAGTGTTCTTCGGGCACAAAGGAACGAGCACGAAGTTCAGTCGCTCGCGGCGAGCGCTCGGGTCACGTCGGGCAAGGCCTGTCGGAGGAAGTCTCTGCAGGATTCCGCGGACTCGTCTCGAGTCCCCGCTACGAACTGCCGGACGACGTAGATTTTGTACACCGCGGGCAAACGGGCCAGGGACAGGCGCGGGTTCGTTGGCGCGTCCCACACGTGCCCGTCTCGGGACCAGCCCCAATAGATTTCGAGTTGGGTGGGTACCACTCCCGCTTTTCCGAACCGGGCTACCCGAAACGTTCCCTTCTGGCTCTCACCCCACTCGACGTCTTTTGTGGGAGTATCGGTGAGCTGCTTGTACCCGGCGCCGGCGTAGCACACGTCCGGGGTGTGGACGCTGATCGGTCCCCCCCGTCCGCACACCAAGAGGATCGAAACGGTCTCGCGCGTGCGCGCGTTGCGGTAGCTCCGGTACACGCACCCTTTGATCCCGGCGCGCGCCATGTCACCGGCTTCGTACGAGATATCCTCGCCGCGCCAGTCGCCGCATACGGGGGGGACGCGCTCGAGCCGGGCGAGCGCGTTCTGGAGCTCGCCCGAGGGGCGCCACCGGTCCGTTTGGACCCCGTAAACGGCCCCCGTAACGCTAATGACGAGCGCGGACATTACCAGCGGTCCGATGAAACGCACGGGTTAGTTACCTCTTCTCAAGAGAACCGGAGCCGATGGCGAGCACGGGACCCGGTTTAGCGGCGTACCCGTGGGTGTACTCGTGGGCGGCGCTGCGCACCCCGTTCGCGATCACCCCGGTCACGTTGGCGCGGACCGTTTGGAGGCGCGTAATGGCCTCGTCGACGAGCCCGACCTGACTGACGCCCATCAGAACGGACACCACGACCCCGTCGGCTTCTCGGGCCACGAGAAGCGTGTCGGACACGAGTAGCAGGGGCGACGTGTCCACCACGACGTAGTCGAACTCGGCCTTCAGTTGCTCCTTGGCCACCCGCCACCGGGCCCCGACGAGCGCGTGGCGCGTGGCCAAGGTCCACTCGCCGGCGGTCATAACCGAGAGCCCCGGGACGCCCGTTGGTCGGGTCATTGGCGCGGCGCCCGCCTCCTGAAGGAACTCGCAAAACCCGGGCGCGAGGGGGATGTCGAACACCCGGTGCGCCGTGGGCGCGCGCAGGTCGCCGTCGATAAGGAGCGTTCGGAACCCGGCCCGCGCGAGGCTGATCGCGAGGTGCCCCGACAGCGAGGTCTTCCCCTCGCCGGAGACCGCGCTCGTCACGACCAGCACGCGCAGGTCCGAGTCGTGTGCCCCATTTAGGAGCATCGTGCGGGTCGCGTCGATCGCTTCGACGAGCACCGGGTGGGCCTCTCGCCCCTTCTGCGAATCGCGGCCCGAGACCGGGACCGCGCCGATCAGTCGCATGCCCAATGCGGACGTTACGTCATCGGTGTGGGTTAACCGACGGTACCGATACTCCCACGCTATGACGCCCGCGAAACCGATGAACAGAACCCCGAGGGTGCCCATAAGTGTGAATTTCAGCTGCCGGTTCCCTTCGATCCCCGGGACGATGTACGGGGGCTCGACCATCGCGACACGCAGTTGGGTGCCGGCCGCAATTTCGATCTTGAGCTTTTCCGTCTCCGTGGCGATGTTTTCACTCAACTTTTCGGTTTGACCGATCTGTTGCTGGAAGCCCTCGAGTACCAGGCGATTACCGTTCGTTTTGCCGATCGTGCTCTTGATGTCTGCAATTTTCTCTGCGGCTAATATTTGCTGCCTTTCGAGGGACTCGATGCGTGCGCGCATCTCGGCAACGCGCTCCTGTGCCTTTTGTTCGTTTTTCTTGCGCAGACCACCGGCAATCTGGGAGCGTATTTGGTCCCTGTACTGGCCCCGCTTCAAAATCGCTGCCTGGACCGCTTTTTCCGCTTTGATGACCGCCGGCGCGTTTTTGTCGTCGAACAGCAATTTGGTTGTGGCGAGTGCCTGTTGTGCCTTGTCCACTTGTACGGTCAGATCCATCAACCCCGGGTCGTTGGTCAGAGCCTCTGCGACTTGCTCCGGTGAGGGATCGAACGGTCCAGCCGGGGGATCACCGCCGAGGCAGGCGATGTGGGCCGCCATCAGGGGGACCAGTTCGGCCGGGGGAACCTGTTCGGCACGCAGGGGGGGCTTGGGAAGTTCGGCTTGCGCCGCTTTAACTTGTGCCGCGAAGTCGGCTTCTTTATCGATCGCCCGTTTTAGGCTATCGTTCATTTGTGCGCTGATGATGGCCAGCATTTGTCCATCTTTAGACCCGAGGCTAATCGCGATTGTATCGATGTTATTGTGAAATCTTTCCAAGTCTTTGCGGTATTTTTGGTTCGTATCCTCGAGTTTTTTCAGACGGTCCCGGCGCCCGCCGTTTTCGGCGGCATCGACACCTTTCAAATACGCCTTTTGTAGTGCCTCGAGGATCGCGAGGAGGTCGTTGGGGGCGTCGCCCTCGAGTGAGACCCGGATGTAGTCACTGTTGGGTCGCACCTCGACCTTGAGCGCGGTATCTAACCAGCCGAGGGCATCGGGCTGTTTCTGAACGATTGGGAGGTACTGAACCTCGGGCTGCTTCAAGGTTTCGTTTAGAATCAAACGTCGCTTGATGGCTGCGGCCTGCGACGCCTTGTAAGTATTGACGTCGGAACGGCCTTCGGCCGATTGTTGGAAAATGAGAGCCGGGGCTTGGTGCGATACCTGGAACACGGTCGCAGCGGTCGCCTTGGGGAGCGGTAGGAGGAACCATATGCTGGCGCCCGCACCGAGTGCAAGAAACGCGACCATCAGGAGCGTACCGGGGCGCCGGTTGACGGCGTGAAGAACCGCCCGCGCGTTCAGCCCACTGCTCCGTTTCTCAGTACCGAGCGTTTGTTCGTTGCTGTTCGTCGGGCTCATAATTGTTCTCGGATCCAGAACTCGTGTTTCGGGCCGTCGGCGCGTTCACGTTAAGCGGGTGCATCGCTCGCTACGGGGATCAGGGATCGTTTCAAAATAAACAGTTCACCGAGCAGCAGCGCGATCGCCAGGGGCATCATTAACAAGCCGGCAAAATCGTGGAACACCGCGCGCGCCCACTCGCCCTGGTTCGCTTCAAATAGTACTCCCGTGAGGGTGATTCGCGCGACGTTGGCAATTACGGCGATCGGGACCGCACTCGCGACGATGGCGACTCGCTCGACCAAGCTCCGTTTGGCGAGGATGGCCACCCCGGTCGCCAGCGCGAAGAAGGTTACAAGCATACTCAACCCGTTACACGCTTCGACAATGCCCAAAGTGGTTTCACTCAAAAGAATCACATTTCCTTCGGCCACGGCCGGGACGCCGAGCGTTTGGAGGGCGTAGGTGCTGGTCAGCGTCGCGACGCGCTGGAGCGTCCCGCCCAACATCATTTGCACACGATAGGGGAGCGGAACCGTGAACGCGAGGAACAGGATCGCGGGGCCGGACCACACCACCGCCCGGCGCCCGCCTGCCGTCGCGGCGAGGCCGAACAAAACAATGATTAACGAAGTTGGGTCGATCCACGGCTGGTAAAAGACGTGGCCCACAAACCGCAACCCCGTGCCTACCAGCACCGCGCCGAGCCCCCACCACCGGGGGCGGAAGTCGTTTGCCCACAGGTGCTCGCGCCGGCGCCACAGCAAGTACCCCGAAAACACGGGGACAAAGAAGCCGTGGGAGTATTGTGGGTCATCGACCCACCTCACGCAAATATCCACGAGCGTGCCCCAGTACGCCCACACGAGCGCTGACAGGGCGACGAACGCGGCGAGAAAGAGCGGCTTGCGAGCCGATTGAGGGTCCATGAGACATCAATCCAAACGGGATCAGTGGCGCCCGACGCTCTGCTGGTTACCGATCTCAAATTGGAGATCGGTCCCCGCTTCAGGAGCGTCGATCTTCAGCACAAGCGGACGGCGGAGTTCGGTGCCAGAAGTTCGGTGAGGCAAATTGGTAGCGGGCGTCGGTTTAGTAATAAAGGCCGCAAGATCACTTTAGGATCCCGGACCATCGAGTTCCGACGCGGTTGGTTGCGGGGATTGCTCGGTCCCAATCTTTGGAACGATTCCCACCAAGAGAAACGGACATTTTGGGCGACTCCACGGATTTTGGCCAGCGATAGACGGCACACTGTCCGGAGGTTTGTCGAGCAAAGGTCGGCCGGAGTTCCCACAAAACCTAAAAAATGTGGTGGCCGCCAATTTGCCAACTCGAAATTCTACCGGAAATTTTAAATTATGATTTCCGAAGATGTTACCGCGGCTGAGGGCCGGTGAGGGATTTGGCCCGGACAAGAAGCGAATTGTTGGAATTGGGCGTTTTCATAGTGCATTTCCCAAAGTGGTTGGATGAGGTAACCACGTTCTACGGTGTCGATTCAAAGTAGCCGAACAGCATTGGGAAGAGGTAATTTAGTTCCTCGCTTGGCTCGCCACAACCTCAAAAATTGATACCGAAGGATTAAGTCATTTAAACCGTTCTTGCTGAACCTGAGAAACCTATGCTTTATGCGCCCCGCGCGAATTGCGGATAGCAGTCGGGGTGATTTTTGTCGACGACTCGGGATCGAGAGTCTCGGGTGTCACTTTTCAGATCTCTGAAGTGGTCTTCCCTGGTAGCGGGGCAACGTCCCACTTGTGGCGCATCAGGCCGAATCCTGTTGATTAGTGACCACTGATCGTCACAGAAGTTGTTGTTATACAATGGCTTCCAACGCAACTGGCGGGCGGCCAATCGACGTGATTTGGTAGCAGTTCTTGTCGCGCAGGGCGAGCCGTGTGTACCGCCTGAACTGGGAACCCGGCCGCGTTAACCGTGAAGCGGCCCGGGCCAGGAGCAGAAGCGTCGCCCGCGCCCGCTTCTCGGAATGCACCGATGCACCCGGAGAACCACCAGGCAGTTGCGCCGGACCAGTTGCGAATGCCTTCTCGTTTCGTTCTGCTGCGTCCAGTGCAAGTGTTTGGCATCGGTCGGGCACCGGTGCGGGCTCGGTGGAGCGGCAATTCACTTCTGGTTCTGGGAGGCCCACAGGATCACGCCCCCGATCGTGGCGATGACGAGCCCAAGTACCATCGCGCAACCGCCGCCCGGCCAATCCCCGGGTAGTGGAAGTCGACGCCCCCGTCCTCGTTCGTGGACTCGGTGCGAACGGACACGACGCGAGCGCTAACGCGGACGGCGCGGCGGAGCAGCGCCCGTTTCTGCCGGCGCTTGTCCAGTCCGCCGACAACGGCAAGCAGGCCGCCACAGAGGAAGAGCAACCCGAACCCCAACCGGTGGTCGGTCACGTGATCTCCGGGCGAATACGGAACGTGAAATCACTTGCTAACGGGTTCCGCCTCACACTGGCGGGAGCGAGTACTCGAAGTCGTAGAAGTGCTTCCCCTGTGCGATCTCGATCACCATTTTGCCCGATAACCCCACCAGTTCTCCGGTCCCCGAGTCCGGCACGACCGTGACCACGAGCGCCGGCTCGCCCCGGTTCATGGTCCCGCTGTGTTGCAGGACGAACGACCCGGCCCGGCCGCTCAGTGCCCCGGTCACCCACTCGATGGCGACGTATCCGGCCGATCCCTTGACCGCGGTCCCGGCGGACAGCATCTCACCGATGCTCGTGGCCTCGAGTTCGCCGCGGAACGTCTTGTCGATCGACAGCCGCCCGAGGGGGCTGCCCGCGGCCGTGTCGTGTGTCGGGAGCGGGGCCAGTTTGACCTCGAACTCGCCGCGAATCCGGTTCGCCATCGTGTCCTCCGTAAGTCGCTTCGCCCGTCTTTATACTCCGGCCCCCGCGAAGGCCCCTCCGCCGGCACCGACTCGTTGGTTGCGGGTTGCCGAACGCGCCCTTCGCCCCGGCCGCGCTGCGAGCAGGCGCGGGCCGGTGCCAACGGGTGTAGATCGGCACTCTCGGGGCGAAAACTTGCGTACCCGTCCGGGGACGGGATCGTGCCACCCGGATCAGAGAGTGGCCGGACCGATCTCGCTCTACAGAGCGGGAGCCGCTGTGCCCGTCTGTGGTCCGTTCACGAACCGTTGCCGTGCGGGCACGCTGGGGCGGCAACTAGGCTCCCGAGATGGCACATTGGGAATAACGAGTGTTAATGTTCTTGTAATAAAAACGCAGTGGAAGAATGAGAGTTAACTGGATCGCACTGATTTGCACTCTGATCGATCTCACGCCCGGCTCACCGTGGTCTCAGCCTCCGCGGGGTAGAGTCCCCTTCAGAACACACTCGTCACCGCGAAGGGGGCATCATGGTCGGGATTACGACACACCGCCGGGGTTTCTCGCTCATCGAGCTGTTGGTCGCACTGGGCATCATCGCGACCCTCATTGGGTTGCTGCTCCCGGCGGTACAGAAGGCGCGGGGGGCCGCGGCCCGGGTGCAGTGCCGGAGCAACCTGCACAACGTCGGGCTCGCGTTCCACCACTACATCGACGTGAACAAGGGGCAGTTCCCGGACGCGGCGCGGGTGCCGAGCCTCCCGCTGACCCCGGGCCAGCCGAGTCTAGCCACCGTGCTCGGCCCGTACTGCGAGAACAGCCGGGGCCTGTTCCGCTGCCCGCTCGATTCGACCCGGTACCCGACCGAGAACCTGAGTTACGAGTACCAGCCGCGGGTGGTCGGCAAGACGCTGGACCAACTGCGGGCCAACAAGCTCGGGCTCCCGCTCACCGAAGTCTGGCTCACCTACGACTTTGACCCGGTCCACGGCCCCGACCCGGAGCGCTCGCGCAACTACCTGTACGCCGACGGGCACGTCGAGTAACGAACCCGCCCACTCCCCGCGTCACGCAGCATCACTTCATTCATTGGAGCCTCCCAATGCACGCGCTCAGCGTTCGCCCTCAGAAGACCCCAGAGCCCGATGAACCCCCGCGCCGACGGTGGCGCCGGTGGGCCGCGGCCGTCCTGCTCGTTCTCGGGCTCGGCGGGCTGGCATGGGCCGTCCGCCCCGACCCGCACCTCGCGCGGGCCAAAGAGCTGCAGAAGGAACTGTTCAATTCGGGGGCCAAGAACCTGTCCCCCGAGCAACGCAAGGCCCTGTCCGCCGAGTACCGCGAGCAGGTGAAGCGCCTGAGCGCTGACCAGAAGTGGGAACTGTCCGCGCCGATGCGGGAGAAGCAGAAGGCCGAGATGGAGCGCTATTTCGCGCTGTCGCCGAAGGAGAAAACTAAGTACCTCGACGAGCGGATCGACCGTTCCGAGAAGGCACGGAAGGAGCGGGAGCAGAAACAGAAGGCTGCGCCGGGGGGCGCTGCGGCGCGCACCGGTGGGTTCGGGGGCGGACCGGGCGGGAAGGCCGGTGCGCCACCCGGAGCGCCGGGCGGCGGGCCGCCGCGCTCGGCCGAGGAAATCGAGAAACGGCGGAAGCAGGCCCTCGAACGAACGACTCCAGAGGAGCGCGCCCGGGCCGATCAGTTCCGCAAGGAGATGAACGACCGGCGCCGGCAGCGCGGTCTATCCGTGCGCCTGTGAACGGGTTCTGCTGCTACCGATCCATCGGCCGAGCGGTGCCGCGAGATCCGTCGGCCGTCGTCGCGCCAGGAGTTGGGTAGCGCCAATGCGCCCTAAACTGCGCCTCCTGTGCGTAGCTCGGGAAAGCCGCTTCACACCGGCGCGTGCAGACTTTTCCGGTCGGGTAAGGCTTACAACGGGTGGGCGACGCACGAAGAATCGAAACTGCTTGAAATCCCGGCAGAAACGCGATTGGTGTGGGGGGCGAAGGGATTGGCACGGGGCGTGCTTTATCTGGAGACGTCGAACACCAATCGGGTCAGGATTCCCCCGGCCCGCCCCACATACCTCCCGGCACCTCCCCCTACTTATCAACGAAAGCCGGTGGCTCGGGCCACCGGCTTCTTCTTTTTCTCGCGCGATCTCGAACACCTGCCGTACCGCGGTCGTTCGTCCCGCGCCCACCGGCCACCACGCGGAGGTGAGGAGCCGGTGAAGCCTAAATGAGAGCCGCCACCGGACCGCGCAACGATACCTCGACGAATCGTTCCTCACTCAGAAGGGCTGACCCGAAGCCGACCCACAACGAGGAGAACGACCGTGATCCGCAAACTGATCTTGTCCGCCGTGATCGCGACCGGAACCATCGCCGGCTTGACCGCCACATCGACCACCGCCGGTGCCGCGCCGGACGTGTTCGACCGCGAGCGCCACAACGTCCGGTTCGAGGTGCAGGTGCGCCACCGCGGGCACTGGGACACTTACGGCACCTACCGCGATCGCGACGATGCCCAACGAGTTGTTCGGATGCTGGAACGCCGGGGTCAGGATGCACGGATTGAAGTGGAACGGGGCCGCTGGTGAGAGAGGTGCGTGATTGGTATGGCGCATAAAAAAAGGACCGGCCGCTAACTGTCACACTGTCGCCCATTCAGTGTGGCTGTCGCGGCCGGTCTGAAGGAACTATACCGCCCAAAGGGGCGAAAGCAAACGAATAGAGCGGAAAATCCCGACGTGTCGGAGGCTCGCGCCGGGTATTCGGACGGACGAGGATGTTGAGTACGCGATCGATAGGGAAGCGATAAGTCGTTAATCAGAAATAGCTTGCGATAGAAAAACGAGAAAAGTATTGCCTCGGCGCGCGACCTGCTATCACCTTCTCCCATCGCACCGGCCGTTCGCCCAACTTCGCCCATAATCGCCCGCGGTCCCGGTTGCGATTCGACCCGGTTCGCCCAACCGGGTTTCCGAACACGCTCGACTACGTTCCGAGTTCGCCTTCGGAACTCCGCGCGGATCGGGTGAGGCCGCTCATCGCCCTCGCCTCCCCGGTCCGCGCGGGTTGACTTTCAATACCTCTCCGCGCCCCGCTCACCGAACGAAAATTCATCACCGGAATCTCCATTCGGAATCCCTGACCCACAACCCGGCCTCGAACAGTTGTACAGAGCGAGTTCTCGTTTTGCTTTCACACCCGTCGGCGGCACACGTGACCGCTGCGGGCGGTACCAATATCCACCCGACCCGTGAGGTCTCGATGTCCGCAATACCGAATGCCGTGACGCAGTTGGTGGCCGAAAACAGAGAGGTTTCCGCGCCGTCGCCCGCCCAGCGCGAAGAGGCGATCCGCGCGAGCGTCCTCGCCAAACTCGGGCGCCCGGTCCGGCTGCTGAAGGTGGCCGTCCTGCCGCTGTGGGGCAATAACTTCCGGGTCAACGTGTGGACCGGCGAGGGCGCGTCCGCGGACGCGATCCCCAACAGCTACTTCGTGACGGCCGACGAACGGGGTGGCATCCTGCGGTCCGAGCCGCCCATCCAGAAACAGTACTGACGTGCCCGCAATGTTCGGGCGCCCTCGGTTCACCACGAGCCGAGAGCGCTCGGCTTGTACGTCATCGCCATTCCTCCTCGACGTTCGGGTTGTGCGATTCCATCTGCCGAACGACCATGCCGTAGTATGTGCCGCGAGCGGCCATGAGTTCCTCGTGACTGCCGCGCTCGGTGACCCGCCCGTCCTCCATTAGCAAAATCAGGTCCGCGCGCCGGACCGTGGACAGGCGGTGTGCGATCACGAACGTGGTCCGCCCGGCCAGGAGCGCCGCCATCGACGCCTGAATCAACTGCTCACTTTCTGTGTCCAGGTTACTCGTCGCTTCGTCGAGAATCAGAATTTGGGGGGACGCCAGGATCGCCCGGGCAATGGCCAATCGCTGTTGTTGGCCGCCCGAGAGCCGCACCCCGCGCTCCCCGACGACCGTTTCGTACCCTTCGGACAGCTTAACGATGAACTCGTGCGCGTTCGCGCGCCGGGCCGCGTCCTCGACTTCAGCGTCCGCGGCCCCGGGGCGGCCGTAAGCGATGTTGTCCCGAACCGTTCCGTCGAACAGGAACACGTCCTGTTGAACAAGGGCCAGCAGGTCGCGGTAGGTCCGCAGCCGGAGGTCCCGGAGGTCCACGCCGTTGACCAGGATGCGCCCGCGGGTCGGGTCGTGGAACCGCGCCACCAGGTCCGTCACCGTCGTCTTCCCGGCCCCGCTCCGCCCCACCAGCGCGACCACCGACCCGCCGGGCACGACCACGTCGAACGCGCGGACCACCGGGCGCCCCTCGTGGTACTCGAACTCGACCTCCTCGAACCGGATCTCCTGCACCACGGACGGAGCGCTGAGGGCGCCGGGGCGGTCGGGCTTGTCCGCGTCCGTCGCGAGCACCTCGAACACCCGCTCCATCGCCGCGAGCGAGCGCTGGAGTTCGGAGAACGAGTTGACGATGTTCCAGACCGGCCCCAGGAGCAGGAACGTGTACCACTGGAACGCCATGATGTCGCCGACCGAGGCCCGGCCGGTGACGGCCAGGTACCCGCCGTACCAGACGATCACCACGTTGACGCCCGCCACCAAAAGGCCCCAGGACGTCCACAGGACCAACTCCCGGCGGTGCGCGAACAGTTCCTTGCGGAGCACCGTGTGGCGCCCGACCATGTAATCGAGGAGCTCCCGCATTTCGCGCCCGAACGCCCGCACGACGCGGATTCCCGAGAACGTCTCGCCCGCGCGCCCGTCGATCGCCTCGACGTCCTTGCGGACCGAGCGGTAGATGGGCCGGACGCGCCGGGCAAAGGTGAAGCTCATGAGCACCGCGCCGGGAATGACGGCCAGCGCCATCAGTGCCAGGCGCCAGTTCAGGGTTAGCAGCACGCCGATCGCGATGGTGAGGCGGACGATCGAAAGGGCCGGCGACACGATCGCCATCTGCAAAAGCCCCGTGGTCGTGTCGACATCGCCCGAGAGCCGAGACAGGATGCCCCCGGTTTTCATGCCCCAAAGTTTCGGCAGCGGCAGGTGGAGCAACCGATCGTAAAGCGCGCGCCGGAGGGAAAGCATCACCCGCGTGTTCAAGAGCTTTTGGCGGTAGTCCTTGAGTACGCTCGCCAGTTTGGAGACGATGACCACGCCGAGGAACGCCGCGCCCGCCGCGTGGAGGTAGGTGAGGCGCGAGGTCGTGTCGAGCGCGGTGTTCAGGAGCACCCGATCGACGATGAACCGCATGAACAGAGGTTCGATCATCTCCAACCCGGCGCCGACCAGCGCGAAGAGGAAGATCGTGCCCACACCGTAGCGGTGCGGCCAAAGGAAGCGCAGGTACGCGCGGGTGTACTCCCGGCGCGTGCTGCGGCCGGGGGCTTCCGGCTCTGCGGTGGGTGCGTTTTCGTCGGTACGAACGGGGGCATCGGGTTTCGCACCTTGATCCACCTCGGCCGGATCGTCGAGTCGGCGGTGCTTGTAGTCTTTGACGAACTCCCGGTAGCGCTGGCGCGAGGTGCGCGGCTTTTTCGGGTGTTTCGGTTGGTCATTCATATCGTTGCACCGGGACCGAGCGGCCCCAGCGGTCCACGGACTGTGTTGAATGAAAGTTGGCAGTATGACCACGTCCCAGCGCGAAAAACCATCTCGGATGTCGATCGGAAATTTCCAGACGATCCGCGATGTCCCGCGATTGGTTCCCACCACTCCCTCAGTGGAATAGCGGAGATTTTTCGGTACCTGTCTCGGCGAGCGTTGACGAGCGGGCGGAACCCCACCATTCGCGAGAGCGAGACCGCCTCGAACTCGGTTAACCGGGATTGCCCCCCGTCCGCCCCGGATGGTATCACCCAGTATTCCCCAACCACGCTCCGGTCGCGGACCGCGCCGATGGCCGACAGAGCGGTCGTCGTGACGAGGTTCCGCGTTGAGTTCGCGCTCCCGCATCAACATCACCGCTACCGATCTCGGGGAGTACGTCCGCCACCACTCCTGCGACCGTCGGTTCCACCTCACCGTCCACTCCGCACGGGAGGTCGGCCCGCTGCCGTTCTTCGATCGCGTCCGGGACAGCATCGACCCAGTCCTCGCCGAGATGGGGCGCCGGCGCGAGGACCGGTGGGAGACCGAGTTGGTGGAATCCGGGTTTCAGAACCTCGCCGCCGCGCTGCCGAAGGGGAAGCGGGACGAGGTCACCTGGGAAGCCCTCGCGGGAGTCTTCGCGCAACTCCCACCCGGCACGCAGGGGTACGCCCGACAGGTCGCGGTCGGCGGAAACATGGGTGTGTTCCGGCTCTATGGCATCATTGACTTCGTTCTGCTCCGCTGGATCGGCGACGCACCGCGCGTGTGGCTGGTGGAGTGCAAGGCGAGCCGCCGGGACCGCACGTACCACCGCATTCAGGTTGCGGCGTACCGAATGCTGCTCCGCGAGATCATCGGCGATCAACCCGTTCCGGTTGGGGATCACAGCTTCGATCGAACCACCATTGAGTGCGTTGTTGCCCGAATTGATGCCGATCGAAACACGAATCAATCGATCCTCGCTCTACCGCCGCTCGATTTGACGCACGAAGAAGCCGACCTCACCCAACTACTCGCTCCCGACGGCCGGCTCGATTCGGCCGCGGCGCGCCCGTTGGCGGAGATCGGGTTCCAGATCGATACGAAGTGTGACGGGTGCGTGTTCGCTCCGCACTGCTTGACTGAAAGTGCCCGCCTGCGGCGCACGGAACTTCTCGGGCTGGACCCGGTAACGACTCGGCTACTGCGTGCGGCCGGTCTGGACACACTCGATCAGTTGGCCAACCCACCTCTATTCGATCCGAGAATCGAAGCCCTCACACGCGATCCCGGGTTCAGCGAGAATCTTGACCGGCTCAGGCTCCGTGCCCGCGCCCGGTTGTACACGCTTCCCAAGAATCGAACCGTTATCGGATCGGGTGTGGAACCGATCCCGAACACCGGCGTCGGCCACTTGCCGCCACACGAAATAAACGGGAACCGGCTGCTGCGGATCTATCTGGCGATCGATTACGACTACACCGAGAACCGCATCGGAGCGCTGTCCGCCCACGTCACCCGAAGCGCGGGCCGCATCGACACGCCGTTTATCGACAAACGCGCGGTTCCTGAGATCCGGGAACGATTTGAAGCCGGAAAAGACTCGGCCGGTCGACCCGTGACCGAGGAACGGCCGCTCCCCGCCGACCGAGAGGTGGTCGAATACCAGACGGCGCCGTGGTCCGGGACCGACTACTCCGCAGACACGGTAGCCGAGGGCGAACTGATCCGCCGGTTCTTCGACCGATTGGTAAGACTCATCGCCGAGGAACTCGGAACCACTTCGGCCCCGGTCCACTTTTACGTCTGGTCCCGCTCCGAAGTGCGCCAACTGCTCGAAGGGTGTTGCCGGGCCGGACCCGAACTGCTCGGTCCGGTGCGCCAACTGTTCGGCTGCCGGGAGGGGTTGGAGCAGTTGATGTACTCGGCCGTGCAAGAGGAAGTGGACCGGCGGTTCGCCCTCGGGTGGACCGGGCGCGGACTCGGGGTCGTCACGTCTCTGGAGTGGTCGGGGCGGCGGTACCACTGGACCCGTCTCGTTGACGGGAACGAACACGATCTCGCGCACGTGTTCGCACAGGGCGTCTTCGACTTCGCGACCCGTCTCGGTGTCGGACCGGGTGGTGAGTGGGCCGCGGACGAGACTACACCGGGGCACGTGTTCGAGTTGCGCAGCCGGTTCTCCGACGCGCTGCCCGCCCCGTATTGGCACGCCGCGTGGGGAACGTTGCCGAAAGCCGACCAGGACGCCGACGTCCGCGAGTCACTTGCGGCCTACGCCCGCGCCGGGGCACCCGGGGTGCTCGCCGAGTACCTTCGGGCACGGGTTCACGCGCTGCGTTGGGTTGAAGAGGGGATTGGCCCCAAGAACTCCGGGATCGAGAAGGCGCCGTTGACCGCCGGCGAGTTGCCAGCCTTCCGCCTCGGTCGGGACGGGGTTGCTCGTGCAGCGACCGATTTTCTCCGACTGGACCAGCACGTCCGCCGGTCCGATTGGGTCGCGGCGCATTTGCTCCCGCCGATCGCCCGCGTACCGGCCGGGCGCACGCTTCCGTTGCGCCAGGTCAAAGTCGGGGCTGACAAAAGCACGGTTACGGGAATGATCGAGCTGTTCGCGTTCGGCGGGCTGACGCTGGCCGATCTGGAAGCCCGGTGCCGGTTCGGTCCCGGGTCGTTCGCCCGTTTATCTCCGTGGAACGGCGACCCGAAGCAGGGGCAGACGGTGGGCCAGTTAACTGCGGCCGTCGGGCGCACGTGCGTGGTGCGGGAGATCGATTGGCCGACCGGTCGCGTGACCCTGGACGCCATGTACGCGGAGGAGGACCGCTACCGGTTGTCGAGCGGCGCGAGCCGCAAGGCCGAAATGCTGTTCGAGCGCGGCTACGCGACACTCGACGAAAACGTGTCCGACTACGTCGCCGGGCGCGTGGACGATCGGCTCCAGCAGCCGAGTCACGTCTATTCGTGGTTCGACCCGGTCGATCCGCGTCCCCCCGCTGTCGTGCCCCTACCGGCCGCAGAAGTTGATGCTCTGCGACAGTTGGTCGACTCGTTCCCGCTCCCGCCCACGAACGTGTACCCGGCGTCCCCGGACCAGGCGCGAGCCGCGGTCGAGGGGCTCGGCACCCGGGTCCAGTTGATCCAGGGACCGCCGGGTACCGGAAAGACCACGACCACGGCTCTGTCGGTACTACTCCGGGTGCTTGTGGGAGGGAAGTCGGGAGACATCGTGCTCCTCGCCGCCCACACGCACACCGCGTTGGACAACCTGCTCGAGCGCATCGACCGGTACCGCGAGGCGTTCACCCGTCATGCAGCGGCGAGCGGTCGCCGAGTGCCACCGGTCCGACTGGTCAAGGTTCACACGAACGACCCGACGCAACACGTCGTTAGCGGTTCGGTCGAGAACCTGCCGGCGGCGCTACTCGGGGCGAAGAAGAAGCTGACCGAACTCACGACGGGCGCGGTCCTGGTGATCGGCGGGACGACCGCCGGGTTGCTCAAGCTCGCGGCCGCGGTCGAGAAGCTCAAGACCTTCAATGGGGGGGCCGGTCTCGGTGCGACGCTGTTAGTCGTGGACGAGGCGTCCATGATGGTGTTTCCGCACTTCCTGGCTTTAGCCACGCTGATACCTCCCGACGGCCGGATTCTGTTGGCCGGCGATCACCGGCAACTGGCCCCGATCACGGCCCACGACTGGGAGGCCGAGGACCGCCCCCCAATGGTGCTTTACCAGCCGTTCGCCAGCGCCTACGACGCGGTCCGGCGCATCATCGGAGCACAGGACACGGCCGGGAACTCGGTCGTGCCGGTGACGGGCGCGCGGTGGTCCGGGCTGACGCTGACGTTCCGTCTCCCGCCGGTGGTTCGGGAACTGATTGCCCGCGTGTACCGCCGCGACCAGATCGAATTGGCCGGCCTGTCTCGAGCGGTCACCGTGAATCCGGACGTTGGTGGGCCGTTCTGGGGACACGTGTGGAAGTGGAACGTCGGGTTGTTTCTAGCGGTTCATGACGAGGACGGTTCGCGCCGCAGCAACCCGGTTGAAGTGGCGATCGTGGAGCAATTGCTCGGAGCCGCCCCGCCGCTCTCGGCCGGTTCGGTGGCAATCATCACCCCGCACCGCGCCCAGCGGAGTCTTCTGGCCACGCGACTGGCCGCTCTGTCCGGGACCGGTGCTCCGATCGGCGTAATCGACACGGTTGAGCGCCTTCAGGGTGGGGAGCGCCCGACGGTGGTGGTATCGGCGACGGTCAGCGACCCGACGGCGATCGAAGCGAGCGTCGAGTTCATACTCGATTTGAACCGGGCGAACGTCGCGTTCTCGCGCGTGCAGGACCGCTTGGTGGTGGTCTGCTCACGAACGCTACTCGACCACATCCCGGCCGAGGCTGAACACTATCAATCGGCGATTCTGTGGAAAGCCCTGCGCGGGCTGTGTAGTGAACTCGTGGCCGAGAGCGAGGTGTGCGGGCACCGCGTGCGGCTGTACCACCCGCCTCAAGTTCATGAGAACTTCAGCACCTCGGGCGGCAGTGGTGGTAACTCGGAAAAGTGATGTCGCGGTAAGTGTCGTTCGTCTGTGGCTGGTGCTTCAGATATGTGCAGATTGGGAGCGCCGCCGCTTCCATTGGCACGCAAATAGACGAAGCGGGTTTGTGACAGCCTCTCCCTCTGTCACAAACCCGCTTCGCGTTTTTCTGCGGAGAACGACCCGTTGTGTAGCACGCCTCTCCCACCGCACTACACAACGGGCCGCCTCGTTAGTGTTTGAAAGTAAAGCATGGGCCGCGCCAATCGCGAGCAAGTCGCAATAAAAAATTCTGGATCGCGGTTTCTCCGGGTATTTTGAGCCATTTCATTTGGGATTCGATTTGTGATGGGCTTTGGAGATGCTCTGTTTGCGCGCAATCTGGAAGCGAGTTGCTCATGTTTGAATCATTCATGGCAATTTTGGTTGCTCGTGGCCAATTCACTTCTCTCCCCGAAGATGGCTGAGGAACCGCCGGCTCAGCGGTATCTCAGTACGCGCCCGAACTTGTGAGCCGATTTTTGGCGAGGTCGTGATGAAATCGTCGGTTGATGACATCCGGCGTCGGTTCGATGCCGACGTGGAGCGCTTCTCGAACCTCGAAACCGGTCAGTCGGCTACGGTCGACGCCCCCCTAGCAATGGCCCTCGTTGCTCGGGCCGCAGCCGCCGCGACCCCGCACGCCAAGCACGTTCTTGATGTCGGGTGCGGGGCCGGCAACTACACCCTCAAGCTCCTCGAATCTCTCCCCAATTTGGATGTGACGCTGATCGATCTGAGTCGCCCGATGCTCGATCGGGCGACCGAGCGGGTGGGCCGGTCCACCACCGGAACGGTCGCGGCAATTCAGGGCGACGTGCGGGAAGTCGAGTTGGGGGAGGGGAGGTTCGATATCGTGGTCGCGGCTGCGGTTCTGCACCACCTCCGTACCGACGAAGAATGGCGCGCGGTGTTTACTGCGTTCCACCGGGCGCTGCGGCCGGGCGGGTCGGTGTGGGTGTTCGATCTGGTCGAAAGTTCGATCCCGGCGATCCAGCAGCTCATGTGGGCGCGGTACGGTGAATACCTCGCGGGAATGAAGGACGCCGTCTACCGCGACCACGTGTTCGCCTACGTCGAGCAGGAAGACACTCCGCGCCCGCTGACCTTCCAGCTCGATCTGCTCCGAGAGGTCGGGTTCGGGCACGTCGATGTCTTGCACAAGAACGTTTGCTTCGCGGCATTCGGGGCCGTGAAGCCCGGCTGATTGCGCCCGATGTGCATTACGAGTTCGCCCAGTCCGCGTTCTGAAGGACGACCCGGTAGCCGTCCGGGTCGGCGAACGTTTTGCCCATTTTGTCCCAGTACGGGTTGAACGACTTCACCGGCGCGTGCCCGGCGCCCTCCAGTCGAGCGACCGCGCGGAGCCATTCGTCCCGATCGGGCAGGTAGAAGACGAGCAAGTTGTCTTCGGTCGGTGCCTTGCCCGCCGCGTGCCCCTTCTTGTGTGTGAACTCCAGATGGTACGCGGCCCCTTTGTGGCCGAGCATGATCCCATCAAACCCGTCGTGGTCGCGGAACGCACCGAGCACCTCGAACCCCAACCCGTCCCGATAAAACTGAACGACCGCCTCCAAATGATCTGTGGGGCGCGCGACTCGCAAATGAGCGGTCGCGATCGTTTTGATTGGACCCATCGGTTCAACTCACCCTTTCCTGTGGTGCGGGTGCATTTGAGGCCCGCGCGCCAAGTTCTAAATTGAAGGGGCCGAGTCGCGCCCGCCCGTTTGGAACTGGAACCCGAACTTGGAACTTCAGTCCCACGATCAGTTGTGTTCCTGGCTCGGACTGGCGCCCGGGGTGTGGCCGCCGGACCACTACACCCTGCTCGGGCTCGCGCTGGGAGCGGGAGATTTTACCGACATCGAATCCCGCGTACTCGATCGCATGGAGCAACTCCGCCGGTACCAACTCCTCCACCCCGACGCTGTAACGGGCGGCATGAACCGGCTCGCGCAGGCGCTCGTGTGCCTCACCGATCCGATCGCGCGCGCGGCCTATGATCGCGGGTTGGGGATCGCGCCCGCTCCGTTCGAGGTGGGCGAAGACGAACCGCTCGTTGCGCCGGAACTCGGAGCGCCGCGCCCGGCCGAGGTACCGTTCGAGCAGGGGTTGCGTCCGCCGGGCGAAGGCCCGAGCCGGGCTTATGAGGTGATCGAGCCGGACCCGCTGCCCTACGAGGTGGTACCGGACGAACCGACCGCGGAGGAGTTGCCGGAGCCAGAAGTTGTTCTCGATGCGCTGGTCGAAGCAGAACCGGTGTTGGCCCCGATCGCGATCTCGGCTCCGGCCCAGTACCTGAGCCAGCTCAAACCGCGCACGGTTTATCGGAGGCTCGCCGCGCTGCGCCGCGCGATCCGGGCGTGGGAAGAGCTCCGTTCCGTTATGGGCAACTCGACCGAAGCGCTCGCGACCCCGATCGCGGTGCTGCTGTTTCTCCGGGCCGTCGCCGGTGCCCGTGACGTCCTGCCTCGCGTCGCGTTCGTGTTAAACGAGCCGGGTGCGTCGGGCACGTTGGTCGCCGCGCTCGCGGCGTCTCCACACGCGCTTCACACCGTGCGCACATTGCTCCCGTCCCAGCGCCAGGCGGTCGCGCTCGATTGGCGCCGCGGGTATGATGCACTGCGGCGCGAGCGCGACCAACTGCGCGCCCTCGCGCTCGGGCGCCGGGCGCGGCGCCGGACGAATTCGGGGGCCGATTTTCTGCTCGCGTTCCGCCGCACGCCGGAACTGGCGCTCGTGGCGCTGGCGCTCGTGGCGCTCCTCGTCAGTCTGATTCGCCGCAACTCCTGACATCGTATTTGCTTGACGCGACTCGGTACGCTGTCTAGACTTAGGACAGTTCCCGGATGACGAAACGGGCCGACTCAACCGAGGGACCACGCTCGTGACCAAGAAAGAAATCGTCAAGACGATCTGTGACCGGGCTAACAAAGAAAAGCTCATTCCGAAGCACAGCCTCACGCAGCTCGCCACGAAAGAAATCGTGCAGTGGACCTTCGAGGCGATCATCGCCACGCTGGTCCGGGAGGGGCGCATCGAATTGCGCAACTTCGGCGTGTTTGAAGTGAAACAGCGCAGGCCGCGCAAAGCGCGGAACCCGCGCACGGGTGACCCCGTGAACGTCGAGGCTAAGAACGTGGTGACGTTCCAGCCGGGCAAAATGATGGAGGAACAGGTCAAGAAGTCCGTAAAAATTGCGGAAGTCAAGAAGAAGAAGCCGCGCAAGTCGAAGGCGGATAAGGCCGCGAAGAGCGCCGAGAAGGCGCCCGAACCGATCGCGGTCGGTCCCGCTCCTTCGACAAACGGCACCCCTCCGACGGAAACCGCGAGCGTGCCCGCGGTCGTCAGCGCCGCCGCGAAGTCCGTGGCCGAACCGGTTACTTCGGACGCGACCTGATTCGTGCTCCAAGTGTCTTGAAACAGAAACCGCCGGGGTGAAAACCCCGGCGGTTTCTGTTTCGTGAAAAGGCCAGGCCACAGGGCTTCCGCCCTGTGCTACGAACGCCGGCCCCTCCGGGGCGAAGACCAATACCTTCTAGCGCGGAGTGGTCGGCGTTTGTTACTTCATTTCTTTCTTGGCGCGGCGAAAACCAATGTCTTTCCGCCCCGGAGGGGCCGGCGTTCGTAGCACAGGGCGGAAGCCCTGTGGTCTGTGACTAACTGCGTGATTGCCGCTTGCGGTCGCCTTCCTTCAGGTACAGCTTCCGCATCCGCACCGCGGCCGGCGTGATTTCGACCAGTTCGTCGTCCTCGATGAACTCCAGCGCCATTTCCATCGAGAACACGGTCGGCGGTTTCAGCACGGCGGCCTTGTCGCTGCCGGACGCCCGCATGTTGGTCAGCGGTTTCGCCCGGGTCACGTTCACCACCATGTCGTTGTCGCGGCCGTGCTCGCCGACGATCTGCCCTTCGTACACGGCGTCCTGGGGGGCGACGAACAGGTTGCCCGACAGGTCCTCGGCCGAGTACGCGGTCACTTTGCCGGTGTCCTTCGAGATGAACACGCCGGTGGGGCGCCCGGCCTGCGCGCCCCGCACCGGCCGGTAGGCGAGGAAGTTATGGTGCATGATCGCGGTGCCCTGGGTGCCCGTCAGCATCCGCGTGCGGAGCCCGATCAGGGACCGGGCCGGGATGTGGAACTCGACCTGCGTGCTCCCGCGGTGGCTCTCCATCCGCTGGAACTCGCCCTGCCGCTCCAACACCAGCCGCATCACCGTGTTCTGGTGCTCGTTCGGTACCTCGACCACGAGGTGCTCGTAAGGTTCCTGCTTCTGACCGTCGATCTCCTTCACGATCACCTGGGGCTTGCCGACTGCGAGCTCGCCCCCCTCGCGGCGGATCGTCTCGAGCAGCACCCCGAGGTGCAACAGCCCGCGCCCGCTGACGATGAACTCGCTCTCGCGGGCGCCCGGCTTGACGCGCAGCGCGACGTTGTGCTGCAGCTCCTTTTGGAGCCGGTCGCGCAACTCGCGGCTCGTCAGCGGCTTCCCGTCCTGGCCCGCGAACGGCGAGTCGTTCACCCGGAACACCATGTCGAGCGTCGGCTCGTCGATGGTCAGCGGGGGCAGCGCGTGCGGCTTGTCGAGCTCGCAGATCGTGTCGCCGATGTCCGCGTCGTCGATGCCGACGATCGCGCACACGTCGCCGGCCTTGAGCTCCTCGACTTCCCGCTTCGCGAGCCGGTCGAACTCCAGGACCTGCACCACGGTGTCCGGGAACACGGTGCCGTCCTTCTGTTTGACGACGGACACCTTCTGGTTCTTGCGGATCTTCCCGGCGAAGATCTTCCCGATGGCGATCTTCCCGACGAACTCGCTGTACTGGAGCGCCATCACCTGCATCTGGAGCGGGGCGCTCTCGTCCACGTCGGGGGCCGGCACCTTTTCCAGGATCGCGTCGAACAGCGGGCTGAGGTCCTTCGGCTCGACGTCCAGGTCGGTGGTGGCGATACCGGCGCGGCCGCTCGCGTAGATGATCGGGAACACGGCGGTATCGTCGTCGGCCCCGAGCTCGATGAACAGATCGAACATGAGCGCGTGGACGTCCGCGATGCGGGCGTCCGGGCGGTCGATCTTGTTGATGATGACGATCGGGCGCAGCCCGGCGGCGAACGCCTTCTTGAGCACGAACCGGGTCTGCGGGAGCGGCCCCTCGGCCGCGTCCACGAGGACGAACGCGCCGTCGGCCATCTTCAGGATGCGCTCGACTTCGCCGCCAAAGTCGGCGTGGCCCGGCGTGTCGATCAGGTTGACCTTCACGTCGCCGATGCGGATGCCGCAGTTCTTGGCCAGGATCGTGATGCCGCGCTCGCGCTCCTGGTCGTTGGAGTCCATGATGAGCCCGTGCTGGCCCCCCACCAGCTTGTCCAGTTCCTCCGTGCGGAACTGACCGGACTGCCGGAGCATCTGGTCCACAAGGGTGGTTTTGCCGTGGTCGACGTGTGCGATCACGGCCACGTTCCGAATGTCGTTCCGCTTCATGGAGTCGTTGCGAGTTTCGAGTTTTGGGTTCGAGCGCCGAGCGAAGGGCCCGCGCCAACGGACCGGGTCCGGTTTTTGGAGCGGCGCCTTTATCTCGGTGCCCGCGACCCAGAACCAGGAACTTCCCTCTGGTCTGGTGGAGTCAAGCGCTTCCTGTAATGTAGAAGTTACGCGGGCCGCGCGGAAGGGCAGATGCCGTGTGGATTCAGTGAACGTCACCGCGCCGGCGTTGGAGAGGGGTAGCCGCGATGCTTTTATATCTAATTCGGCACGCCGAGGCAGTGGAACTCGGATCGCCCGGCGCGGCCCGCGATTTCGATCGCGCCCTGACGCCCCACGGCCACGCCCAAACCCTTGCGATCGCAGAAGCTTTCGCCCGGCGCCAGCTCGCCGTCGATGCGGTCGTCGCCAGCCCGCTCGTCCGCGCGCACCAGACCGCCGCGGGCCTGCTGAACGTGTGGCAACCCGGTACGCGCCCGGTCACCCACGACGCCCTCGGGCCGGAGCGATTAAAACCCGGCAAACTTTCCGAATTTCTGGCAGGTGTCCCCGGGGATCGCATCGCCGCGGTGGGTCACATGCCGGATCTGGGGGCCTACGCCGAATGGCTCCTCGGCGCGCCGGACGGCAGCATTCAGCTCGCGAAGGGGGCTGTGGTGTGCATCGAATTTAAGGGCGATCCCTCGAAGGCCGGCGGAAAGCTCCACTGGCTCGTCACGCCGGAATGGTTCTTGTGATTTCTGAAGGGGATTGGAAGGGAAGGGGCGAAAAGGCCACGAGCGGGCGCGGTTTTCCGGGGGCGCCGTTTGTTTTGTTCCGGGGTGCGACCGCGGATTGACCCCAGATGGCGCCCGTTTGTTCCCAGGGTGCGCTCGCTGTGCGATCGACCCTGGGCTGAGCAATCTAACCCCTTCGGGGTACAGAACACGCACAGGGAATGTGCCGGGAAGAATGGTGCCGACACCGGCGCGGGTGAACCCCGCCCACAAGGGCGGTGGGTGGCGACAAAATGCCGTTGGTCGTGCGCGCGTGCGGTGAGCCTACCCCGAAGGGGTTAGATTCCCCAGCCCAGGGTCGACCGCAACGCGGGCGCACCCTGGGAGCAAACAGAGGCGCTCACTTTCCTGCCGAAATCCACCTTCTCCACGCCAGATCGAGTGCGGGCATGTCTTTCTCTTTCCACCCGGCGGCGTCCAAGCCTTGCGTGACGGTCGGGGCCGCAACGTTCTCGCTCGGCTTCAGGCCGTCGAGGAACTTCGGGAACTTCGAGGCACCGGGGCCGTAGGCGAGGTACTCCGCGAAACTCGTCGCGAGCACTTCGCCGTTCGCGGACTTGGCGTCGCCCCAGATGTCGGCGAGCGTTGGCGGTTGGCCGCCCTTCGTTAACGCGGCTTTTGCTTGTGATTTGTACGCCGTGTAGCGCTTCGAGGTGGTACCCTCGGCCCGCATCGCGGTGACGCGGCCGAACCCGTCGCGCAGCCAGTCCGGGATCACCTGCGCGCCCGTGCCCTTCGCCTTCAGGTGCTCGCCCGAAACGCGCGCCGCGGTGCTCGTGTACAGGTCCGCGTCGGTCGGCTTGCCCGGCACTTCGGCCGGGTCGACGATGAACGGCACTTCGGCGCGGAGGTCCGCGAACGCGCCCTCGGGCGGTTGCTGGAACGCGCGCCGCATCAGGGCTTTGTACTCCGCGTTGTCGGGCACGAAGTACACCGTGAGTTTGCCCTTCCAGGAGGCTTCCTTTTCGTCGTACTTGAGCGTCTTGCGGGTTAGCGTCGTGGTCTTTTCGAGCACTTCGCCGAGGGTTTTCGCTTTCTCCTGGCTCAGCGATCCCACGATGATGAAGTTGCCGGTCTCCACGACCGTCGGTTTGTCGAGGCCGGCCTTCTTCAAGTTCGCGAGCGCGGTGTCTTTGGCCTGCTTCACCAGGGCCTTGTCTTTGTCCTTGTCCTGAGCCGGTGCGGAACTTGGCGCGGTGAGCGCGACCGTGAACGCAGTGACCAGTGCCGCACCGATTGCGGGCCGAACGCGGAGCAACATAGGCTGGGTCTCGAAGTACGGGGCCGGGTAGTGGAAGTGATTATAACCGAAGTGCGGGCGCGAATGCTCGCCGGAACCGTTGCTTCAAAAGCGGCCGTTGATACGCGCGCCTTTGAAGCAACGGGCCGTCCGAACGCGACTCACAAACCGAGTACGTCGTTCATCGTGTAGCGCCCGGCGGGGCGGTTCGCCATGTACTTCGCGGCCAACAGCGCGCCGCGGGCATAGCTATCGCGGTTGTGGCCCTTGTGGACCAGTTCCAACGTTTCGCCGATCGTGGTGAAGATGATCGTGTGTTCGCCCACGTTGTCGCCCCCGCGCACCGCGTGGACGCCGATCTCCTCGGGCTTGCGCTCCCCGATGATGCCCTCGCGCCCGTGAACGAACGAGCCGCCTTGCACTTCCTTGATGATCTCCGCGAACCGCATCGCGGTGCCGCTGGGCGAGTCCTTCTTGAACCGGTGGTGCCGTTCGACGATCTCCGGATCGAAGCCCTTGCCGTTGAGGGCTTCCGCGGTGAGTTTCACGAGCTTGAACAGCAAGTTAACGACGAGGCTCATGTTCGGCGCGAACAGCACGGCCGTCATGTGCGCGGCGGCCTCGATTTCGGCCTTTTGCGCATCGGTGTGACCGGTGGTGGCGACGACGATGGGGATCTGCCGGTCCACGCACACGGGGAGAACCGCCATCGTGCCGACGGGCGCGGAGAAATCGATGAGCGAATCCACCCGGAGCCCGAGCGGGATGTCGTAGCGGATCGGTACGCCGATCGCGCCGATGCCCGCGACCTCGCCCGCGTCTTTGCCCTGGAGCGCGTTCGTCGCCGAATCAATGGCCGCGACGACTTCTAGTTCCGGGTCATCTTTCGCCAGCGCCACGAGTCGCTGACCCATCCGCCCGCACGCCCCGTTGATCGCAATATGAGTCTTCATGTGTGCCTCGCGTCGAGCGGGCGGCACTTCATTCAGGAAGCCGCGCGCTCGTGGGGTCGTTGTACACCGCGCGACGGGCACCGGCCGTTCGAGTGGCACGGTTACTGACCGTAGGGCACGCTACCGTCGTAGTAGAGTTGATTCGCTTTATCCATGTGGCGCTTCGGGGCGTGTCGCGCGGCTCGGGTTTCGGGGTCCGCTGACCACATCGTGAAGTGATCGACCGTGCCGCGACAGGACGGTAGGTCGTCGTGCTCGAACACGAGTAACCCGCCCCCGACCTCGGTCAACTTCTTCCCGCCCACGTCCGGGTTGATCGCGTAGCAGATCTGAAACGATCCGCCAGATGTCGGGCTGCCGAAGTTTCGGTCGGCCGCGTCCGGGCAGCGGAAGACGCGGAGCGAGTTCTCGACGAACGGCGTGACCGAACCGGCGGGCGTGTACCCGGGAAGGGCGGCCGTTACGGTCGCGCCCGTGCGGTTGTCGTAGGGGCACCACCACGTTTCGGTCGCGCCAGTGTAAGTGTTGGCCGGGTTGCACGTGAGGCACCGCGGGTCTTTACCGTCCTTCCACGGCGCCGGGCACAGGCGCCCGAACGGGAGCGTTTTGTGGGCGTCGTGGTACATGTGAAGCCCGAGTCCGATTTGCCGGAGGTTGTTCCGGCACACGGTGTTGTTCGCCGCCGCGCGCACTTTCTGCACAGCCGGGAGCATCAGGCCGATGAGGATCGCGATGATGGCAATGACGACCAGCAATTCGATCAGCGAAGCCCCGCGGCGCATGGTACACCCGGCAATGTGGCCGACCGTGTCCCGGTCGGGGCCGGGGACGATCAGGCGTGGGATTCGATGGCCCGGACGATCGCGGCGAGGTCGTTCGGCACCTGCACGGCGCGGTTCGCGAACGCGACTTGCTTCACCCCGCGCTTGCCGAGCTTCGCGTCGAAGGTGGCTTTGTCCGCCGAGTGGTACGCGACCGTTTCGTCCGAGTCCTTCAGCACGTGTCCCGTCAAGACACAGACGACGGAGTCGGACGGCGAAATCACCTTTTCTTGAACAAGTTGCCGCAAACCCGCGACGCTCGCGGCGCTGGCCGGCTCGCACCCGAGTCCGCCGGCGCCGATCTTCGCCTTCGCGTCCAGGATCTCCGTGTCGGGGACCGCGCGCACCACGCCGTTGCAGCGATCGATCGCGCGCAGGGCTTTGGGTAGGTTCACCGGGCGGTTGATCTCGATCGCGCTCGCGAGCGTATCGGCCTTGCGGTTGTTCGCGTCGAGTCCGGCGTAGTAGTCGTCGATCTTCGACTGATCGAACTGCCCGCCGTTCCACCGCAGCCCGTTCTTCTCGTAGAGCTGGTAGAACGTGTCCGCCCCGGCCGCGTTGATGACGGCCAGACGCGGGACGCGGGAGATCAGCCCGAGGTCCACGAGTTCGCCGAACGCCTTCGCGAAGCTCGACACGTTACCGAGGTTCCCACCCGGCACCACGATCCAGTCCGGCACTTCCCAGTTCAGCGCTTCCAGTACGCGGAACATGATGGTTTTCTGCCCTTCCAGGCGGAAGGGGTTCACGCTGTTCACGAGGTAGATGCCGAGTTGCCGACTCACCTCCTGTACGCGGCGCAGCGCGTCATCGAAGTCGCCCTCGATCTGCACCGTGAGCGCGCCGTGCTCGAGCGCCTGCGACAGTTTCCCGTAACTGATCTTCCCGCTGCCAATGAAGATGACGCCGCGCATCAATTGCGTGGCCGCGCAATAGATGGCGAGGCTCGCGCTGGTGTTCCCGGTGCTGGCGCACGCGGCCCGCGTCGCGCCGGTCATGCGGGCGTGCGTGAACGCCGCGCTCATGCCGTTATCTTTGAAGCTGCCGCTCGGGTTCATGCCCTCATACTGAAGGAACAACCGCCCCGCGTTCAGCCCGGTGTAGGCGGCCACCGCGTCGGTGCGCTGGCACAGCGTCTGGCCCTCGCCGATGGTGACGATGGCTTCGTCCGGCGCGAACGGGAAGAGTTCGCGGAAGCGCCACACACCGGAGAAATCGAGCGGGTTCGTGCGGTTGGCCCACTTGCCCTCGAAGTGCTTGAGCGACTTGGGAACGGGGAGCTTGTTCCAGTCGTAAGCGACATCGAGCAGGCCGCCGCACTGCGGGCACCGAAATGAGGTGTCCGCGCGGTCGGCGGTGCCGCCACAGGTCGGGTTGATGCAGCGCTGGAAGACGGCGTCGGACATTCTGGGATCTCGTGGCTCGGGGCGCGTGTTTTGTAACACATTTGCGCCGACTCGGGGAGATTTCGAGACACTACGGTATAGGTTCTTATCAACACAACGCACAGCACAATTCTAAAGGATACCGCGCTGCGACGATTGTGGCGCGCCACAATCGTGAGGCCGTCACGCTCGGGCGCACGCGGCCCGATGCACGCGGGCGCGCGGCATGGTATATAGAGAGTGCCCATCCCGGAGCGAGCCAATGCCCGCGCACCTGCTCTCACTCGCCGACGGCCCGAGTATTCTTCTCGACAAGCCGATCCTGTTGTTCGGCCGGCACGAGGAGTGTGACGTCCAGTTGAACTCGAAGAAGGTGTCGCGCCGGCACTGCGTGCTCGCGCAGGTGAACGACTACCTCGTGATCCGCGACCTCGGCAGCACCAACGGCGTGCGCATCAACGGCGAGCGCGTCGCGGAGGGGAAACTGCGCCCCGGCGACGAGCTGCAAATCGGGAACTTCAAGTATCAGGTGTGCGGCGATTTGCTCGGCCGGTCGAAGGAGCACCCGTCGGCCGGGGATTACAAGAGTGTGCCGCCGGGACAGCCGGGCGCGGAAGAGATCCCGCCCGAGGAGAGCGGACCCGCGTCGGATTAGGGGCGCAGATTCTCAGTGGCGATCGCGAATTGTTCCCAGGGTCGCGGCGCAGACGCACACCCTGGGGGAACAGCTCTTCTCAATCACTCTCGGAACAGCACATCCACGCCCGCGGCGTCGGCGGGCACCGTTTCCTTCGCGGCCGGCTTGTCGCCCTGCTTCCAGGTGAACGTCGTCGGCAGTTGCGCGTGCAGGAACGTCTTCGCGGGAAGCGTTACCGTTTTGCCCTCAATCGTTAGCGCCAGGTCGCGCCCGGTGTGGTTGTAGAACCCGACCTTGCGCAGCCCGTTTGTGGCCGCGTTGCCGGAGGCCGGGAACACGGTTACCTTCGGATCGCGCGTGCCGCCCGTGAGCGGGCTGGACTTCGATTCTGACGGCTTGCCCTCGGGGAAGATCGGCGATTCGGGCGGTACCGTGAGTGGCGGCAACCCTTCCGGGGCCTTCGGTACGGGCAACGTGGACGGCGGAATCAGCGCGTCCGGGGCCGGCGCGGGGACCGGCACCGCGGGCGCACCACTGGGGAGCTCCAGTGGGGGCAGCTTCGGCTCCTTGTCGGGCTTTGGCAGCGTGGGGGCCAGCGGATCGTTCACTTTCGGTAGCTCGAGCGCCGGGAGCTTCGGTGCCTTGTCCTCTTTCGGCAAATCGAGCGACGGTACCTTGATCCCCGGCACGTCTTTCGGGAGGTCGAGCGAGGGCAACTTTGGGGTCTTGTCGTCCTTCGGCAAGTCGAGCGGCGGGAGCTTGAGTTCCCCCTCGTCTTTCGGGAGATCGAGCGCCGGCGGTTTCACACCCGCTGCGCCCGGTTTCGGATCCAGGGAAGGGAAATCGAGCGCCGGCTTCTTGGGTTCGGGTGTGGGCGCTTTCCGCGAATCCGGGTCCGTGCCGCGTGGAACTTCGATCAAACTGGGAGCCGGTGGTTTCGGGGCCGGTTCCGGTACGGCCGGCTTCGGCGTCATCGGCGGAAGCGGTTCGGGTGAACCGGTTCGCGGGGCTTCCGTGCCCCCAATCGGGCGCACGACCGGCTCGCTGCCCAGTCCCGATCCGGGCGGGTTCGTCTGCGTGGTCGGGCGCGGCGCGCTCGGCGGGTTGTTGGGGCGCGAGGGGGGAGCGGACTCGACACGCGGCGGGTGCAACGGAGCGGCCGCTGGTACGCAAGGTTGCACGTAAACGGGCTGGTAATACACCGGCGGGGTGTAGTAAATCGGGGTGTGGGTCGGGTAGTAGACCGGCTCGTAAACCGGCCCGCCCCAGCGCGGCCAGCACGCCGAAGCCCAGTCCGGGACCAGCACCAGCGCGAACAGAACGCACAAGCAGAGTTGACGCTTCACGGTGGATTCCTTTCCGTTGTCGCTGCTCCCCCACCGTCAAAATCGGGCGGGCACAATTTTGCGGCACTGTGGGGGAACACAAGTTGTAACTTTTTCAGTGGGAGCGATTCAACCCGACTTCTGAGGGACGCGAAATGCGGCAGTTCGGCACGTCGGTCGCGGTAACTCTCCTTCTGGCAAGCACATCTGCGGCCGAGCCGCCGAAAGCGGCCGAAGTGCTCGCACAGCGGTACGAACTCGGCCAGCGCCTCAAGCGATTCGAGCAGGAGTGGGAGAGGCACGAAAACCCGGCGGCCCGCAAGCGCGCACTCGCACACATTCAGAAGCTCACGGAGCAGTTCTTCGCCTTCCGGTTCGGCGACGCCGGGCACGCGCTCGATTTGGCCGGGTTCGCACTCACTTCGGACGAAGGGCCGAGCGCCACCCGTCAGTGGGCGTGGAGCCTCTACGCGGTGCCCGAACTGCGCGTCGTGGACGGCAAAGCCCAGGAGTTGACCGTCACGATTCACCAGCTTTACGTGCCGAAGGGTGATGTGCCGAAGAGCCCGGAAGTGCAACTCTGGTTCACCGACAAGCAGATCACCACGATCAAGCCCGACAAGTTCCCGCACACACTCAAGGTGCCGCTCCCGCCGCTCGGCGAGTTTGCGGGGCTGGACCGTAAGCTGTACTTCATGGTGGAAAGTGGGCGGGAGATTCGCCGCACCGCGATCGGCATCTCGCAGATCGCGGATCTCGACGCGCGTCTCGCCGCGCTCAAGAAGGCCGTCGCGTCATGGGACGCGGTTGACACGATCGAGAAAGCCACCGCACGCGACCGGGCGGAACTGTTGACGGAACTGGTCGGCGGCACGGTGCCCGAAACGGATCTGCCGGCTGCGGACCTGCTCAAGAACGCGGAAACGATGCTCGATGGGAAGCCCTTCTTCACGGCCGCGAAGTCGGGGCAGTTTTGGCTCTCAGTGCCGACGGATGCGAAGAAATCGGTCCCGACGCGGATCTTCGTTCCGAGAGGGCTGGACCCCAAGAAGCCCGCTCCGGTGGTGGTCGCGCTACACGGCGCCGGCGGGTCGGAGAACCTGTTCTTCGAGGGTTACGGCGCCGGGCAGATCGTGACCGAGTGCCGCAAACGCGGGTGGGTACTCGTCGCTACCCGCAGCGGACTGAATTTCGGTAGCGCGCCACCCGTACCGGCGGTTCTCGACCAACTCGCGAAGCGGTACGACCTCGACCCGAATCGCACGTTCGTGATCGGCCACTCGATGGGCGCGATGCAAACCATCGATTTGGTGCAGAAGTACCCCGGCCGGTTCGCGGCCGCCGCCGCGCTCGGTGGAGGTGGTGCCGTGAAGGACGTGAAGGCGTTTACGGAGCTGCCGCTCTTCATTGGCGTCGGCGAAAAAGACTTCGCGCTGACCGGCGCCCGCACTTTGAACAAGACGCTCACTGCGGGCGGCGCGAAGAGCTTCATTTACAAGGAATACCCCCACATCGAGCACATGGTGATTGTGCGCGAAGCGCTCGCGGACGTGTTCAAGGTGTTCGATGAGCGGGCGAAGTAAAGGCGTTCTCGAAGGCGCCGCCCGTATCTCACGGGCGGCGCGCCGGGATCAGACGAGTTCCTTGATCGGCTGGGCGCTTCCTTCGACGAGGTACTGCGGGCGGCCGGTGAGGTCCGCGAGTGTGGCCTTGTCCGCGTCGATGCCGAGGTTGTGGTAGAGCGTCGCGAACAGTTCGCCGAACGTAACCGGGCGCGACGCCGCTTCGCCCGCGATCTTGTCCGAGCTGCCGATGACCTGACCCGTTTTCATCCCCCCGCCGGCCAGCAGCGCGCAGTTCAGTTGTGGCCAGTGGTCGCGCCCGACTTGAGCGCTGATCTTCGGCGTGCGCCCGAACTCACCCATCACGACGACGGTGCAGTCCTTGTCCAGTCCGCGGTCGTGTAGATCCTCGATTAGCGCGCTCACGCACTTGTCGAACGGCGGGAAGTCTTCTTGTTCTCGGAGGAAGATCGAGTTGTTCGCCCGGCCCTCGGCGTTCAGCCCGCCGTGCCAGTCCCACTTGCTGTAGTTCAGCGTGACCACGCGGGCGCCGGCTTCGATGAGCCGCCGGGCCATGAGCAGGCTCTGCGGCACGCGGGGCGCGCCGTTCGCGTCCATGAAGACTTTCGGGTCCCCGGTGCCGTACCGCTCGATTACGCGGAGCGGTTCCTTCGAGAGGTCGAGCGCTTCCGCCATGCGGGACGAAGTGAGCAGCCCGAACGCCTGTTCGGTGAACGAGTCCATTGCCTTCAGCGCGCCGGACGAGTCCTTATCGCGGCGCATGTCGTCGAAGCGCTTGAGGAGCGTCTTGCGGTCCGCGAGTTGGTTCACGTTCACACCGCGGAGGACCATGTCATCGCGGGTCGGTCCCATCGCGCGGAACGGCGTGAGGGCCGGCCCGAGGAAGCCCGGCCCCGGCTCGTTGTACGGCCCGTGCGTGCAGGTGTAACACAGGCTCACGAACGGCGGTACCGCGGGGTCCGCCGGTCCCTGTAACTTCGCGACCGCGGAGCCGAACTGCGGCCACCCGCCGGCGGGCGTCGGCTTCTTCGGGTCGAACCCGTTGTAAACCTGAATGGCGTCGTGATCGGCTTGGTTGCCGACGAGCGAGCGCACGATCGCGAGCTTGTCCATGATCTTCGCGAGGTGCGGGAGCGCCTCGCAAATCTGGATGCCGTTCACATTGGTCGGGATGGGCTTCCACGGCCCCGCGATCTCCTTCGGCGCGTTCGGCTTCAGGTCGAACATGTCCTGGTGCGGCGGCCCGCCGACGAGGTAAATGAGGATCACTGACTTGTGCGGCGAGCGAACCCCGGCCGCGGCCTCCGCGCGGAGCAAGTTCGGGAGCGTGAGCCCGCCCAACCCCAGTGCGCCGATCTTCAGGAACCCGCGCCGCGGGATGCGGTGGGGCACGGGGGACGAGGGACGTGCGGACATGGTTCGGCTCGCGTTGGGTGGAGCGCGTGGCGGGTCGCAAACAGAAGGCGGGAGTGAAACACAGTCTCCACTAGCACGAACGGGGAGTCAACGGCTTTTCCACGCTTCACACAGAACCCGGGGTTGAAACCCCGGGCTATTCCCGGTGACCCCCATTCGGGGTCCAGGAGACAATGAACGTATCGCGTCTTTGCGGCCCCAACGGGGCCACCGGGAATAGCCCGGGGTTTCAACCCCGGGGTGTAGTTACAAGCGCGTTCGCGGCCCCGACCGTGCCCACCAGAACGCGGAGTTCTGGTGGGCACGGTCGGGGGTCGTACAACAGCAAACATGACAACACCTGCGATCATCTGGGACGTGGACGGCACGCTCGTCGATACCGCCGAGCAGCACTTCCGGGCGTGGAGTCGGCTCGCGTCCGAAATCGGCAAGCCGTTCACGCGCGCGGATTTCGCAGCGACGTTCGGGATGCGGAACCCGGAGATTCTGCGAAAACTGTTCTACCCCGACGCCGACGATCAACTGTGTCGCGACCTCGGCGAGCGCAAAGAAGACCTGTACCGCGCATCGGTGCGCGACGAGGGCACACAACTGCTCCCCGGCGTGGCCGCACTCGTGTCGGCGTTCGCGGACGCGGGGTGGCCGCAAGCCGTCGGTTCGTCCGCGCCGACCGGGAATCTCGACCTGTTGCTCGGGTTGACCGACACGCGCCGGTATTTCTCTGCGGTCGTCACGGGGGATGATGTGCGCCGCGGGAAACCGGACCCGGAA
The DNA here is from genome assembly GCF_017939745.1 of Gemmata palustris. Taxonomy (NCBI): domain Bacteria; kingdom Pseudomonadati; phylum Planctomycetota; class Planctomycetia; order Gemmatales; family Gemmataceae; genus Gemmata; species Gemmata palustris. Next base: position 387,817 of record NZ_JAGKQQ010000002.1, on the reverse strand, counting down.
GTGTTCCTCACGGCCGCCGAAAAGCTGAACGCGGCCCCGAGCCGGTGTGTCGTATTCGAGGACGCGGTGGCCGGCGTGGAAGCCGCCAAAGCGGGCGGAATGAAGTGTGTCGCGGTCACGTTCGTCGGGCACCACCCGGCCGACAAACTACGCGCGGCGGGCGCGGACATCGTCGTCGCGTCGCTGGCCGAAGTGACCGTCGCGCAAGTTGCCGCGCTGGTCGGTTGAACGAACGGAGTTGCTGCCAAAACTCGAAACCGTGTCGCCACTTCGCGTACCAATTGCTTCAGAAGCGTCTCAGCTCGCCCCACAACCGAAGCGAATCCGTTCAACATTACGGGCGCCGGGCGCAACGGTGCCCCGATGCGATCCTTCGTGGGCGCCCGTAGCACAGGCCAACCCACCGGGGTGGAAAGCCGGGCGCCGGTGCGTAAGGTTGATGGCACCTTAAAGGAGGTGCGCTGTGGGTGCTTCGCCGTGGGTCGTTGAAGGGACGATGGAGAACTTCCAGCAAGTCGTCGTGGACGGGTCGCGCGAGCGCCCGGTCGTGATCGACTTCTGGGCGCCCTGGTGCGGACCGTGTCGGGCACTCGCGCCGCTGCTGGAAAAGCTGGCCGACGAGAAGGCCGGCGTGTTCATGCTCGTGAAGGTCAACACCGACGAGAACCCGGACATCGCCCAGATGTTTCAGGTCGAAGGCATCCCGGCCGTGTTCGCGGTGCGCGACGGCCAAATGGTCAACAGTTTCACCGGGCTGCTGCCGGAAGATCAACTGCGCGCGTTCATTGATGACTTGGGCACTGGAACATCCGAACCCAAAGAGCCGACGCCGTTGGAACAGGCGCTCGAACTGGAAGTACACGACCGAGGCGCAGCGGGCAATGCGTACCGCGCGATGCTCGCGACCGCGCCAGACGACCCGGCCGCCCGCGTCGGGCTGGCGCGCGTGCTGCTCGCGGCCCCGGGCAACGAGCCGCAAGCGATTCCGCTACTCACCGGGGTCGACTTTGGCGACTTCGCGACCGAGGCCCAGCGCTTAAAAGCAATCCTCCACCTGCGCGAAGTACCGCACGCCGACGCCGATCTCGCTGCGGCCCAATCTGCTCCCACGGCGGAAGCGAAGGTCGCACTCGCGCGAATCCTGGCGGCACGCGGCGACTACCCCGCCGCGATGGACGAACTGCTCGCCGCCGCGGACGACGACCGGCAACTCGGACGCACCGCGGTCCGCGATCTGATGCTGAAGGTGTTCGAGGTGATCGGCCCGCGCAGCCCGCAAGCCGACGACTACCGCAAGCGGCTCCAGAGCCGACTCTACTAAGATGTGCAGCCGCAGCGCTCGCACATACCGTCGGTAATCGAATTCGTGAAAGACACAAGCCCCGGCTCACACCGGGGCTTGTGCTGTTGATCGGGCTCCAGTCTACTTCTCGACCTGGGGTGTGGAAGGCTCACGGCACCGCCGACCCCTGGGGCCACCCGGGGTGGAATTAAACCGCGATTCGCGAGGTTGGCCCAGCAATTCCACCCCGGGTGGCCCCAGGGGTCGAAAGCGGTGCTGGAACAGCCTTCCTCGCGCGGAACGGCACGGTAACAGCTCGGCTGACGCAACATCAGCCTGGTGCAGGGCACCGAGCTAAACACGAGCACGATCAACGGAGGATGTTCTACCCGACGCGCGGAGCGCCCGCAAGCGCGGTAAGTGGTAACCGGTCTGTTGCGGCGCTGCGGGATTCGCAATAATGCCCTCACCGCCCGTAATTTTCCGAGAACGGACTCCCAATGCCGCCCGCACCGACGCCGACCGTCTGGACGATCAAAGCGCTCCTCGCGTGGACGACGGACTTCCTCAAGGCGAAGAACGTTGACGGCGCCAAGTTGGAAGCCGAGATCCTCCTCGCGCACGTCCTCAACTGCACGCGCATGGACCTGTTCGTGCGGTTCGACGACCAGCCCACGGACGCGGAGCGCAGCAAGTACCGCGAACTGATCCAGCGCCGGGTGGCCGGGTGGCCGGCCGCGTACCTCGTCGGCTCGCGCGAGTTTTACCTCCTCACGTTCGAGGTGGACCCGGCGGTACTGATCCCGCGCTCGGACACCGAGACCCTGGTCGGCGAAGCGTTCAAGCGCCTCAAACCCATGACCGCGCCCGCCGTACTCGACCTCGGTACCGGGTCCGGGTGCATCGCCGTGAGCCTCGCGCACCAGAAGAAGGACGCCCGCGTGACCGCGGTCGATGTCTCCCCGGACGCACTCGAAGTTGCGACGCGCAACGCTACCAAGCACGGTGTCGCGGACCGCGTCACGTTACTTCAAGGCGACCTGTTCGCGCCGCTCGCGCCGGGTAGCGCGTTCGATATGGTGGTGAGTAACCCGCCGTACATCGCGCAGTCCGAGTTCGCCGAACTGAGCGCCGAAGTCCGCGACCACGAACCGCGCCTCGCGCTCGACGGCGGACCGGACGGGCTCGCGTTCTACCGGCGCATCGCGGCCGGCATCGGCCCGTTCCTGAAGCCGAACGGCTCGCTTTTGTTGGAAATCGGCTGGAAACAAGAGGACGCGGTGCGGAGTATCCTGGCCGACCGGCCCGAACTGGAACTCGGCCCGACGCTGAAGGACATGGGCAAGAACCCGCGCGTCGTCACTGCGAAGAAGAAGTGAGGGGTGGGTAGTTACAAAAAAAGACAAAAGAGCCGCGGATCAACACAGAGAACACGGATCAGACAAGAAAAGCAAAGACCGATTGGCCACAAAAAGACACAAAGGGCACAAAAAAGAAGAAATCAGAAGGCAGAGGACAGAGACCAGAAGGCGCGGGAGCGGACGTGTGTGGCTTTTGTAGCCCGGATGGGGCGACCGATCGTAGCCAGGGGTGAAGCGAGCAACGCGAGCGCAACCCCTGGTAGACCAGCACAAGATGAGCCAGCCCCGTTAGGGCGGCGAGTCCTCTGATTGGCCTGTCGCCCCTAGCGGGGCTGGCTCATTTTTGCATTCGTTCGTTGGGGGATTGTGGGAGCCCGCCAGGAGTTGCGCTGTACCCCTGGCTACGATCGGTCGCCCCATCTGGGGCTTCAAAACGACGCTTCTGTCTTCTGATCTCGGACCTCTGCTCTCTGTCTTCTTTTTTGTGCCCTTTGTGCCTTTTTGTGGCCAATCCGTCTTCAATCTTACTTTTGAAGAATCAGTTTCCCGCGCCGGGTGATGCGCAGCCGGTAACGCACCCCGTCGAGGTCGATCCACACTTCGCGCTTACCCGCGAACAACTCGTCCGCCCGAATGGTCCGGTCCGATTCGGAGCCGTCCGGGGTTTCGTGGCGATCATCTTCTTCCAGTTCCGTGTCGCTCATGGCGGCGTCTTTCAATTGCGGTACTGAGACGCAATTTCAGCGTAACTATCCGCACAGAATTCGCAACCGCGAGCGATCCCGCAGTGATTCAGTGCGATCTTTTTTGCTTCGGATGTTGACAGTATCCGATCCGGCCGTAATGTAAAGTCATCTTGTTGAGAATTTGTCTCAATAAGATTTGCAGTGGGAATTGCCGTGGTCTCCACGGACGATTCCCGCCTCGAGCTTGCTCCGCCACCGCTCGGAACGCGCCCGGCCCTCCCTCTGCGCCGCGCTCACCGGCCCTCCGCAATGCAGCTCTTCTCAACCTCCCCTCCCGGAGCACACCGTGAGCCCGAACCGCATGCGCCGCGCGTTTACACTGATCGAGTTGCTGGTGGTGATCGCGATCATCGCGATCCTCATCGGGTTGCTACTTCCCGCGGTGCAGAAGGTCCGCGAGGCCGCCGCCCGGATGAAGTGCGCCAATAACCTGAAACAGGTCGGGCTCGCCGTTCACAACTACCACGGGGCGGTGGAGAAACTGCCCCCGTTCAGCTACGCCCCGAACGGGCACGACGAGGGCGGTTCGACGTCCAACGCCTTACCGCCCGAAGCCCCGTCCAAGCACCACAGCGGGTTCCTGTACCTGCTCCCGTACCTGGAGCAGGACAACATCGCCAAGCAGTACAACCCGGCCAAGGGAGCCACCGACAAGACGACTCCGCTCGTCGTCGGCGGGCCGACCAACTTTGAACTCACGAAGAACCCGATCCCGACGTACCTGTGCCCGTCGATGGCGAAGCCCGACGCGGTCGGATACGGCGCGTACTGCAGTTACGCCGCGTCCCGTGGAAACTTCCAGTACGCCACCGACGCCAGTGGGACCGTGGTCACTTCGCCGAAGCTCCGCTGGACCGCGGACGACGGCATGATGGCTTCCGCCTTCCAACCGCCCCCGGTGGGATCGCCGACGACCGTCCTGGGGACCGTGACGAAAATCAGTCTGGCGAGCGTAACGGACGGGCTGTCCAACACGCTCCTGGTGGGCGAGAAGCACTACCGGGTGCTCGGGAGCACGTGGGCGAGCGGGACGAGCAACTTCGACGGCTCGGACCTGACTGGCCGGCCGTACACCGGGAACACGAACTACGCGTTCCCGCACCCCGGGGCCGACACCAGCGACGGCGTCACGATGACTCCGATGAACACCCGGACCCTCGTCGGCAAGAGCGCCACGGTGAACGCCAAGGCGGGCACCGCGTCCGCGACCGCGGGCGGGTTGAGCACCAATGACGCGACCGCGTGGTACCGGAACACGGCGCTCTCGGCCTTTAACAGCCCACACACTGGCGGGTGCAATTTCGTGTTCGGGGACGGGTCGGTCAAGTTCGTCCGCGACTCCATCGACATGGCCACGTACCGCGCGCTCGGGAGCCGGAACGGTGGCGAAGTGATCGGTGGCGACTACTAAATTCGGGGAACCCAGGGAGACGACGATGAGCGTTGCTGAACCGACCGCGCAGTTGGCCCCGGCCCCCGCTCCGGTCCCGCGAGTGGCCCGACGCCCGATGCGCAAACGGGCCATGCACTTGGTGCGCCGGGGGCACCTGTATTTCGGGCTGTTCCTGCTGCCTTGGGTGATCCTGTACGGGGCCACCGGGTTCCTATTCAACCACCCCACGGCGTTCAGCGACGCGCCATTCGTCTCGTTCGGCGCGAGTGAGACGAACGGCACGCCGATGGAATCACTGCCCGCCCCGAGCGCGATCGCCGAACAGGTGGTCCAGGCGCTCAACGAGCGGGCAAAAGAGGGCAAACCGTACACGCTCGTGGAACCGGAGAAGGCGAAGTACACCCGCGACTTCGCGTTCGCCACGGTGAAAGTCGACGACCGGGAAGTGAGCGTACTCTTCGACGTGGTCAACTCCGGCGGTACCGTGCGCTCGCGGCCGGCCCCGGCCGTAACGAAGGTCGAAGAGAAGGCGCCCTTTGCGGTTACTGGGGCGAAGGGCGGCGCACCTAAAGGCGGCGCTCCCAAGGGTGGCGGGCGAGGAGAACGGGGCGCCCCGAAGGGGGCGGAGAAGACCGATGCCCCCACGCTCGCGGGGGCCACGACCGGACCGCTCGTGCTCCCGGAGCCGATGCACGAGCGCGTGAAGGCGGCCGTGCCCGTCGTTCTGGAACGTACCGGTTTTCAAGGCGGTGAAGTTAAGGTGAGCAGCGTACCGGATCTCAGCTTCCTGATGTCCGATGGCACAAAAACCTGGCGCGTGACCTACAACGCAATGGACGGCACCGTGGGCGGCGCGTCGACCGATTCGGCCACTCCGCCCGACGAACTCTCGACGCGCCGGTTCCTCACTCGCTTGCACCTCACGCACGGGTTCCCGGGGGGCCAGAACGCGAAGTGGTTCTGGGCGGTCATCGTCGATGCGATGGCCTTCGTTATGGTGTTCTGGGGCGTGTCCGGTATCTTCATGTGGTGGCAGCTCAAGGCGACGCGCCGGATCGGGGGCGTGGTTCTGCTGTTCAGTGTCGCGGTCGCCGCCGTACTCGGACTCGGAATGCACGACCTCCTTTCACCCCGCTAACGAAGCTCCCCGAGGAAACAATGCGAACGATTCTCGCGCTCCTGGTTTTAACGGCCGCGGGTACACCGGCGCCCGCGGCCGATGCGTGGCCGAGCTTCCGCGGCACGGGCGACGGTGCGGCTAAAGGTGATTACCCGACCAAGTGGTCGCCGAAGGACGGCGTCGCGTGGAAGATCGACCTGCCGGGGTACGGGCAGTCGTCACCGGTGGTGTGGGACGGAACCGTGTACCTCACCGCGGTGGAGGGCGCGCAGCGCGAAAAGGGTTTCGTCGTCGCCATTGACGCGAAGACCGGCAAGGAGAAGTGGCGCCACACGTTCGAGCCGACGCAGAAGGCGAAGTGGGGTTTCACCATTAGCCGCGCGGCCCCGACCCCGTGTGTCGACGCGGACGGCCTGTACTGCTTCTTCGAGGGCGGCAACCTGATCGCCCTTACGCACGCCGGCAAGGTGCGCTGGGAGCGGTCGCTGTCGAAGGAATATGGCGAGTTCCAGGGCGGTCACGGAGTCGGTAGCTCGCCGGCCCAGACTGCCGACGCACTCTACGTCCTGATCGACCACCGCGGGCCGTCGTACTTGCTCGCGGTCGATAAAGCGACCGGCAAGAACAAGTGGAAGACGGAACGCGAGCAGAAGGGCGCGTGGACCTCGCCCGTGATCGCCACGCGCGCCGGCAAGGAAGAAGTGATCGCTAGCAGCGCCGGTACCGTAATCGGCTACGCCGCCGATACGGGCAAGGAGTTGTGGAAGCTCGACAACGTAATCGGGAACACGCTCCCGTCGGCGTCGGTGGTCGGGGACCGCGTGCTGTTCGGTGGTGGTACCAGTCGCTCCAAGGACGACCCGCCCGCGGGTGCGAAGGGGAACGGGTGCCTGAAACTCGTCGCGAAGGACGGCAAGCCCGGGTTCGAGACCGCGTGGACCGCGAAGGTGGGGATCTCCAACTACGCCACCCCGCTCGGCTACGAGGGCGTCGCGTACTTCGTGAACCAGGTGGGCGTGGTGTACGGGCACGATCTCGCGAGCGGTAAGGAGTTGTTCTCCGAGCGCATCGACAGCGCGTGCTGGGCGTCGCCATTGGGCGCGGGCAAACACGTCTACTTCTTCGGCAAGGACGGCACAACCAGCGTGCTCAAGGCGGGCCAGGAGTTCGAGCTGGTTTCGTCGAACAAACTGTGGGAACCGAAGGCGAAGCCCGCCGCGGGCGCCCCGGACAAGAAGGACGCCCCGGCCGAGTACCTGGACCCCATTGTGTACGGGGTCGCGGCGGTCGACGGCGCGTTCTTCGTCCGCACCGGCACGCAGTTGTTCCGCGTCGGCAAGTAGCCCCTCCAGCCCCTCCGCCTGAAAGCTCTGACCCGCGGACCGGTATCTAGTGGTGTCACCGATGGACACGCGGTGGCACCACTGGACGTACCAATGCTCACCATTCGCAAGGGCACCGATCGCGGCGTAACGAAGTACGGCGGCTGGCTCGACAGCCGGCACACCTTCTCGTTCGGCGACTACCAGGACCGGATGCACCACCAGTTCCGCGCGCTGCGGGTCATTAACGACGACCGCGTCGCGCCGGGCGGCGGGTTCCCCACGCACCCGCACCGGGACATGGAGATCCTCACCTGCGTGCTCACCGGGGCGCTGGAACACGCCGACAGCATGGGCAACGGCGAGGTGATCCGGGCCGGCGAGTGGCAGGCGATGACGGCCGGCACGGGGATCACGCACAGCGAGTTCAACCCGTCCGACGAGGCGCCGGTTCACCTGCTGCAGATCTGGCTGCTCCCCGACAAGCGCGGGCACACGCCGGGCTACCAGCAGAAGGTGTTCACCGACGCGGACAAGGGCGGGAAGTGGGCGCTGATCGCGTCGCCCGCCGGGGAGAACGGGTCACTCGTCATCCACCAGGACGTGCGAGTGTACCAGACGAAGCTCGCGACGGGCGACACCGTCCGCCACGAACTGCGATCCGGGCGCGCCGCGTTCCTGCACGTGGCCACCGGCGCCGCGACCGTGAACGGCACGAAGCTCGTAGCCGGTGACGCGGTCGCAGTGGAAGACGAGACGGAACTGACCGTGACCGGCGACGGCGAAGTGCTGCTGTTCGATCTGGCGTAGAATTGGTCGAATCAATGCGCCGCGGATGAACGCAGATAACACGGATCAGATACGAAACCGTGTTTTAAGCCCCGGATGGGGCGACCGATCGTAGCCAGGGGTGAAGCGCTAGCGCAACCCCTGGCGGGCTTCCACGAACACCGACGAACGAATGCAAAGATGAGCCGGCCCCGTGAGGGGCGACAGCGCCTCGGATTGGCTGTCGCCCCTCACGGGGCCGGCTCATCTTGTGCTGGTCTACCAGGGGTTGCGCTGCGCTTCACCCCTGGCTACACTCGGTCGCCCCATCCGGGGCTACACAAACAACACACCCGTCCTTGAGCCTCCAGCCCGTGCGACGCACAACACCGCAATCGGCCTCAAAAGGACGCGCACTCACTTCACAACGGGCACGAACTTCACGCAGACGCACTTGTTCAGCTTCACTGTGGTGCCGGTCTCCTTGGCGCCGCCGGTCTTCGCATCAAGTTCCCACACGCCCACTTTCCCGCCGTCCTGACTGGCAATCAGCATCCACTTGCCCGACGGGTCGATGTTGAAGTTGCGCGGGATCTGGATGTCCCCCGTGATATGCCCGGCCGCGGTCAGCTTGTGGTCCTCGTTCACCTTGAACACCGCGATGCTGTTGTGCCCGCGGTTCGAGACGTACACGAACTTGCCGTCCGGCGAGAGGATGCACTCGGCGGTGGAGTTGCCCGGTGTCGGTTTCGGCAGCGTCGAGAGCGACTGCACCACCTTGCCCTCCTTGACCACGTTCACGGTCGAATCGAGTTCCCCGCACACGTAGGCGAAGGGGGAACCGGACACGAGGGCGATGTGGCGCGGGCCGCTCCCGGCGGGCGTAACGATGTCTTCCTTTTCGAGCTCGATCAGCCCCTTCGCCGGGTCGATCTGGAACGCCTTGACGCGGTCCAGACCGAGGTCCACCGTGACGAGATGGCCGCCAACGAACGCACAGCAGTGCGCGTGCGGTTCGCCCTGGCGCCCCTTGTCGACGCTGCTCCCCTTGTGCTGCACGAACCCGATCCGCTTGCCGAGTTTGCCGTCCTCACCCACCGCGAACACGCAGGTGCTCCCGCCGCCGTAGTTCGCGACCGCGGCGTAATCCCCGTTCGGGCTGACGACGACGTGGCACGGGCCGCTCCCGCCGCTCTTGTCCTCGTTCAGCTTCTTGAGCGCCCCGGTCCCGGTGTCGATTGCGAATGCGACGACCGGTCCGCCGTCCTTCCCGCCGCCCTCACCGACCGCGTAGAGGAACTTCTTGTTGGGGTGGATCGTCACGAAGGACGGGCTGCCCATTTCGGCCGCGAGTTCCGGCTCGGTCAGTTTGCCGGTCGCGTCGTTGAACCGGGACCGGTAGATGCCCTTGCTGTCCTTTTCACCTTTGCCCGTGTACACGCCGAAGTACACCCAGTGGTCGGCGGCCGACGCCACGGACCCGACCGCGAGGAACGCGGCCACGAGTGCGATGCGCGCGAGTGACATGGAGAGTCTCCTTGAGCCAGCGAGAAACCAGTTCCCCGACCGGGGAAGCGGGTTGATGATAATGGCCCGAGGTGCGATCGGGTACCGAAAACCGCGTACTCCACCTCATCGAAGTGGAGTACGCGGCTTTCGGTACCCGATCGCGATGGCGAAGATTGGCCGAGCCCGTTATCCGCGCTATCGGTGGTCATCCGCGGCCGATTTCCGGCTTCCCAGCTTCACCGGTTGCGGGAAGTTCGGTGCTCGTGGCGCGGGCGTGCCACACTTCCAAAAGCGCGACCGTTACCGCAAGGATCGCGGGGCCGAGGATCACGCCCGATGCGCCGAATAAGGCCAATCCGCCGAGGAACGCGATCAGCGCGGGGACCTCGTGCAGGTGCATCCGCTGGCCCGCCACCCGGACGTACACGAAGTTGTCCACCACGACCCAGGACGCGACCCCGAACGCCACCATCGCCACCGCGCCGCCCCAGTTCCCGCTCAGGGCGAGGTACGCTGCGGCCGGCATCCACACGATGTACGTGCCGAGGATCGGGACGAAACTGAGGACGAACGTCACCACGCCCCAGGTGACCGGAGCCGGTAACCCGACGGCACAGAACATCAGCCCGGTACCGATCCCATCAATGGCACTGGTGACGAGCGTGGCGTACAGGTTCGCGAAGACCGAATCGTTCGCGCCGTCGAAGAGGCGCTCCGCCTCCGGCTTGCGTAGCGGGAGAAGCCTGCGCACGGCCGCCAGCAGCTCGGTCCGATCGCGGAGCGCGTAGAAGAGAATGAACAGCGCGATCACGGCTTGAAACACTGCCATCAGAGATCCCTCTGCCAGTGCCAACCCGTTGCCCAGAGACGCGCGCACGATCCGTTGGGCTTCCGCATTCAGATCGATCTCCGCACGGTCCACCCACTCCAGAACGCCACTCATCCCGGGCACGGCCGCGACTCGGGCGCTCAGCGTTCCCTTCGCTTGGTCCTCGCGCACCTGGTCGGCCGCGGACGCGGCTTCGCGCGCGACCTGATTGGCGACGAAGACGCTCGGCAAGACGATAGCGGCCGTTACCACCACGGACGTGAGGAGCGCGGCCCCGGTGCGGTGGGCAAAGAGCCGCTTCCGAACCCAGGTGTGCAGCGGCCACGCGAGAACGGCCAGGGCGATCCCCCAGGTGATCGCGGGCAGGAGCGGGAGCGCCAGGACCACGCACAGCGCAACGAGAGCGACGGTGATCGCGGCCAGCGCGAACGGGCGGAACCGTTCCCCGGTGGCGAGCGGCCCTTCTTCGTGCGCGATGGGCGGGGCGGGATCGGGAAGACGTGTGGGAGGTGTTTCGGGCAGCCCGTTGCGGATCATGAATTCTCCTCGCATCGATTCGATGCAGACGGGGAGAATCAACGCAAATCGGGTGCCGCTCAGCGCGGCCACGGCCCCCAAAAACACGAGGCCCGGCCAATTGGCCGGGCCTCGCGTGGGAGCACAGAAAGAGTTAGTTCTTCCCGCCGCGGCCCTTCCAGGTCGCTTCGGTCAGTTCTTCCTTCTCGGTCTTGATGTCGAGCTTCACGCCGCCCTTGCCGCCCTTACCGGAGGCGCGCTTCTCGAAGTCTTCGTACTTGGCTTCCTTCGAGTTGCCGTCCTTGTCGGTCACGCTGAACTTGGCCTTGTCGGAGATCTTGTAGGTCTTCTCCTTGTCGCCTTCCTTGACCGTGATTTCCTTCTTGTCCTTATCGAACTTCACGACGGTCACTTCGACCGCGACCACGAGGCCGGCCATCGCGAACAGTGCGACGAGAGCCAACAGCATCTTACGCATGCAAGAACTCCGAGGGGGGTGTGAAACCGTTCCGGCGCGAGTCGCCGGGTGCGGCAGCGATTGGGCTTACCCTTCCGGGGCAATCGTAAGTATCCCAACACCGGACCGCAAGCAGCGGCCCGGCAATTCATAAGTTTCTCATCGACTTTCGCCTGTTCTCGCTGCGATTTTCGGCCCGCGCGGGCGTTGGCCGCCCGCAGTGACGTCACCGCGTAACTCGCTTTGCAGTTTCGCCGGGTGTGCCCTGTGAGCGGATCATCGGTCGCCGTTGAAGCGAACCGGGAAAACCAGTGGTTCGTGATCGACGTCGTCGCTGTGGCACCCGTGTGCGAATAGCGGGAGCGCGAGTGCCGCTGTGAGGAGCGCGAAGAGGGCGTAGCGCACAAGGGTGCGAGGGAAGTTTGGTGCTTGGGTGAAGTTTCGGTTATGTGCGCGTCGCCCGCGCTCCAAACCCGAGACACGAGCCACCAGAGACGAAACGCCAAACTCGGAGCGGGTCTTCACTTCTTGTCCTTCCCCTTCAGGTGGGTGTCGAGGAACGCGAGTGCGGTGTTGACGCTCTTCGTGAACGCGCGCCCGTTCCACCCGTGGCCCTCGGCGAACACGGTGACGAGCTCGGACGTCGCGCCGGCGTCCTGGAGTTTCTTGTGAAGCGTCTCCGAATGGACCACCGGCACGACGAGGTCGAACGTCCCGTGAAACATCAGGACCGGGGGCGCGGTCTTCGAGACGTAAGTGATCGGGGACGCCTTCTTGAAAACTTCTTTGTCGGTCTTCGCGCTCTTCCCGAACACCGGTACGAGGTACGCATCCCGGATCGACTCGGTGTTGTACAGCGACAGGTCCGTGGGGCCGAAGAAGTCCACCACGCACTGCACGCGCGAACTCTGTTCGGTGTTCCCGCCCGCGTCCCAGCCGTCTACCTTGTCCGCGAGCCCGAGCAAGAGCGCGAGGTGCCCGCCGGCCGAGAACCCGGCCGCGGCGAACTTGTCCGGGTCGATGCGGTAGGTCTTCGCGCCGGCGCGCAGGAACCGCACCGCGGCGCGCGCGTCCTGAATTTGGGCCGGGAACTGGTGCTTGGGCGCGAGCCGGTAGCCGACCGATGCGACCACGTACCCGCGCGCCGCGACCTCTTCGATCAGGCTCGGGCCGACCGTCCCGTCCTTACCCTTGTCGCCGACCGACAGGTCTTTCCGGCTCCCGCCGACCCACGCGCCGCCGTGCAGGAGCACGATGCACGGGTACGGCCCGCCCTCTTTGGGGGCCGAGACGTCGAGGTACAGGCGCTCCTTCTCGATGGTGTCGTACACCACGTTTTTCTCGGTGGTCACGGCCCGCGGCGCGGGGACCGACTTCGGCAGGGGAGGAGAGGGGACAACGGGCGGCTGGTCCGTGCCGGGTGCGGTCGCCAGCACCAGTAGCCCGACCGCAACTGCGAGAACGGGTCGCGTCATGGGGTCCTCCGCGTCGGTTCGAGTGCGACAATATTCTACGCGCCCGCTTCGCGATTCCGACGCGACATTAGAAACTGGCGTCCGGGTTCGGTGTAAGCTAGAATCTCAAAACCGGCGGGCCCGGCCCGCACAATGAGTACGACGCCATGTTCTGAGACGCGATAGATCGTCCCGGCGTGGCGCCGAATTACCCGTCGCCCGGCTCGATTCGCGCCATGAATTTGATCGTGAACTGCCCCGGTTGTGGGTTCCGCGGCCGTCTCCCCGACGGCCTGGGCGACCTGCAGACCGTGATCTGCCCGAGTTGCCAGACCGTTGTGTCGCTCGACGAGATCCGGGACCGCCCGGCCCCGTCCCCGGTTCAGGACGACTCGTTCCCGATCTGGGTCGACAGCGGCGCGGCCGCGCCTCCGGAACCCGGCGCCACGGTCCCGCCCCCGGCCCCGGTCGCCCCGCCCCCGCGCGAAGAGCCGATTTACACCGGCGACTATATGGCAGCGGAGGCCGAGCACTTCTCACAGTACGTCGCGGCCCGGCTCACCGAGCTCCACCAACGGCGCCACGAACTGACCGAAGCGGAGTCGCGCTTCGAGGTGGTGACGATGCAGCGCAAGCAGGAACTGCACCGGCAGCAAGGCGCGCTCGCCCGGGCCGCCGACGAACTCGCCCGCCGCGAAGCGGAAGTGGCCACGAAAGAGGCCGCGTTCCTCACGCGCGAAGCGGAGCAGGCGGCGCGCGAAGCAGAGCAGACGGCGCGCGAGGGGCGCGCGAGCCGGTCCGAGGCCCGCGCCGCGGATATTGACCGGCGCACGGCGGAACTGCGCGCGACCATCGACCAAATCGAATCGCGGCGGGCGGCGCTGGCCGAAGAGCGGATCGAACTGGACCGCCGGGCGGCCGAACTCGACCGGGCCGAACTCGCGATGCACCGGCGCACCGCCGAACTCGACGAGATGGACGAGCGCCTGCGCCTCGAGCAAGAGGAGTGGGAGCAGGCCCACGACCGCACGCCGAAGTAACTGGCGCTCTTGCCCACCTGTGAGCAACGACGAGGTGCTAGTGGAGCCCGAGAGCGCCGCCCCTCGGTGCGACTGTTCAAGAACACCGCGTTGAACTGGTGCTCGAATATTACGTGCCCGCAAGAACTCCCGTCCGTAGAACCCCTAACGAGCTTACGATCGAACCATCCACGAGAGTGATTTTCGTGCGATATTGAAATAATACCCGAAAAGTACCGCGCGGGCGCCTTGTGAACCACCTCATCGCGACCTAGATTCGCACAGTCCCCGTTTGCCACCGGAACCTCTAACGAACCACCACGGGGTGGGGCGTCGCCCGCTCTCCGCACTGACGAAAATAAATACGTTGTTCGCCAGATCGTCGGGCTTCAGAGCCGAGCACTTCCATTACACCGGCACCGGGTCGCGCCCAACTTCGGAGCCACGATCGTGAATCGAACGCCCCGCCCCCAATTCCCGCGCGCCGCGCGCCGGGGCTTCACGCTGATCGAGTTGCTCGTCGTCACCGCCATCATCGCGGTCCTGATCGGGCTGCTCCTCCCGGCCGTTCAGAAGGTTCGAGCCGCTGCCGCGCGGATCAAGTGCGGGAACCACCTGAAACAGATCGGCCTGGGCTCCCAGATGGCGCACGATACCCACCGGGCGCTGCCGCCGGGGTTGGGGTACTGGCCCGCGGACAGCAACTACGGTACGTACCACTTTCACCTGCTGCCGTTCATCGAAGAAGAGGCCCTGTACGAGCGGTCCTACGCCCTCGGGTGCCACTTCGCGGCCAACAACCAGGTCTATTCGCAACCGGTCAAGACGTACCTGTGCCCCTCGGACCCGAGCGTGCCCGCCGACGGGCGCGCCAGCGACCTGGCCGGGAACTTCTGGGGCGTCGCGAGCTACGCGGTGAACGTGCAGGTGGTGGCGCGGGTCAGCCCCGAGGGGCGGATCAACGCGCCCGACAACCGGGCGCTGCTCCTCGCGACGTTCCCGGACGGGGCGTCGAACACGATCCTGATGGCCGAAAAGTACGCGCAGTGCTTCAACGGGAGCTACCCGGCCGGGGGCAACTTGTGGGCCTACTACTTCACCGGTTCGGGGCTCCAGCCGTACCACCCGGGGTTCGGGGTCTCGTGGAACGGGTACAGCTACGGCCCGGCGTCGAAGTTCGTCGCCCAACCGCAGCCGTACAACGGCGGGTGCGACCCGACGATGGCCTCGTCGCCGCACCCGGGCGGCATCCAGACCGCGTTCGCGGACGGGAGCGTGCGGTTCCTCTCGTCCGGAATCACCCCTTACACTTGGTGGTACCTGTGTACCCCCGCCGGCGGCGAGGTCATCGCCCCCGATTCGTACTGACCCCGGAGGCCTCTCGTGCGCCGCCCCGTTCGTTCGTTCGTTGTCCCGTGGGGGGCCGTCGCCCTCGGGTGCCTGCTGGCGGCCGGGTGCGGGGCTAAAACCGCGACCGTTACCGGACACGTGACCTACAAGGGCAAACCGGTCACCGGCGGGTCGGTGGTCTTCTACTGCGCCGACAAGCAGATCGTCCGCGGGCTGATCGGGACCGACGGGAAGTACACGATCCCGAACGTCCCCACCGGAACCGGGACCGCGGTCGTCACGGTCCAGTCGCACATGAAGGTGCCCGAGGGGTTCCGCATGAAGCAACAGTTGCCGCCCTCGACCGGCGGCCCGGTCCCCCCGGCCGCCGACCCCACCGACGCCCCCAAGGTCGCGCTGCCGCCGCGGTACGCGCTGCCCGAAGAATCCGGACTCGCCGTGGTCGTCGACCGCGATCACGTGACCTATGACATCGATCTGAAACAATGATCAGTGAACGCGCAGCCACCGCCGCGAACGCGCCGACCGCGGGAACCGGGGAGCGGGACACGCCCCCCGAATCGCGCGCCTGGCGGTGCGCTCTCACCGCCGGCGGGTGGCTCCTCAGCGCCCTCGGTGCCCTGGGCCTGTTCGCCTGGGCACTGGGGGAGCAAGACTACCTCCAGATCGAACCGGGCCGGCCCCCGCTGCACTACAACGGCACGCTCGGGTTCGTGTTGTGGGGCGCGGGGTACCTGGCCCTGGTGCGGGGCCGGAACCGGGTCGCGCGCGGGTGCGCGGGCGGGCTGTTCCTGATCGGGGCGCTCGTGCTCCTCGCGTCCGTTCCGGGCGCGGGCCTCCCCCTCGACCGCTGGGCGTTCACCCCGTCGCGGTACGCGGTCCCGGCCGGACCGGGCGGGTCGGCCCCGAGCACCGGGGCCGGGTTCTGCCTCGCCGCGCTCGCGATCGGTCTCGGTACGCTGCGCGGGCGGGCGCTGCTCCAGGCGATCGGTGGCACCCTGATCGGCGCGGTACTGGTACTCGGCGCACCGGCCCTTCTGGTAACGGTCCGCGCGGGCGGGTTCGTGGTCCTCCCGTCGGGGCCGTCGGTACTGGGGATCGTCGGGGTCTGGGTCGGCGGGCTGGCGCTGCTCGCCTCCGGCGTCCGCAGGGGCACCCCGGCGGTCGTGCTCGGGCACGCGGTCCCGCTCGCGTTCGGGGGCGCCGGGGCCGCGCTCACCGTCGCGCTGTGGCTGGTCCTCGACGCGGAGCAGGACGAGCGCATGCACCGCCAGGTCCAGTTCGAGACCGCGCACATCCAGCGCCTCGTGATGGAGCGCGTCCCGACGGAAATGACCCTGCTCGTCGAACTGGCCGAGCGCTGGCCCGACGCGCCCGCGGACGGGCCGGTCCCGGAGCCGATGAAGTTGGACGCGGGCAACTACCTGGGGCAGATCCCCGGGTGCCTCGGGGTCGCGTGCCTCGACGCCCAGCGCCGGCTCGTCTGGATCGAGTCGGGCGCGCCGCACCCGGCGACGTTCGCGGACCTGGGCGGGGGCGAGGCGCTGGCCGGGGCCGTGGCGACCGGGCAGTTCGCGCTGGTCCGGCCCCCGCGCTCGTGCTGGCGCGGCCAGCGCGTGATGCTCCTGTTCGCGCCCGGCCGGGCGAAGGGGGCGGGCGGCGGGATGGTGAGCGCGATCTCCGTGCAGCAGTTCTACGCCAACGTCCTCAACGCCAATGCCGCGGCCGGCTACGGGGTGACCATCTCCGAGGGCGACGAGGAGGTCTTCACCCGCTACGGCGCGCAGCCGGGGGCCGGGGGCCGGTGGAGCCAGAGCCTCCCGATCACCTTCCGCGGGCGCGAGTGGCGCCTCACGGTGTGGCCCACGCCGGACGCGCTCGCCCGGGAGAACCTGGCGCTGCCCAAACTGGCGCTCCTGGTCGGGCTCCTCACGACCGGGCTCCTGGCGCTGGCCGCGCACCTCGCGCAAACGGCCCGGCGCCGCACGTTCGCGCTGGAGAACGAGGTGCGCGAGCGCCAGCTCGCGGAGCGCGCGATGCGCCAGAGCGAGGAGAAGTACCGGACCCTGATCGAGAACCTGGGCCAGGGGATCTTCCTCCAGGACCACGAGCACCGCTACGTCGCGGCCAACGCACAGTTCTGTAAGAGCGTCGGGCGCGCGGAGGCCGAAGTCATCGGGGCCACCGAACTCGACTTGTACGACCCCGACCCCGCGCGCGCGCACACCGAAGAGGTGCGGACCGTGCTCGCCGACGGCCGGAGCGTCGAGAGCGAGTCCGAGGTGCTCGTGGGCGAGCGCCGGACGTGCGTGCGCCGCGTCCTGACCCCGGTCCGCGACGCGACCGGGCGCACCACCGGCGTGCTCGGCATCTGCTGGGACGTGACCGAGCAGCGCAAGCTCGAGGCCCACGTCCACCAGGCCAGCAAGATGGACGCGATCGGCCAGTTGGCCGGCGGGATCGCGCACGACTTCAACAACCTGCTCACGGTCATCCTCGGTAACCTCGAGATGATGCTCGCGGACCTCGCGCCCGGGCACCCGGACCACGGGCTGGTGGTCTCCGCCCAGAGCGCCGCGGTGCGGGCCGCGGCCCTGACCCAGCGGCTCCTCGGGTTCTCGCGCCGGCACCAACTGGACTGGCGCCCCACCAACCTCAACGGGATCATCACCGAGGTCGTCGCGCTGCTCCAGCGCACCATCGACCCGCTCACCCGGATCGAGACGCACCTGGGGGCCGACCTGTGGGCGGTGCAGGCGGACCCGACGCAGCTCAACCAGGTGCTGATGAACCTGTGCATCAACGCCCGCGACGCGATCGGCGGCGCCGGGCGGATCGCCATCGAAACGTCGTGCGCCGCGGTCGCCGACGGGCCGGCCGCGAAGCGCGGCGACTTCGTGCGCCTGCGGGTGACCGACACCGGCGCCGGGATGGCTCCGGAGGTGAAGGCCCGCATCTACGAGCCGTTCTTCACCACCAAGGACGTGGGCAAGGGGACCGGGCTCGGGCTCGCGATGGTGTTCGCGATCGTGCGCCAGCACAAGGGCTGGATCGACTGCCATTCCGAAGTGGGCACGGGGACGCGGTTCGACATTTACCTCCCGCGGGGCGAGGCGGTGAAGGCGCACGCCCCCCCCGCGACCCCGGCCCCCTCGAACCGGGCCGGCAAGGAAACGGTGCTCGTCGTGGACGACGAGGAACTCATTCGCAAACTCGCCGTTATGACCCTCCAGAGCCGCGGGTACTGCGTGCTCCAGGCGGCCGACGGCCGGGAGGCGGTCGAACTGTACGCGAAGGAGCGGGACCGAATCGACCTCGTGCTGCTCGACCTGACCATGCCCGTACTTTCCGGGCACGAGGCGTTCCGGCAGCTCCTCGGGATGAACCCGCGCGTGAAAGTGCTCTTCGCCAGCGGGTACGCGGTCGAGCAGCTCTCCGACCTGGAAAAGGAGCGGATGGCCGGGTTCGTGAAGAAGCCGTACCGCCCGAACGAACTGGTCCTGGCCGTGGAGGACGCGCTCCCGCGGCGCGGCGGGTCGCGGCCGGACACGGCGCCGACCGAACCGGACGTGTGCGCTCAACCCGTCGGCGCCGTGGCCTGACCGCCCCGCGCATCGCCGAGCTGATAAGATGCGAGGGGGCGCGACCGCGGAGGGGGCATGAAACTGGAGCGCGTGATTTCCGGCGGGCAGACCGGGGCGGATCGCGCCGGTTTGGTGGCGGCGCGGGCCGCCGGGATCGCGACCGGGGGGTGGATGCCGAAGGGGTTTCGCGCGCTGGACGGCGCGCGCCCGGAGTTCGCCGGTCTCTACGGTGTGCGCGAGCACGCGAGCGACCGGTACCCGCCTCGCACGGCACTCAACGTGAAGGAATCGGACGCCACGCTCCGGTTCGCGACCGACTGGGATTCGCCCGGCGAAAAACTCACCCGAGAATTGTGCGAGCGCTACGGGCGCCCGCACTTCGCGGTCGCCCCGGATGCTTCGATCGCGCCTGCGGACGTGGTCGATTGGCTCGCGCGAAACAACGTCCGCGTGCTGAACGTGGCCGGGAACTCCGAGCGCACTGCGCCCGGCATCGAAGCGTTCGTGACCGCATTTCTCGCCGAAGTTTTCCGGCTGCTTCGCGCCCCGGACTGAGTGCCCGTTCGAGAACCAACCGGGCGCGGTGGCACCGGGCCGCTTCCGCGCTGCACCTCTGTGCGAACGCGGGACCGGCCCGGCGCCACCGCGCGTCGCTCAGTCCCGCTTCGGGATCGGCATCGCGATGATATCGTCGAACAGCGCGGGGGCGTTCATCGCCGGGCGCGACCCGTGCTGGTCCTCGGTCACCTTCACCGTCATCGCAACGAGTACCCGCTTGACGGCGACCAGGGCGGGGTCGTCCGGCCCGTCGAACTGACCGACCGTAACGAGGCTCGCGCTGCGGGTGTGTAACACGAACGCTTCGAGGTTGAGCGGCTGCCCGCCGCGCCCGTCGACCCCGGCCGGCCCCTTCATGGAGCGCAGCGCCTTCGCCATCGATTCGGCCTGCTCCGCCCCGGCCGCGAGCACGTCCGTGCCCTTGCTGAACCCCATTTTCCGCATCACGCTCGGGTCGGAGTTCTTGTTCACGATCTCCACCGGCGAGGTGAACGACTTCACCGCGAGCGTCCACCCCTTCGTCGCCTTCAGCAGGTTGTACGGCTGCCCCTCGTTGAGTTTCACGATGAACGGGTCGAGCTTTCTCGGCCCCTGCGGGCCGGCGGCCCGCGGAACCGACGGGTTGGGTACTACGAACGCCGTCGCGTAGGGGTTGATGGCCGCGGACTCGGCCACCTGTTTGCCCTCAACGGTACTCAGGATCAGCCCCTTATCGAGCAGCACTTCGTTTTTCGGGGTCGGCCACGTCTTCAGTTTCACGAGCGCCTTCAGTGCGTCCGCTTCGGTCTGGAACCCGCCGACCAGCACGCCGATCTGGTCGCGGTGGTTGTGCGTCATGATGTGGAGCTTGTTGTCCGGGGCCAGGAACTCCATGTTTTGGACCTGGCTCTTCTGCTGAAAGACCTTGAGCTGTTCGGCGTAGATCGCGGCCTTCTGTCGGGCGGCCGCGATCTGCCGCATCTCGGCCTTCCGCTCTTCCGAAACGTACTCGAACAGCCACGCCCCCACCTTGTACTGCTCGCGGATTTCGCCGGCCAAGCCCTCGGCGAGTTCGCGCGCGCTCAGCCCCTTGTCTTCGACCGCGTCCTTCGAGCCCTTCGCGGGCCGCACGTAGCTCTTCACCATGATGAAGAACGCCCCGTGCTCCGGCTTGATGCGCCACTCGTGATTGGGCTCGAGCGCGGTCTTGATTTCCAGGTTCGTCGGGAGCGGCTCCGGGCGCGGGATCGTGTTGTACGTGGCCGGTTGGACCCCGCTCGTCGGGGGCACGTAGGCACCGCCGGCCGGGACCACGGGTGCGGGCGCGAACGGGCTGCGGCCGGGTTGCGGGGCGGCGCTCCCGGGTCCGACCGGCGATAGACCGGGCGGAAGGGTCGCGGGCTGCGCCCTGGGTGCAGCGGCCGGTAACCCCGCCGGTGCCCCGACGGGGCGCTCCGACGCGAACTGCGCCGTCCCCGCGCTCCCCGTGAACAACGCCAGACCGACCCCCAACAGCGCCTTCTTGCGCATGGACTTCCCCCGTGCGTGTGGACCGGTGCGAACTGTTTTGCGTTTGTGTGTGGGGAAATACCGTTGCGCCGCGGCGGACGCCAGAGGAAAACCGCCGAAATCTCTCAAGTATTGGGGTACGGCAACGAATGCAGTACACCCGCTCCGTGCCGGTCACGGGCTGGCCGGACACTTCCCGACACACCGCGGCGACCACGGGGCGGGGGACAGTTCCACCAACCCGGCAAGGTGCGTAGAATTGGGAACGCTCCCTTACCGCTCGCGAGGTCGCCAATGCGCCGAACCCTATGCGCTCTGTTGCTGCTCACGCTGTTCGCGCCGACCGCGCTGGGCCAGCCGAAGACCGAACCCGCGCCGCAAACGGTGGACGCGGGCTCGTCGGTGTACCAGAAAGTGGTGCGCTCGACGGTGTGGGTCCACTCCGATCGGGGCGGCGGTAAGCTCGCGACCGGTACCGGGTCGCTCGTGGATAAGGGGCGGCGGCTCGTCCTCACCAACTACCACGTGGTGGGCGACGTGAAGGCCGCGACCGTGTACTTCCCGGAATTCGAGGGGCGCGAGGGGAAGAAGACGATCTCGGAGCGGAAGTATTACACCGACCGGGCCGGTAAGCTCGGTATTACGGGCGAGGTGCTCGAACTGGACAAGCAGGCCGATCTCGCGCTGATCCGCATCGACCGCGTTCCGGACGGGGCAACGGAGCTGCCGCTCGCGCCCGAGAGCCCGGACCCGGGTCAGTCGGTCCACTCCATCGGCAACCCGGGCAAGAGTGGCGCGCTGTGGGTGTACACGCCGGGCAAGGTGCGCCAGGTGTACAGCAAGAAGTGGAAGGTGAAGCTCGACGAGCGGACCACGGTGTCCTTCGAGGCAAAGGTGATCGAGACCGATTCGCCCACCAATCCGGGCGACAGCGGCGGACCGCTCGTGAACGATAAGGGCGAACTGGTCGGGGTCACGCAGGGCGGTGCGCTCGATGCGCAATCGATCAGCATCTTCGTCGATCTCTCCGAAGTGAAGCGGCTCGTGAACCGGCGCTCGGTTCAGTTGCTCCGCGCGGGCGCGGCCCCGGCCACTCAGCCCAAAGATCCGCCCAAAGCGCCACGCGAGAAGGCACTCGAGAGCAAGGACGACGGCAAGTTCTTCGGTGAGACCGCGTGGAAGCGAGTCGCGCCCACCGCGGAGAAGTTGCTCAAGGAGAAGAACACCGATTTCGTCGTCGAGACGTTCATGACCCCGCCGAAGGGCGACGCGGACAAAATCGCCGCGCTGAAACCGGCCGAGCGCGAGAAGTTCTTCAAGGAGATGGTGGACGCGCGGGCCAAGGAACTCAAACTGCACGGCGTGTACGTCCTGGTGAGCAAGAAGCCCGCAACCCTGTACATCGAAGTCTCGAAGGATCTCCCGGCCGACCTCGGACCCAAGCTCAAGTCCGCGCTGCTCGCGAGTTTCAAGGAGAACAAGTTCGATGAGGGCCTTGCGAAAGTGATCGACATGACCCTCGAAGCGAAGGGATTGGGGGAGAAAAAGTGACCGCGAGTGCCGGACCGCACGGGTTGATGCTGTGCGACGACCTGATTTTCTTCAGCCGCGTATCGGGCGCCGCACGCGCGGCCGGGTTGACCGTGCGCATGGTCCGCACGCAGACCGATCTTCTCGTCGCGGCTCGCTCTGCCGCGCCCGGTGGGATCATTCTGGACGTTCACAACCCGGGCCTCGATCTCCCGGGGCTGCTAGCGGAACTGAAAACGGTGTGCGAGGTCGTGCCGCGTGTGACCGCTTACGGGTCGCACGTCGAGGCGGATGTGCTGCGTGCCGCCCGACAAGCCGGGTGCGATCGCGTGCTCCCGCGGAGTCAGTTCGTGAAGGATTTGGAGGCGAAGATCGGGGCGTGGTTGGGCTCGTGAGGCGGATCGTAGCCCCACGAACTGGGATTGATGCAAGCGGGTGGCTCGATCGAGAGCCACCCGTCGCCATTTCTTTTGAGCGTTTGCCACGCCCCGTTCGCGGGGTTCTCATGACCGCGTCCCCACGGGCCTCCCCGGACGCAGCGGCACTTTCGTCTTTTCTCCGGATTTGCGCGACGCGCGGCCGCCCGGGGTGCAGATAACAGAGTGACCGATCTGAGGGCACCAGCGCATGTCGCTCCCCATCCTAACGAACTTCGTTCGCCGCCTCTCCGCCCGCGACGAGGCGGACGGGGATTTGGTGCGCCGGTACACGGCCGAGCGGAGCGAAGCGGCGTTCGAGGAGCTGGCGCGGCGGTACGGGCCGGCCGTGTTCGGGGTGTGCCGGCGGGCGCTCGGCGACCACCACCTGGCCGAGGACGCGTTCCAGGCGGTGTTCGTGGTGCTCGCCCGCAAGGCGCACACCGTCCGCCCGCCGGGGGCGGTCGGCGGGTGGCTGTTCGGGGTGGCCCGGAAGGCGGCGGCGGAGGCGGCAGCCATGCGGCGACGGAAGCACCGCGAATTGCTCCCCGGCTCGCTCCCGGACCGCTCGGCTCCGGGTGCCGAACCCGATGACACCGCCGCGGCGGTAGACGCCGAAGTCGCCGCGCTGCCGCCGGCCCTCCGCGCGGCGGTGCTGCTGTGCGAGATCGAGGGGCTACCGCGGGCCGAGGCCGCGGCACGGTTGGGGATCGCCGAGGGGACGCTCAGCAGCCGGCTGGCGAAGGCCCGGAAGGTGCTGGCCGAGCGGTTGCGGCGGCGCGGGCTGGCCCCGGCGGTCGGCGGGGTGGCGGCCGTCCCGGTCGCCCTGGCGGGGGCCGCGTCGGCCCGGGCCGACGGACGCGCGTCCGGGACGGTTCTGGAACTCGCGAACGGGGTACTGCGAACAATGCTTGCTTCGAACTTGCGTCTCGTGCCTGTGGCGGTTCTGGCTCTGACCGTCGCGGTGGTCGGGTGGGCGGGCGACTCCGACCTGCCGGCTGCGGCGCGGGTCGGGCCGCCCGCGGTCGCGGTACGGGCAGCCGCCCCGGTGCCGGCGCGGAAGGTCGAGTGGGTCGAGGAGTTCGCCCTGGAGCACACGTCCGCGGTGTCGGCGGTCGCGTTCGGGGAGAAGGCACTCGCGACCTTCGAAGTCGAGTGCGCCCAGCCCCGTGCGCGGGTGTGGAACGCGATCGACGGGAAGCCGTTACCGCTGGAAGTTCGGGGCGCGTGGTTCCCGAAATCCCCCGCCCGCGCACTGCGGTTTACCAAGGGCGACGAACACCTGCTCATGACCTTCCCGGAGACGTTCTTCGATCAGCCGTCCGGCGGAACGGTTCGGTACCGGCGGATCCCGGAAGCGTTGGTCGGTGACACCATGAGTGGATTCGACGCCGTAGCCTTCTCGGCTGACCTGACCACGTTCGTGAATCGGAAATTGCCGATGCCCAATCAGCCGGTCCGAAAGGATCAGCTCCACCTGCACGGGAATCCGTGGACCGACCAGAAGAACCACCTCAACCACCGGGCGGTGTTCGAGTACCCGGGCGGCGCCGCGGTGCTGCACGCCGACCTGTCCGCGGACGGGAAGCGGCTCGCGGTCGCGGGGGACGACGCGGCCGTCCGCGTGTTCGATGCGGCCACGCTGAAGGAGTTGCACGCGATCAAGTTGAAGAAGGAGGCGACCGTAACCGGGGTGCGACTGACCGACGACGGCGGGCGGTTGGCGGTGGTCGGCGCGGGTGGGTTCGCCCGGGTGTACGACTGCGCCGGGGCCGAGCTGTGCGCGCTGAAGGGCCACGACGGTACTGTCGTCGCGGTGGCGTTCTCATCCGACGGCAAGCGGGTGGCGACGGCGTGCGGCCGCGTGGTGCGGGTGTTCGACGCCACAGCTGGGAAGCCGAATGGCGAGGTCGCCGGGCACGCCGACAAGGTGACCGCGCTGGCGTTCGGGCCGGCCGGCCGGCGGCTGATCTCCGGGTCGGTGGACAAGACGGCGAAGGTGTGGAAGCTGAGCGACTGACGGCCCCCACTTCCGCCGGCGCCTGCCGCGTCGCCATCACCGGGGGCGAAGCGGATCACCGCGTCGCCCATCGCGACGGTCGAGGTGGACGTGCTGCGCGCCGACCGGCACGCGGGGTGCGATCGCGTGCTTCCGCGGAGCCAGTTCGTGAAGGATTTGGAGGCGAAGATCGGGGCGTGGTTGGGCTCGTGAGGCGGATCGTAGCCCCACGAACTGGGATTGATGCAAGCGGGTGGCTCGATCGAGAGCCACTCGCCGTCATTTCCTTACCCCTCGAAGTCCTTCGCGAACGCGGCCGGGCTCAGCTCCGCGCCGGTCGCGAACTTGGTCAGTTCCTTCCACGTCTTCGTGCGGCCCGGCTCGAACACCTTCTCCTTCATAAACGCGCCCACCTTCTTCTCGCCGATGTAGATGGTTGTCTTGGGGTCCGCGTTGAACACGGCTTTCGAGAGCGCGTGGTGGACCTGCGAGGCGAACAACTGGCCCATCATGTAGTTGTGGTAGTACACCGGGGCGCTGCAAATGTGGATCTTGCTCGCGTAGTCCGGGGCGTTGCGGTCCTTCGGCTTCTTCACCTGCTGGTACTGCTCCACCAGATCCCACCAGAGCTTGTTGAGGTTCTGCTTGGGGTCTTCGTACATGGCCTTCTCGAACCGCAGCATCACTTGGCACCACCGGCTGAAGATGAGCAGTTGGTTCCGCTGCACCTTCTTGGCGGCTTCATCGAACTCGGCCGGCGCTTCGACTTTCGCGCCCATCTTTTCGAGCCACGGGCGCGACTTGCTGAACCGCTCGAACTGCATCGCGACGCCCTCGGTCGTGAGGATGTGCGCTTCGGCCCGGAGCAGGTACGGCACCGTCTGGGGGATGTTCTTCGACGAGTACACCGAGTGCCCCAGTTCGTGGAGCATCGTGCCCATCCAGTATTCATTGGGCACGATGTTCGCGAGCACGCGCACGTCGCCCTCGCGGTCGATGTCGGTGCAGAAGGCGTGCGGCGACTTGCCCTTCTTCTCGTACAGGTCGCTCCGCGCGATCACGTCATCAATGGGGAGCCCGATGCCCGCGTAGAAGTCGCGGCACAGCTTGAGCAGATCGGCCTTCGTGTACGGCGCGTCGAGGTTCGCATCAAAGACCGCGGGGGATTCTTGAAAGAACGGATCGAAGTAGTGCCACGCTTGCAGGTCCGCGACCCCGACCTTGAGCTTCTTCGCGAGCCGCTCGTCGATTTCCGCCTTCGACTTCGTGAACGGCTCCTTCGTGAGCTTGTCGAGGTCGTCGAACAGCTTGATGAGTTCGGGGCCGTCCTGTTCGTTGAGCGTGAGTTGCAGCGCGTGGAAGTTCTTGAACCCGAGCTGCGTGGCGGCCTCGTTGCGGAGCTTCACCAGTTCGGCCAAGTCCGCTTCGACCGCGGCCCCGACGCCCTTGCTCGCTTCCCACACCTTCTGCCGCAGTGCCGAATCGGTGGACTCCTTGAGCGTGCTGCGCACCTTGCTGTCCGGGATCTCCTGCCCGTCCACTTTCGCGCGGAACACGTTGAACGCCTGTTCGACGGCGTTCGCCTTCGAGGTGATCTTCTTGAGCAGTTCCGGCGCGACCTGCTTTTCGAGGTACTGCAGGTACAGCAGTTGGATCTGGCGCGCGACCAGTGCGTCCTTGATGGCGCCCTTATCGGCCGCGGCTTTCAGCGCCTTCACGCGGTCGAACATCTTCTTGTCGGATAGCGCCGCGTCGATCTTGTTCTGCGCCTCTTCCTTCTTCTGGAAGTCCTCGTCCTTGCCGGTGGTGTTCGCGGTCCACCACGCGATCCCGCTCGCGACCTCCAGGGGCTGCAACTTCGTGACGTGGGCCTTGATAACGGCCGCGGCTTCGTCGTTGCCGTCCGCGCCCGAGAGCGCGTCGGGGATCAGTGTAGCGGCCACGGTAGCGCCTCCGGTGAGCAGGAACGTGCGACGGTCGTGCATGGTGGTGTTTAGGTTTGAGGTTGAGCGAAGAAGAACCGCAGATCACGCAGAGAACGCCGATCAAATACTGCGAGGCATTGGATCATGGTGCGGGCGAACGGCGCGGCGTCAACCCGCCGATGGTTTTCGGCCAGTGCCGGCGGGCTGACGCCGCGCCGTTCGCTGCTTTTTGCATTGATCTGCGTTCTCTGCGTGATCCGCGGTTCTTCTTCTTCCGGCATTTGACTCAAGTCGAGTAGACCCATTTTCCGAGCCAGAGCGCGGGGGGCAACAACAAAAGCACGAGCAACCCGGGCAAGCCGATGAACATCGTCGCGAGCACCGCGTCGAGAAACACGAGCCCGAGCACGCACCGCTTCACGGCCGCTTGCACGTTGCGCGAGCCCGGGTCGGCGATCGCACGCGAGATGGGCAGGCCCACCAGGAACCCGAACCCGACCAACAGGTACGGGAACGCGAACGTGCCCAAACTGCTCCCGAGTTTCACCCGGAGCAGCAGCGCGAGTAAGAGCGCCAGCCCGATGACACCGGCCGCGAGCGCGAGGTCGCGCTGCCGGCTCTTGCCCTCTTCGGTGCGGGCGAACCACGTCACGCCCACGATGTACACGCCCACGACGCCCGCGAGGTGGATGCGCTTTTCCATCTCGAGCACGTCATCGGGAACGAGCGACAGCGCGAACAGCACGTTCAGGAACCGGCACGCGGCCATCGCGATCGGGCCGAAGGGCGTGCGCTTCGCCCCACCGTCGTAAATGAGCACCGCCGCGATCAGGCCCAGTGCGAACACCAGCGGCTCGTGGGTCCATTCGGCTTGCGCCACGAACCCGGCTGTCCCAGCGAGTGCGATCCCGGCCGCGAACAGCAGCACGCCGAGCACGACCGCAGTTCCCCGACTCACGCGCCCCGACGGGAGCGGTCGGAACGCGCGATTCTTCTTGTCCTCGGCGAAATCGAAGAAGTCGTTCCAGACCATACCCGCGAGGTACAGGCACCCCGACGCGAGTGCGAGGATGAGGTACGCGCCCCAAAACTGGGCCGGCGCCGAAGGGAGCAGTGCCGCGCCCACGCACGCGCCGAGCGCGATATCGGCGAACGCGGTGAACACGTTCGGGATGCGGAGGAGCTGAGCAAAGGCGAGCAGTCGGTCGCGGTTCATGAAAGTGGTATATCGACCGTATACGCCGCCGGACTGTAGGCGGTCGTGTTCGCGCCGAGGTTGGCCAGTTCTTCCACGGTGTTCGCGTACCGGATGTCGCGAATCGTTTCGGCGAGCAGGCGCCCGTGCGCTTCGAGCTTGTGGTTCTCGTCGAGGCCGATGAGGATCACGCTCACCGCGAACCCCTGTCTGCGCAGCGTACCGAGGGCGATGGCCGTTTCGACCGGCACTCGTGGGAGTACGGCAATCACCGTCGCGTCGCGCGGCATGCGCGCGGCCATCTCGAGTGCGAGTTGCGCGAAGGTGAAGGCGTCCGTGAATTCGAGCCGCGCGAGTGCCTCGCGGATCTGCTGGAACTGATCGAACCCGCGCCGCGTGTCCACCACGACCGGTCGCATACGGTTGCTCTCGTCGTTCATCTCGAACCGGTCGCGGGCCTCGTCGCGTGTCGCGTGTCCCTCGACTTGGGCCTCGGGCGATTCCGCCGCGAGCGATTCTTCGCGAATGCGGTCGGCGGCGTCGCGCCCGTTGCTCGCGAACCCGACCTGCACGTTCAGTACGGACACCGCGTAGGCAATGCTCACGGCGGTGGTGACTGCGAGTTCCGAGCGGTGCGGTTCGCCGCGCTTGTGGTAGCCGTCCTGGTGGAAGTCCACGAGGATCGTTGCGCCGGCGAGCGTCGTGGGCTCGTAAATGCGGCAGTGGAGTTGGCCCGTGCGCGCCGTCACCTTCCAGTGAACGCGCTGGAGTGGGTCGCCCATGACGTATTGCCGCACGCCCGCGGTCCGCGTCGGGTCTTCAAAGAGCCGGTTCTGGAGTCGCACTTCCCCAATTGGCCGCTCCGACGCGAAGTTGTATTTGGGTAGGTCCACGACCTTGGGGTACACCATCACGTAAATCGGCTTCCCGATCACGCGGTGGCGCCGGTGCAGCCCGAACACGTCGCCCGTTTCGAGCAGTGTCGGCCCGAGCGGGTAGTACCCGCGCAGCGCGAACGTGACCTTGTACTTGATCGTCTTCGTTTGCTTTCCGCGAAGGGTCACGACGTGAACGCGCTTGCCTTTGACCGTGATGCGCGGGGTGCGCGCCTTCACCGCGAAGTCCGGCAGCAGATCCTCGACCAGCACCCACGCGATCGGAATCGCCCCGGTGTTCGTGAGCGTCACGGTGACTTCGGTCGTTTCGCCCACTTCGCGCGGGGCCGAATCGCACGCGCGCGTCGCGCTGAGGTCGCGCACCCATCTGCGCGCTAAATAACGCGACAGCAGGTACACGCCGAGCAGCACGTACCCCGCGAACGCGACCAACCCCGCCTGGAGCGCGATCGCGGCGCCGATGAGTGCGACGATTACGAGAAACCAACGCACGGGAGCCTTTCCTGGGACCGCGGGCGTCTCGCCCGCTCGGGCTGGGTACACGAACGTCACAAACGAATCACAGACCCGGGAAGGTGCGGGCGGGACGCTCCAAGGCCGTTGAATTCTCGCGGTTGCGTCACTCCACCCGCTCGTTAACACTCGCGGTTCGCCTGAGCCTTTTGGCGAACCGCGAGTGTTAACGAGCGGGTGGGTGCCCGTACCTGTTCACTTCCACACATTAAACAGCCCTGCGGGACGCCCGCGGTCCCAGGAAGGTCAATCGTCGAAGTAATCTTGCTGGGTCGCTTTCATCTTGTCGGTGATGGGTACCTTCGCGTCATCAACCAAGTCTTTTACTACGGCCGCTGCGGTCCGCTTGCGGAGCCGGCTTTCGGGCTTCAGGATCAGCCGGTGTGCGAGAACCGGCTGTGCCATGCGCTTCACATCGTCGGGGAGCGCGAAGTCGCGCCCGGTGACCGCGGCGAGTGCCTGGGCCGTGCGGAACAGCGCGATTGATGCACGCGGGCTACCACCCAGGAGCACGTCCTCGTTGTCGCGGCTCGCGTGGACCACTTCGAGGATGTACCGCTTCACCTTGTCGTCCACGTGAACGCCGCGAACCGCTTCCTGGCACGCGATCACGTCCTCGGCTGTCACGACCGTCTTCAGGTCGTCGATGGGGTGGCCCATTTGCAAGCGCGAGAGCATCTTGCCCTCTTCTTCCATGCTCGGGTAACCGAGACTCAGCCGAATCAGGAAGCGGTCGAGTTGGGCCTCCGGGAGCGGGAACGTGCCCTCCTGGTCCACCGGGTTCTGCGTCGCGATCACGAGGAACGGCGGCTTCAGCACGTAGGTCTGGCCGTCCACGCTCACCCGGCGCTCGCCCATCGCCTCGAGCAGCGCGGCCTGGGTGCGCGGGGTCGCGCGGTTGATTTCGTCGGCCAGGAGCGTTTGCGCGAACACCGGTCCGGCGCGGAACTCGAACTCGGCCGTTTTCTGGTTGAACACGCTCACGCCGGTCACGTCGGTGGGGAGCAGGTCCGGCGTACACTGGAGGCGCTTGAAGGTGCAGCCGACGCTCCGCGCGAGCGCCCGGGCCAGCATCGTCTTCGCGACGCCGGGCACGTCTTCGAGCAGAATGTGCCCCTCCGAGAAGTACGCCGCGACCGCGAGCGTGAGCTGCGGGCGCTTGCCGATGATGACCTTCTCGATGTTGGCAATGATGCGGTTGGCGATGCCCGCCACGTCGGTAGACATAAGGCTTTCCGAAATAGATGCGGGTCCGAGTGTTCAGCTTACGCCCAGAATCGAGCCACCCAACCCCCTTCCTCAAAAAGGGCGGGCACCCACGAAAGACGCCGCTCGCGGTAACTGATTCCGGTTTCGCGGCGCTGGGGGCGCACGATTTCTCGCGGGTCGGGTGGGCGCGGCCCGGGTTGTGCCCGGCGCGCGGGTAAACTGCAGCGAGATTCGGGCGGGAGTTGTTCGGCGTATCGAAGTGAGAGTGGAGCGCGATGCCCTTACACCTGACCGAAGCCCAACTGAACGAGCCGGTGACCACGTACATGCGCGCCGACTTCGCCACGCTGGACCCGGAGTGGACCGTGGGCGAGGCTCTGGCGCACATGCGCAAGTACCCGCCGCCCGGCCGGATCATCTACTTTTACGTCGTCGATTCCGCGCTCCGGCTCGTCGGCGTCGTCCCCACGCGCCGGCTCCTGCTGGCCGCCCTCGAGACGCGCGTCAAGGATGTCATGATCGCGTCCGTGATCGCGATCCCGTCTTCGGCCACGCTCCTCGATGCGTGCGAGTTCTTCACCATGCACCGGCTGCTCGCGTTCCCGGTGGTGGACGAAATGCGCCGGCTGATCGGCGTCATCGACATCGAGGCCTACGCGGAAGAGCTGGCCGAAACCGGTGATTCCAACCCGGCCCCGGTCGCCCCCGGCCCGCGCGACGACGTGTTCCAGTTAATCGGTGTGCGCCTCACGCGGTCGCAACAGGCGCGCCCGTTGGTCGCGTTCCGCGGGCGGTTCCCGTGGCTGCTGTGTAACGTCGCGGGCGGCACGCTCGCGGCCGTTCTCGTGGAAATCTACCACGCCGAGTTGAACTGGCAGCACGCGGTCCTCGCGCTCTTCATCCCGGTCGTGCTCGCGCTCGCGGAGAGCGTCGCGATTCAGTCCGTCACGCTCGCGCTCGAAGCGTTCCGCGAGGCCGGCCCCTCCTGGCGCGAGCTCTTCCGCCGGCTGCGCCCCGAAGCGCTGACCGGACTGCTGCTCGGTCTCGCCACGGGCCTTCTGGTGGGGGTGATTGCCGCCATCTGGCAGAACCTCGCGGTGCTGTTTCTGATCGTGCTGGGTGGAATCGGGATCGGAGTCACGTGTGCTGCGGTCGCGGGAATGGCGGTGCCGCACGTCCTCCGGCTACTGAAGCGCGACCCGCAAGTCGCCGCAGGACCGATCGCCCTGACCTGCGCGGACGTGGCCGCGTTGCTCGCGTACTTCAACCTCGCTCGTTTGCTCACGTAACCCAGTCCCCCGGACTTGAATCAAACCCGTGCGATTCGTGTGGTTTGGTTCACGAACGGTTCCGGCCGCGCCGATAACACAAGCGATACCGGCGGTTGCCGGGGAGCGTTTCGTGCGGGGGAGCGGTTATGACAGCGGCGCGTCGGTGCAAGCTCTTGTTCGTCGTCGCCGGACTCGCAATGGTCGCCACCGGCTGCATGCACGGGTCGCACGCGGGCTACTTCGGAACGCCCCCGATGCCCAATGACGCGAACGCGCACATCCAGGTGCCGCCGGAAGACGCCGTTCCGCGTGAAATGAAGAAGATCACGCTCCCGCCCTACGTCATCGAAGCGCCGGACCAACTGCTCATCGAAGTCGTGCAGCGGACCAAGGTGCCGGACTTTGATCCGGTAAGCGGCAAAGTGATCACTGGCATTGACGGGAAGGACCGCATGAAGGACGTGACCATCCCGCTCACGGTCCAGCCGGTCTCGGGGCCGTTCCAGGTTCGGCTCGACGGGTCCGTCGGCCTCGGGTTCTGGGGCGCGGTGCCGGTCGCGGGTCTGACGCTCGATCAAGCGGCCGAAGCGATCCGCACGCACCTCGCTCAGCAATTCACGCTGAGCAAGTTCGAGACGCAGCCGGAGAGCATCATCGTGATCGTGGACGTGATCGCGTACAACAGCAAACGGTATTACATCATTGTCGACGGCGGAGGTCAGGGCGCCGGGGAGCAGGTCGTGTCGTTCCCCATCACCGGCAGCGAAACCGTGCTGGACGCGATTTCCAATATCGGGGGCCTGTCCGACGTGTCTAGCCGCCGGAACATCTGGATCGCACGCCGCACGCCGCACGCCGGGCAGCCGTGGCAGATTCTACCCGTGGACTGGGTCGGGATGAGTCAACACGGCATCACGTACACGAACTACCAGGTGATGCCGGGGGACCGCATCTACGTGAAGGCCCAGCGCCTCGTGACCATCGACCGCACGCTCGCACGCCTCATCGCGCCCGTCGAGCGGGTGTTCGGGATCACGCTCCTCGGGTCGAGCACTGTGAACCAGATCGCCGGGCGCGGCAACGGGTTCGGGAACAACAACTGATCTGACGCGGATTTCGGAACGCGAAATGCGGCGATGTGAAGGTTAGGCTGTAGGTGGGCACTCAACACGGAGGATTCACGACATGACGCGCTTCTTGTTGATGGTGGTTGCGGTCCTCGGCACCGCCGGGGCCGCGACAGCCCAGTACCCGACGCAACAGTACCAACAGCAACAGCAGTACCCGCCGGGGGGTGTGATGCCGAACATCTACAACCCGCAGAACCAGCCGCTCAGCCCGTACTTGAATTTGTTGCGGGGCGGCAACCCGGGCGTGAACTACTACTACGGCGTGCGCCCGGGAACCGTGGGCGGGATGATGAACCAGGGCTCGGGGGCGCCGTTTACGGCGCCGGGCGGGAACCGGACGCTGTTCTTCCCGCAACTGGCGAACGCTGCGGACCCGTTGCAGCCGTATGAGGTCGGCCCCGGCTCCGTGCTCCCCCCGGCCGGGCACGCGGTCGTGTTCGGGAACACGCTGGGTTACTTCCCGTCGCCGTTCGGCAACCGCGGTGGTACCCGGTCCGGGCTGGCCGGAGTCGGGACGTCGCGCCCGCCGGCGCCGGCGCAAAAGAAATGAGTTCCGAGTGCCGGGTTCTCGCGCAAGAACGGATTCTTAACGCGGTCCCCGGCACGTTCTCCGCAGCACTATCGAAGCTCTCAAGGACGAGGCCATGCGGACATTTGTGGGCGTGATCGCGGTGCTGGGGTTGGCCGTCACGGTGGCGGTGGCGCAACCACCGCGCGAGCGCGGCGCGACCTTCCGACCACCCGAAGCGCTGAAACCCGGTGAGGCTCCGGTCGCGCGGGGCGCTGCGGACGATTTCCCGCCGTCGTCGTTCCCGACTACACCGGTAACGCGGTCGGGTACGGGAACCGGCTCCGGGCGCCCGGGCGTGGCCGGCCCCGCGTGGCTCTCCGGGCCAGGAACGGACCCGGGCGTCGTTCCCGCGGCCGGGAGTTTGACGCGCGGCCGCGGGGACGTGCGCCAGCTCACGCCACAACCGAAGGACGATCCGGCACTTTCGTCGAAGGGCTTTGAAAGGCCGAAAGGCTCTTCGGCCCCCCAACAGCAACAACCCGAACCGACGGCCTCGACCCCGTTCCGCGGGACGAGCGCGAGTGGATCGCCGGTGTTCGCCGGGCCGCCCGCGTACCGCTGGTACGGGTGGGGGACTGTGACCCCGGGCGCGAACCCGTTCGCCCCGACGGGCCAGTACCCGAAGGCGTCCGCGAACTGGTACTCGATTACCGGTGCGACGCCCGGCGCGTTCCCCGTGCCCGTGATGAACCCGCTCCGCACGCCGCCCGGCACGGAACCGCCGAGCTACGGCACGAGCCGCGCCGCGGCCCCTCCGCAATCCGTCGTACCGGTCGCAACGCAGTCGCAGCCGCAACTGCAACCACAATTACCGCCGGCCCCGCAATTCCAGCCGCGGCTGCAACCGCAGACGCCGCAACCGAACACGCCGGGCGCGGATCGCCCCGAGCCGCCGAAGTTCAACCCGACGGGCGAATCGAAGTTCTCGCCCGGCCCGGACGTTGGCAGCCCGCCCAGCCCGCCCGCGCCCGTTCAGAAGCCGTCCGTACCGGTGAACATCCCGCGAATCACCGCGCCGCCGATCGTACCTCCGGTCGCGATCGCGCCGCCCGTTGTTCCCGAGCCGACCGCGGTCGCGGTCAAGGAACCGGCCCCGATCCCGTTCCCGCCCGCAATGAAGCCGGAACCGGCCGCTGAACTGCCGCCGGTTGGTCCGCGGATCTCGGCCCCGTCCATTCTCCCGGCGATGGAACCCACGAAGCCGGTCGCGACCCCGCAGCCCCCCCCCGGCGCGCTCCCGATCTCTGTGACGGAAGAGCCCAAGCCGGAAGAACCCGCGCGCGTCGAAGTCAAGGACGTGAAGCCGCCGGAAGCGCCGAAGCGCGAGGAGTACCACTGGCAGACGGCCCCCGCGTCCACACAACCCGCGCCCGGAACGTGGGCACCGGCGAGCAGCACGCCACCCGCGCCGGCCGCAGCCCCGGCTCCGCCCGCGAACGATGTGCCGGCGTGGAAGTCGGGTGCGGCGAACGCCAAGCTCATCGTGGCCCGGGCACAAATGAACGACAACACCCCGGACCCGATCGCGACTCTCATTCGCGAGGTGTGCCAGGGGCGGGCCACTTTTGTGGAGGTCCGCTGGACCGGTACGAAGAAGCTGATCGTGAGTTTCGAGGTGCGGACCGCGCCCGAGGCCCAAAAACTCGTCACCGACATCAGCCGCCAAAAGGAACTGGCCCCGTACCAGATCGACTTCTGCGCCATCGTGAAGTGAAAATGCGAACGCCCCGTGTGAGCCGGAAGTTTGGCGAACGGCCGGTGTAAGCCGGCCGGTGTGGAACGTGACGCTCTGTGACCCTCGGGATTTGCCCGAAGGTCACAGAGCGTTCCTTGTTTCATCGGCTCGCGTGTTGCGGCTTCGCGTTCCCGGCCGGCCGCGCGCCTCTTAGAATCTCCGCATGCCTCTCACCAAGCTAGCCGGCGGAACCGTCTACGATCCCGCGAACGGCGTTTACGGCGAAGTTCGCGACCTGTGGATCGCCGACGGGAAGATCGTCGATCCGCCCGCCGACGCAGCGCTCCCCGCGCGCACGTTCGACCTTTCGGGCCTCGTCGTGATGCCCGGCGGCGTGGACATGCACGCGCACATTGCCGGTCCGAAGGTGAACGTCGCGCGCAAGCTCCGGCCCGAGGACCGGCGCGACAACCCGCCCTTCTTCCGCACCGATCTCCTGCGATCGGGCACACGCGGCAGCACGCCGACCACGTTCACGACCGGCTACCTCTACGCGGGCCTCGGCTACACGACCGTGTTCGACGCCGCGATCCCCCCACTGGGCGCGCGCCACACCCACGAAGAGTTCCACGACACCCCGGTCATCGACAAAGGGTTCTTCGTCCTCGTCGGCAACAACCACTACCTGATGGACCAGCTCGGGCGCGGCGAATCCGAGCGCGTGCGGGCGTTCTGCGGGTGGCTCCTCAACGCGACCCGCGGGTACGCACTGAAAGTGGTGAACCCCGGCGGCGTCGAAGTGTGGAAGCAGGGCCGCAGCGGAATGGCGGGGCTCGACGACGTCGTTCCCGGGTTCGGGGTGTCGCCGCGCGCGATTGTCGCTGCGGTCGCGCGCACCGCGGACGAGTTGAAGTTGCCGCACCCGGCACACATTCACTGCAACCAACTCGGGATGCCGGGCAACTGGCAGACGACGCTCGACACCATGAAGGCCGTGGACGGCCACCGCGCGCACTTCACGCACATTCAGTTCCACAGCTACGGTGGCGGTCCCGACGACCAGGGGACGTTCTGTTCCAAGGTGCCCGCGCTCGCGGAGTGGGTGAACGACCACCCGAACCTGACCGTCGATGTGGGCCAAGTGATGTTCGGCGACACGACTTCAATGACCGGCGACGGACCGCTCGGCCACTTCCTGCACAAAGTGACGGGCCGGAAGTGGTTCAACGGGGAGACCGAGTGCGAGGGCGGGTGCGGGATCGTGCCCATCGAGTACAAGGAAAAGAGCTTCGTTCACGCGCTCCAGTGGGCCATCGGGCTCGAATGGTACCTGCTCGTGAACGACCCGTGGCGGGTGGCGATGAGCACCGACCACCCGAACGGCGGGTCGTTCCTCGCGTACCCGGAAATTTGTGCGCTGCTCTTGAGCCGCGACTACCGGCGCGAGGTGCTGAAGCGCCTGCCCGAGCGCCTGCGCACGGTCTGCACGCTCCCGGACCTCGAGCGCGAGTACACGCTCTCGGA
Source organism: Gemmata palustris (assembly GCF_017939745.1). NCBI lineage: Bacteria > Pseudomonadati > Planctomycetota > Planctomycetia > Gemmatales > Gemmataceae > Gemmata > Gemmata palustris. The sequence goes on along the minus strand of NZ_JAGKQQ010000002.1, from coordinate 351,207 downwards.
GATCGCGATCGTGACACGCGCCGGCCCCGCGCGGATGCTGGGCCTACCGCATAAAGGGCACCTCGGACCCGGCGCCGATGCGGACGTCACTGTGTACACCCCGGGCAGCGACTTCAAGCTAATGTTCGAGCTGCCGCGGTACGTGTTCAAGGCGGGGGAACTGGTGGTCGAACAGGGCGAAATCCGCGTCGTCCCTTTTGGCCCGTCGCTCGCGGTCCGGCCGGCGTTCGACGAGGCCGCAATCCCGCACATCCGCGAGTGGTTCGAGGGTGCGTACTCGCTCGCGTTCGACAACTACGCGGTCGGCCCGGAGTACGCTTCGCACGGCGAAATTGTCGTGCCGTGCCGGGAGTGAACGCCGTGCGAATCGGCATCGTCACCGATATTCACGATCAGGTGAAGATCCTCGCGGAAGTGCTTGCGATACTGCGCGCCGAAGCCGTTGACGCGATCGTCACGCTCGGCGACAACACGGACCTGTTCGGGAAGTGGAACAAGGCCGATGGGGTCGCGGATTTGTTGCGCGGGGCCGGCGCGGTCGGTGTGTGGGGCAACCACGATTTCGGTTTGTGCCGCAACGTACCGGAAGAAACCCAGTTCCGGTTCCTGCGCAAGACCCTCGATTACTTCGCGACGCTCCAACCGCGTCTCGAACTCGGTGGCTGTCACTTCAGTCACATCGAGCCGTTTCTCGACCCCGAACGAACGGATGACTTGTGGACGTTCGAGGGGCGCCCGGAAGACGAGGAACGCACGGCCAAGAGTTTCGCGGCGGTCCCGCATCGCGCCGCGATCCTGGGGCACTTTCACCGGTGGCTCGCGCTCTCGGATACAGGCCGCGTCGCGTGGGACGGCGCTGTCCCGCTGCACTTCGAGCCGGACAAACGGTATCTTGTGTTAGTGGCCCCGCTGTTCAGGGGGGCGTTCGCGGTCCTGGACACCGACCGCGGGATCATCGAACCGCGCAACCTGCCCCGGCGCGAGGAACCGACATAATGAAGCTGATTCTCGCGATCATTCAGCCCTCGAAGCTCGACGCCGTCAAGGAAGCGCTGAATAAGGTGGAGGTGTTCCGGCTCACGATCGTGGACGTACTCGGGTTCGGCCGACAGAAGGGCCACACGGAGGTGTACCGCGGTCACGAACTGACGGTGAACATGCTGCGGAAGGTCCAGTTACAGATCGCGGTGAACGAGGACTTCGTGGAACCGACCGTGAACGCGATCATGGACGCGGCTCGCACCGGACCGGAGGGGCGCATCGGCGACGGCAAGATTTTTATTCTACCACTGGAAGATTGCATTCGCATCCGAACCGGCGAGCGCGGTCCCGAAGCAATATGAGCGCACTCGTGTGATGCGGGACCGAATTTTTCGTCTCTCGCCCGACGAAAAAGCTCCCGAGATACTCGGCGAAGCGCACCGCCCCAATCGGGTGCCGAGTGTGTTTCAAGAACTGTATTTTAATGTAGCACACACATCGAATCTGCGGGCGAACCGCCGCCATTACAAATTCGTCAGCGCGCTCCGCGCGCGGCGCATCTCCTGATCCGGCTCGAACACGTCTACAAACGCGAAGAGCCAATTTTGTTGGCAAAACCGCGTTAAGCGGCCCGCGCAAAATTTGACTTCACCCGGCCCGCGTTCTGAAGTTAGGAGCGCACTGTGGGCTCGCCATAACAGGTGTGTTTACAGATTAGCTCGTTAACCCACTTTAACACTAACCGCCTCTCCGCACCGGGCACCGATTGACTGCGCGATCCGCGGCGCAGGGTATCTGGTCATTATCAGGCAAATATTTGTGGGTTGCCTCGATAAGAGAAGAGGTCGTTTGAGACGCGGCAAGAAACACTGAGATAGGGGCGCGGCGAATGGTCAGTGACGAACCGATTCACGTGACTGTTGACCCGGAGACGGGTACGTCGAACCTCGTTCTCAAGGGGCGCATCACCGTCGAATGTGCCCGCACGTTCCACACGGTCGCTCGCGACCTGGTGGCCGGCACAACTAACGTCCGGGTGTCCTGCGAAGGGGCGGAGTTCTTCGACGTGTCCGCCATCCAAATCTTCTTGGCACTCGGCCGGGAGCTCATGAAGCAGCGCCGGCGGTGCGACATCGTTGGCGTCACCGGACCCCTGGCGGCGGACTTCCGCCTCGTGGGGCTGGGCGGCGCTCCGGCGTAGTTTTGTTTTTAAACAGACCGCACTTGTCCAAGTCCAGTGTCGGACCGGGTTGCGAACTCGGGAAGGGGAACCGATGACGAAGACCGTCCTGATCGTGGACGACTCGCCCACGATGCGGCAAATGGTGGGCGACACGCTCCGCGGCGCCGGGTACGCGGTGGTCGAAGGGATCAACGGCGAGGACGCCCTGCGCAAGGTCGCCAACCGGACCGTCCAATTAGTGATTACTGATTTTAACATGCCGATCATGGGCGGGATCGTCCTGATCGAGCGCCTGCGCGCGAAGCCCGAGTTCCGGTTCACACCGATCCTGGTGCTGACCACGGAAACCGAGATGGCGCGCAAGAACCAGGGGCGCGCCGCGGGCGCGACCGGCTGGGTGACCAAACCCTTCGACCCGACGCGACTCGTCCAGGTCGTGAAACGACTCGTGCCCTGACCATTCACCTTCTCCCGGCGCCCGTACCCACAGCGCGCCCCGGACCAGAAGCGGAGCGGAAATGCGGATCGACCCTACAGCATACCGAAAAACGTTCTTCGACGAGGCGATCGACCACCTCGCGGCCCTCGAGGGCGCCCTCCTCCGGCTGGAGAAGGGCGCCGATTCCACCGCGGTGGACGAGGCGTTCCGGGCGGCCCACTCCGTCAAGGGCGGCGCGGACGCGGTCGGGTTCCCGCACATCGCGAAATTCACGCACTCCGTCGAGGGGTTCCTCGAGCGGTTCCGCGCCGGCGGGCAGATCCCGCGCCGGGGCCTGGACCTCTTGCTCGAGGCGACGGACGTGCTCGCCCGACTGGTGAGCGCGGCCCGCCACGACGAGCCGCCGCCCGAGGGCACCGAAGAACTGGTCGCCCGGCTCGCGGCCGAGGCCGCAGCCGAGACCGAGACCGCGCCCGAGGCCACAAGTGCCGGGGCGGGGGCGCGCGCGTCGAAATCGTGGTGGGAATCCCCGAAAGAACTGGACCTCCTCAAACCGGAACCGGCGGAACCCCGCGTGGCTGCATACACCGTCACCGTTACGCCCCACCCCGAAGCGCTCCGCTCGGGCCTCGACCCGCTCCCGCTGCTCCGCGAGCTGGCCCAACTCGGCACCCTCGGGCGCGTCGAGCTCAACCTCTCCGAGCTCCCGGCGCTCGCCGACCTGGACCCGGAGCGGTGCTACCTCTCCTGGAAGGTCCACCTCGAAACCGCACAACCGCTCAGCGCGCTCGCCGACGTGTTTGCGTTTTCCCCGGACATGATTTCGGCGACCGTTGCGCCCGCGGCCCCGGCCCCCGTGCCGGCATCGGCCGCGGCGCCCCCTCCGGCACCGGCGGCCCCACCGCCCCCCGCACCCGAGCGCCCGGCACCGACGCCCCCGCCACCGTCTCAACACTCGGCCCCGATGCCGCCCCGGATCGAGAACCCCGGGGCCTCACTGTTCGGGTCGTTCGAGCGCCGGCTCCCGGTGCCCGACCCCGTGCGGTTCGCCTCGTTCCTCGCGAAGCGCGGCGCGATCACGGCGGACCAGGGCCTCGACGCGCTCGTCCGCCAGCGCGACGGGCGCCCGACGACCGCCGCCGTCGCGGTGCAAACCGGGCACATGACGGTCGAACAGTTGAAGAACATGGTGGAGTGGATGGGGCCGGACGAGGGGTTCGGCGAGGCCGCGGTCCGGCTCGAGTACCTGACCGCCGACGACCTCGGGCGCATCCTCCTGCGGCAGGAGCAAACCGCCCCGCCCCTGAGCGAGTGCCTGACCGCGAGCGGCGCACTGAGCGGGGACGCACTGGCGCGCGAGCTCGCGGCGTACCACACGCAGGCCGCGACCACCCCGACCCCCGCGGCGAGCTTCAGCGAGCTGCCCCCGGTGGAGATGCCGCGCACGCCCGGGGAATCGCTCCTCGACGAGAACGGCGCGATGATCGGCGACTTCTGCGCCGAGGCCAGCGAGCACCTGGAGACCGCCGACCGGCACCTGCTGACGATCGACGGCGACCCGACCAACGCGTCCGCGCTCAACGCCGTGTACCGCGGGTTCCACACGATCAAGGGCGTGTCCAGCATGCTCGGCCTGAGCGCCGTTCAAATGCTGGCCCACGAAGCCGAGAACCTGCTGAACCTGGCCCGCGAGGGCAAAGTGGTGCTGCAGGGCAAGCCGATGGACCTGGTGTTCGCCAGTACCGACGGGCTCAAGCGCCAGGTGCAGTTCATTCGCCAGTGGGCGATCGAGCGGGGCAAACTCACAGAGGACCCGGCCCTGCCGAAGCTCCTCTCCGAGTTGCGGGCCTCGGTGGGCGGACAGCCGGCCGCGTCGGCACACGCCCCGCGCTCCGTAGCCCCGGCGCCCCCGGCCCCGGCCGCAGCGGCCCCGACGGCCCCGGCCCCCGCGCCGAAGGCCACCGACGCCCACCCCGAACCCGCCGAACGCGCCCCGGCCCCGGCGCCCGCGCCAAAAGCCGACGCCCACCCCGAGCCCGCCGCCCGCCGCGCCCCGGACAAGGAAACGGTGCGCGTGGACAAGGACCGGCTCGACAAGCTCATCAACACCATCGGCGAACTGGTCATCGCCCAGTCGATGGCCCAGCAGGAGTTCGACGAGCTCAACGCCGGGGAGGGCGTGCTCTCGCTCGCGCTCCCCGAACTGTCGAAGATCTCCCGCGACCTCCAGGAGCTGAGCCTGTCGCTGCGGATGGTCCCGATGCAGGGCACGTTCCAGAAGATGGCCCGGCTGGTCCGCGACCTGTCGCGGAAGATGGACAAGCCGGTCGAGCTCGAGCTGCACGGCGAGGAGACCGAACTCGACAAGACGGTGGTGGACCAGCTCGGCGACCCGCTCATGCACATGGTCCGCAACGCGATCGACCACGGGCTCGAGGACACGACCGAGCGGGCCGCGGCCGGCAAGCCGACCGCGGGGCGCGTCACCCTCCGCGCGTACCACCAGGGCGGGAGCGTGTTCATCGAGCTGACCGACGACGGCAAGGGCCTGGACCGCGAGCGCATCCTGCGCAAGGCGGTGGAAAAGGGCATCATCGCCGAGGGCCAGCGCCTCATGGACTCCGAGATCTACGCGCTGATCTTCGAGGCCGGGTTCTCGACCGCGAAGGCCGTGACCGACGTGTCCGGGCGCGGCGTCGGGATGGACGTGGTCCGGCGGAACGTCGAGGCGCTCCAGGGGAACATCCTGATCCGCACCCAGTTGGGCCACGGGACCACGTTCACCATCCGCCTGCCGCTCACGCTGGCGATCATGGACGGGCTGGTGGTCGGGCTCGGGGGCGAGGTGTACGTGCTCCCGCTCCTGTCGGTCGTCGAGTCGTTCCGCCCGCGCCCGACCGACGTCCACCGGGTCGCCGGGCGCGGCGAGGCGGTCACGGTCCGCGGCGAGGTGGTCCCGCTCCTGCGCCTCCACGAGATCCTCGGGCGCCCGAGCGAGATCACCGACCCGTGCCGCGGGCTGGTCGTGCTGGTCGAGGACCAGGGCAAGAAGCACGCGGTCCTGGTGGACGAGCTGCTCGGCCAGATGCAGGCGGTGGTCAAGAGCCTCGACGCGAACTACCGGCGCGTCGAGGGGCTCGCGGGTGCGACCATCCTCGGCGACGGGCGCGTGGCCATGATCCTCGACATCCACGGGCTCGCTCAGTTGCACACCCAGTTCGGCAGGGGCGCGCCGGAACCGGCCCTCGCCTCCGTCGGTTCCGACAACTTCTTTGGAGCATGAGCATGAACGCACCCGACAAGAGCGACCTGACCGGCTCCCCCGACGGGAGCCAGTTCCTGACCTTCCTGCTGCAGGACGAAGAGTACGGGCTGGAGATCCTGCGGGTCCAGGAGATCAAGGGGTACTCGAAGATCACCCCGTTGCCCAACACGCCGCGCGAGATCAAGGGCGTCATGAACCTGCGCGGGACCGTGGTCCCGATCATCGACCTGCGCACCCGGTTCGGGCTCCGCGAGGCCGAGTACACGCCGTTCACCGTCATTATCGTGGTCACCGTGGGCGCCAAGATCGTCGGGCTCGTCGTGGACGCGGTGTCCGACGTGCTCAACGTCGAGGCCAAAGAAATGGTCCCGACACCCGACCTCGGCGCGGGCGTGGACACCTCGTTCCTCACCGGCATCGCCCGCACCGGCGAGCGCCTCGTGTCCCTCCTCAACGTCGATCGGCTGGTCGGGAACACCCCCGGCCCGGCCCTCACCGCATAACCCCAACCGAATTCTCCCGCTTCACCAGCATTGAGAGACGCGCCCATGAACTGGTTACGCAACCGCCAAACGATGACCAAGTTGCTGTTTGGCTTCTCGGTCCTCTCGGCCCTGATGGCCGGTATGGGGTACATGGCGCTCTCCAGCATGGGAACGCTCCAGGACAACACGGAAACGCTCTACGAGAAGCACCTCAAGGGGATGCACGCGGTCGACGAGACCTGCACCTCGGTCGCGCTCTCGGGGCGGGGCGTGCGGATGACGATCCTGTCACCGACCCCGGACGAGCGCAGGAAGAACGCGGACCAAACGCGCCAGTACCTCAAAGACGTCCAGGCCAACATGGACAACGTGGAAAAAACGCTCGTCACCCCCGAGGCGAAGCAGAAGCTGGCGGAGGTCAAGCCCCTTCTCGCGCCGTGGATCGAGCGCCTGGGCCGGGCCAACACCCTGGCCGAGGCCGGGCGCGACAAAGAGGCCCTCGAGGTGCTCCAAAGTTCGGTCGCGGGGGCCGGTCAACTCGTCGCGGGCATGGCGGCTCTGAGGGACGCAAAATTCAAGGTCAGTCAGCAATCGTTCGAGAGCGCGACGGAAACGTACCGCGCGGCGCGGAGCACGACGATCGGCATGGTCATCGGGGGCATCGCGGGCGGGCTGGTTTTGGGGTACGTGATCGCCCAACTCATTACCAGCCCATTGACCCGCTGCGTGGCCGTTCTGGAAGGGGTGGCGAAAGGCGACCTGGCTCAGCGGGCGGAGATCGATACCCGGGACGAAATCGGGCGCCTCGCGGCGGCGCTGAACACGGCAATCGGCAACATGCAGACCAACGTCACGGCCATGGCCCGAACCCAATCGATGCTCGACTCGGCCCCGATCAACGTGATGTTCGCGGACCGGGAGTTCAAGATCCGCTACGCCAACAACGCGACGCTCAAGACACTTAAAGCCGTGGAGCACCTGATCCCCATTAAGGCGGACCAGCTCATCGGCCAGTCCATCGACATCTTCCACAAGCGCCCGGAGCACCAACGGCGCCTCCTGGGCGACCCGAAGAACCTGCCCCACTCGGCCAACATCCCCCTCGGGCCGGAAACGCTGGAACTGAACATCAACCCGGTGCTCGATCAGAACCGGACCTACATCGGGGCGATGGTCACCTGGTCGATCGTCACCGAGCGCCTCGCCCTCGAGAAGAAGGTCAAGGACGGCGCCGAACGCGACGCGGCTCAGGCGGCCGAACTGCAGCACAAGATCGCGGCCATCACCGCCTCGGTGGGCGCACTGGCGGCGGGGGACTTCACGCAACAAGTACCCGACCTGGGCACCGACAATGTCGGTCAGATGGCGGGTTCGCTGAACAAGGCGATCGTCTCGGTTCGGACCGCGCTCGAGGGCGTGCGGGAGGTGTCGGAGCAACTGGCGGACGCCTCGGGTCAACTGTCGGCGGCGAGCGACGAGATCTCGACGGGCGCTCAGGAGCAGGCCTCGAGCCTCGAAGAGACGGCCAGTACCTTGGAAGAGATCACGGCGACGGTGAAGCAGAACTCGGACAGCGCGCAGCAGGCGCGCCAGTTGGCGAGCAGCTCGAAGGAAGTGGCGGAGAAGGGCGGTGAGGTAGTCGGCAACGCGGTCGACGCAATGGGCGAGATCAACCAGTCGTCGAAGAAGATCGCGGACATTATTACGACGATTGATGAGATCGCGTTCCAGACGAACCTGCTGGCGCTGAACGCGGCGGTGGAGGCGGCTCGTGCGGGCGAGCAGGGTCGGGGTTTCGCGGTGGTGGCTTCGGAGGTCCGCAATTTGGCCCAGCGGAGTGCAAGCGCCGCGAAGGAGATCAAGTCCCTCATCCAAGACTCGGTGAAGAAGGTGGACGCGGGCACGGAGCTGGTGAACCGCTCGGGTTCGACGCTGGGTGAGATCGTGACGAGCGTGAAGCGGGTGACGGACATCATCACGGAGATCGCGGCGGCGAGCAAGGAGCAGTCGACGGGCATCGATCAGGTGAACAAGGCGGTGTCGCAGATGGACACGGTGACGCAGCGCAATGCGTCCCAGACCGAAGAAATGTCGGCGACGGCCCAGACGCTGACGGACCAGGCGGCCCAGTTGCGCGACCTCGTGGCCCGGTTCAAGCTCACACAGGGCGAAGGGCACGCCGTTCCGAAGTCGGCCCGGGACCGCGCCCCGGCGCCCAAGTCCCCGGCGCCCAAGCCCCGGCCCGCGGTCGCCCGCGCACTAAAGAACGGGCACACCCACGAGCTCGACCGGCTCGGTGGTGGGGATGGGGCCGGCGGGTTCACCGAGTTCTAAATGCTACCAACGCGAGCCGCCGGTGCGACAGGGCGCATAACGCGGTTCGCTGCACAAACATAGCAAGCGATGCGAGATAGAATGCCTAATCAAAGTGCTTTGCCACGGGTCCGCAACCTGGGAAGAGCGACGAAAGTGCTCGCCCCCGTGGTGCTCGTCGTGTGTGCGACTACGGCCGTGGTCGTCTACCAGACGTGGCAGGGCACCCGGGACGAAACTATCACGAACAGTATCGCGAACGCGCGGAACAACATCGAGCAGTTCAAAGCGCTCCGGTCTTACTACACGAATAACGTGGTCCAGAAGGTCAGCGCCGGGTCCAAGCTCCGCGTGTCCTACGACCACAAGGATAAGGCCGATACGATTCCGCTTCCCGCCACTTTCATCCACGATATGGGAGCGGAACTTTCCCAGCGAGAGAGCGGTTTAAAGCTGCGCCTGTACAGCGCGCACCCGTTCCCCAACCGGAACGGTCGCGTCCTCGATCCGTTCGGTAAGGACGCCCTGGCGCACTTCAACGCGAACCCGCAAGCCGAGACGTTCACCCGGGTCGAGCAGGTGAACGGCGAAGAAACGGTCCGGGTCGCGATCCCCGATCGCATGACCAGCCAGGCGTGTGTGACCTGCCACAATCAGCACCCGGAGAGCCCCAAAAAGGACTGGCAACTCGGTGAGGTGCGGGGCGTCCTGGAAACGGACGTTCCGATCGGGAAGCAACTGGCTCATTCGGCCCAGCTCTCCAAGCAGATTAGCGGCGTCGTTATCGGTGGCAGTCTGGTAATTTTGGGGGTGATTGTGTTCTGTCTGTGGGGCGTCCGCCAGGGGTTGGCACGCACCGCACTCGTCCTGGACGCGGTCCGCGCCGGGGACCTGTCGAAGCGCGTCGAAATCACGAGCGGCGACGAAGTCGGGCGGCTCGCGGCGGCGCTGAACACGGCGATCGGCAACATGCAGACCAACGTCACGGACATGGCCCGGGTACAAGCCATGCTCGACTCGGCCCCGATCAACGTGATGTTCGCGGACCGGGAGTTCAAGATCCGGTACGCCAACGGATCGACACTGAAAACCCTCAAGACCGTGGAGCACCTGTTGCCCATCAAGGCGGACCAGCTCATCGGCCAGTCCATCGACATCTTTCACAAGCGCCCGGAGCACCCGCGGCGCTTGGTAGGTGACCCGAAGAACCTGCCCCACAAGGCGAACATCCTCCTCGGAGCGGAAACCCTGGAACTGAACCTTAGCCCGGTGTTCGACCAGAACCGGACCTACATCGGGGCGATGGTCACCTGGGCCGTCATCACCGAGCGCCTGGCTCTCGAGAAGAAACTCAACGATAGTGCCGAGCACGACGCGGCGCAAGCGGCCGAACTGCACCAGAAGATCACCACCATCACCACCTCGGTGGGCGCGATGGCGGCCGGGGATTTCACGCAACAAGTACCGGACCTCGGGACGGACGTGGTCGGTCAGATGGCGGGTTCGCTGAACAAGGCGATCGTCTCGGTTCGGACCGCGCTCGAGGGCGTGCGGGAGGTGTCGGAGCAGTTGGCGGATGCGTCGAACCAACTGTCGGCGGCGAGCGACGAGATCTCGACGGGCGCTCAGGAGCAGGCCTCGAGCCTCGAAGAGACGGCCAGTACCTTGCAGCAGATCACGAGTACGGTGAAGCAGAACTCGGACAGCGCGCAGCAGGCGCGCCAGTTGGCGAGCAGCTCGAAGGAAGTGGCGGAGAAGGGCGGTCAGGTGGTGGGCAGCGCGGTGGGCGCGATGAGCGAGATCAATCAGTCGTCGAAGAAGATCGCGGACATTATTACGACGATTGATGAGATCGCGTTCCAGACGAACCTGCTGGCGCTGAACGCGGCGGTGGAGGCGGCTCGTGCGGGCGAGCAGGGTCGGGGTTTCGCGGTGGTGGCTTCGGAGGTCCGCAATTTGGCACAGCGTAGCGCGACGGCGGCGAAGGAGATCAAGGGGTTAATCGAGGACTCGGTGAAGAAGGTGGACGCGGGCACGGAGCTGGTGAACCGCTCGGGTTCGACGCTGGGTGAGATCGTGACGAGCGTGAAGCGCGTGACGGACATCATCACGGAGATCGCGGCGGCGAGCAAGGAGCAGTCGACGGGTATCGATCAGGTGAACAAGGCGGTGTCGCAGATGGACACGGTGACGCAGCGCAACGCGGCCCAGACCGAGGAGATGTCGGCGACGGCCCAGACGCTGACGAGCCAAGCGGATCAGTTGCGCGACCTGGTGGCCCGATTCAAACTCACACAAGGTGAGGGAACTCCCGCGCCCCACAAGCTCGCGCCCAAGTCGGCCCGGAGCAAGGGGGCGCCTGCCAAGCCCCGACCCGCGGTCACGCGCGCGATGAAGAACGGCCACACCAACGGCAACGGGCACAAGCACGAGCTCGACCGGCTCGGTGGCAACGACGGGTTCACCGAGTTCTAATCGGCAATTGCGAGCGTATCAACGATTCGAGCGGCGGGGTAAGAAACCCCCGCCGCTCGCCGTGTTTACATCCTGTGTTGCGCCGCGCTTACCACTTCAGGCTGTACTGAGCGTAAAAGAGCTCGACGTTGTTCGGGTTCCCGGTCCGCTTCCAGAACGTGCCGCCGAAGAACTTCGAGTACCCGATCATGAAGTCCTGGTGCGCCGTCAAATGGAAGAGAGCGAGTAGGTCGAGTTCCTCGCCCACGGCGTTCCCCGACCGCCCGGTCCGGTCCTGTCGGATCGCTTGCCCGCGCGCGTTGTAGAGGGCGTCGCGGGTCGAATCCAGGTTGAAGGAGTGGTACTGCATCGACAGGTTCATCCACGGTTGCGGGGTGACGCTGACCTGGAGGTTCAGGTCGTGAATGTTCTGCCGAGCCACCAAGTCAAGATAACCAAAGTAGTTGTGCCCCTGGGGGAACAACTGATTGAAGGTGCGGTTGCTCCCCGCCCGCCCGGTCGGATCCTTGTCACCGGAGGCGTAATCGTAGTACACCCACACGTGCGGGGTCCACGGCACCTCGGTGAACCGCCAGCCCAGGCCGGCCACCATCATTTTCGCCAAGTTGTGCCGCGTCCCGCGCTCGCCGAACTGCACCGCCCCTTCAAAGTCGTAGAGGAAGTGCTTGTCCACGTCCCCGGTGTACCGGCTCCCGAACGTGTGGATATCCCCGTTATTGGTCGTGGTGTTCCCCTGCGCCAGTCCGAGGTAGTACAGGTCGAAGAACGTCCCGGCTTTCGGGCGGTACGTGGTCCACAGCCCGAAGAGGTTCCGGTTGTTGTCCACCGAGTCGAACTTGTCCAGATTTTGAACCACCGGCTGGACCCAGAACGCATCGACGCTCCACTGCTCGGTCGACCAGAACGCCTTCGCCCCCTGGAACGTGCGCCGCGTGTTCGCCCAGTCGGGCGGGGAGATGAGCCGCTGCGAGCCGTAGAGCAGTTCCTGGCGGCCGACCCGAACCGACAGAGGACCCCCGAACGGGTCACCGACTTTCGCCTCGACGAACGCGTTCTGGAGTTCCGGCCCGCTGGCGTCGTTCGGGTTCGGGGGCAGGCTGTTACCGAAGATCTCGGTGTCCATGAAATCCACGAACACCCGGAACTGGTCCTTGTACCACAGGTCGCCGTAGGCCCGGACCCGGAAGTTGTTGTAGAAATTGTTCGTCCCGCTGCCCCGGCTGCTGAGCTCGTTCATGTACCGGTCGCGCACCTCACCGCCGGTGGAGAACAGCCAGTTGCCCTCCGGGCCGAAGTGTAGGCGCTTGTAGCAGTCGGACCATTCGTGCTGGGTGTTCTTGGGGTCCTCCAGGTACCGATAGTCGTAGTCGAAGTACGGGGTCGAGTTCAGGCTGAACTGACCGCGCGGGAACTTCGGCGGCGCGTCCCGGTAGTTCCCCTGCACGGCGTCGCACAGCGAATAGTACCCCGGGCCGGACTGCGGCACCGACCACCACCCGGTCGGCGGGCGCTTGGCGACGACCGGAACCTTTTTCCAGTCCACTTTCTTCTCTTCTGACGCTTTGCTCGCCGGGTTCGCCGAGCCCCCGGGGGCGTCTGCTTTTGGCGTGCCGGGGGCGGCACCGGCGGGCGGCGCGCCCATCGGGTCCAGCCCCCCGGCACTCGGATCGGCTGGCAGTTCCCCGGGTAACGGCGGTCCGATGCGTTGCTGCTCCGGGGGCAACGGCCCCCCGATGGGTTGCTCCGCATTGGCGCGCGCGAATGTTAAAAGGGCACACCCGAGAATAATTGCCCCGATCCGTCGCGATGGAGAGCGGGGGGCGAGCGCGTCAAAAAATGGAAGCGTGGGCATATTGGAAACACCTTTGCGAGTGCTGAACATCTCAAATCACATGTACATGGTCGTTTTCTTCCGATCGTTCCCCGGATCGAATTCGTGGACCGACTTTTAGGAGCCCGAACCTCGATCGTCCGCAGCTTTAAACGAAAACTGAGAACCGAGCATAATTCGGATTCTTCCGCGCGAAGATAAAAACCGGAACGAGGATTAAAATCGGCACGCCGCGTCTCCCGCTCTAGACTTTTTTGCGCAGGGGTGCAGGGTTACCCAGAAACGGCACGTTCTCCAAAGTTTCGGTGACCGTTGAGCAATTATTGCGAAACTCGTGCGATAAATATCTTGATTGGCTGGAATTCCCAGCTCGATTGAGCCCGGCCGAGCGAGGATCTGATGTTGCGGTTCGTTTCCCGAGTGAACATCGGCCCCCGACTGATCGCGGGGTTCCTGATCGTTACCATCGCCTGTTTTATGGTCGGGCTGCGCGGGCTGGCGGCCAACGCCGAGACGAACGCGGCCCTCGACAACACCTCCGGGAACCTGCTCCCGTCCGTCATCAACCTGGACACGATCCGGACCGCAGCGGTCGCGGCGCAGCGGTCCGAGCGCACGCTGGTCCTGGCCCTTTTGCGCAAAGACGCGAAGCGGTGCCAGGACCTGTACGGCCGGATCGACGAGGGGTGGCACGACATCGACAAGGGCATGGCCGCGTACATGGCGCTACCGATGGAAGACGAAGAGGCGAAACTCTACCAGGAGCTCGTTGCCGCGCTCGCGGCGTGGAAGGTCGACAGCGATACGATCGTGCGCCACGCGAAGGCGGGCGACGCGAAAGCGGCCGAGGAAGCGTGCTTGCGCGAGTGGGCCAGTTCCGCCGGGAAGCTGAACAGCACGCTGACCCAGATGATGAACGTTCAACAAAAGATGGCCGAGCGCGAGCGGACGACGTCCCGCGAGCGCTACGTCGCGCTGCGGGCGGAAATGTGGACCGTGCTGGGCGTGGTGACGGTCGCGGCCATCGGGCTCGGGTTCCTGCTGTCCGCGTCGGTCACGCGCCCGCTCGGCGACACGGTTCGGGTGCTGGAAACGGTGGCCCACGGGGACCTCACCCCGACGGCCGAGGTGACGACGCGGGACGAGGTGGGGCGCATGGCGGTGGCCCTGAACACCGCGATCGGCTCCCTGCGTGCGGCCGAGGTCCACAAGCGCGAGCAGGCCGAGAAGGAGTTCCGCGAGACCGCGGCGCGCGAGCACGAAAAAGCCGAGCAGCTCCGGCGCGAAACCGAAAAAGAGCACGAGGAAGCGGCCCGGCGCGAGCAGGCCGCGGAGGAACTGCGCCGCAAGGTGGACCAGATGCTCGTCGGCGTCAACGCGCTGGCCGCCGGTGACTTCACCCAGCAAGTACCCGACCTGGGCACCGACGCGGTGGGCCAGATGGCCCGCTCACTGAACAAGGCGATCCTCTCGGTGCGGACCGCACTCGAGGGCGTGCGCGAGGTGTCGGTGCAGTTGGCGGATGCGTCGGGTCAGTTGTCGAGCGCGACCGAGGAGATCTCGATGGGCGCCCAGGACCAGGCGAGCAGTTTGGAGGAGACGGCGAGCAGTTTGGAAGAGATCACGGCGACGGTGAAGCAGAACTCGGACAGCGCGCAGCAGGCGCGTCAGTTGGCGAGCAGCTCGAAGGAAGTGGCGGAGAAGGGCGGGTCGGTGGTGGGCAACGCGGTCGAAGCCATGAGTGAGATCAACGGCGCCTCGAAGAAGATCGCGGACATTATTACGACGATTGATGAGATCGCGTTCCAGACGAACCTGCTGGCCCTGAACGCGGCGGTGGAGGCGGCTCGTGCGGGCGAACAGGGTCGTGGTTTCGCGGTGGTGGCTTCGGAGGTTCGTAACCTGGCCCAGCGTAGCGCGACGGCGGCGAAGGAGATCAAGGGTCTGATCGAGGACTCGGTGAAGAAGGTGGACGCGGGTACGGAGCTGGTGAACCGCTCGGGTTCGACGCTGGGCGAGATCGTGACGAGCGTGAAGCGCGTGACGGACATCATCACGGAGATCGCGTCGGCGAGCAAGGAGCAGTCGACGGGCATCGACCAGGTGAACAAAGCGGTGTCGCAGATGGACACGGTGACGCAGCGCAACGCGGCCCAGACCGAGGAACTGTCGGCGACCGCTCAGACCCTCACCGATCAGGCGGGTCAGCTCCGCGACCTGGTGGCCCGGTTCAAGCTCAGCGACGAACACGCTGTACCGAAATCGACCCGGAGCCGCGGTTCGGCTCCCAAATCTCGTCCGGTGAGCGCGCGCGCGGCGGTCGATTCTAGCGACGACGGGTTTACGGATTTTTGATCGCAGTTCTCCCGGCCGCGCGCCCCGATCGGGGAACCCGCGGTCGGCTCTTGTGGCGCGAACGACGGTTCATCTTCCCTTTCGATTGTGAGTACGCCCGTGGCTCAACGACACGACTCCGACGGCCCCGCGAACGGCCCCGCGATCCGCGACGACGAGTTCGCGGCGCTCCGCAAGTACCTCTACGATGAAGCGGGGATCTCCCTGAGCGACGGGAAGCGGGACATGGTGTGCTCCCGGCTCGCGAAGCGCCTGCGGCACCTCGGGCTGAGCTCCTACGGCGAGTACCTGCGGCGCGTCCAGGCGGGCGACCCGCCCACCGAGCGCCAGGAGTTCATCAACTGCCTGACGACCAACAAGACCGACTTCTTCCGCGAGCCGCACCACTTCGACTTCCTCCGCGACACGGTGATCCCGCAGATCCGCGCGACCGGGCGCAAGCGCCTGCGGCTCTGGTGCGCGGCGAGCTCGACCGGCGAGGAGCCGTACACGCTGGCCATGACCCTGCGCGAGCACTGCCCGGCCTCCGAGGGCTGGGACGTGCGCATCCTCGCGTCGGACATCGACACCACCGTCCTCGCGCACGCGGAGCGCGGCGTGTACGACGCGGACCGGGCCGGGGACATCCCGCCCGAGTTCCTGCGGAAGTACTTCCTCCGCGGCACCGGCGCGAAGGCCGGCAAGATCTCGGCCCGCCCCGAGCTGCGCGAGCTGCTCACGTTCCGCCAGATCAACTTGATCAAGGAGCCGTGGCCGATCCGCGCCCAGTTCGACGTGATCTTCTGCCGCAACGTGGTGATCTACTTCGACCGCGACACCCAGCACAAGCTCCTGACGCGGTTCGCCGCCCAACTCGACCCCAACGGGTTCCTGTTCCTGGGCCACTCCGAGAACATCCACTGGCTGGCCGACACGTTCGCGCCGCTCGGGTCCACCGTGTACAAGATCCGCGGCTCGACCGACACGCCCCCGCCGCGGGGCGCGCTGCCCCGGACCGCCGCGCGCCCCGCGGCCCCGGCCCCGGTCCCCGCGGTCCCGGCCGCCGCGGCCCCGGCGGGTAAGGAAGAAGAGCACAACATCATCCTGGGCGACGTCCAGGCGACGCGCGGCCCGGCCGTCATCAAGACGCTGCTCGGCTCGTGCGTGGCCGCGTGCCTCTACGACCCCGAAACGGGCGTCGGCGGGATGAACCACTTCTCGCTCCCGGGCTCGTCGGACGAGGGCACGAGCGCCCGGTACGGCGCGCACGCGATGGAGCTGCTGGTCACCGCGATCATGAAGAAGGGCGGGGACCGGAACCGGCTCCGCGCGAAGGTGTTCGGGGGCGGGAAGGTGCTCGACGTGGCCTCCGAGCACCTGAACGTGGGCGCGCGGAACGCCGAGTTCGTGCTCAAGTACCTGGAGGCCGAGGGCATCCCGGTGGTCGGGCAGTCGCTCGGCGGCAACCGCGGGCGCCTGGTCCGGTTCCGCCCGCACACCGGGCAGGCGCTGGCGAAGCACCTCGCCGGGCGCGAGCAGACCCAGGTGGTGGAGAGCGAGACGAAGTTCGGGCGCGAGCTCGACCAGCGGGCCGAGGCCCCACCGGCGGACGACGGGATCACCCTCTTTTAAAAGCAAGGTGGCGCTGTGGCAAGGACAAAAGTGCTCGTGGTCGACGACTCGGCCCTCATGCGGCAACTGCTCACCGACATCCTGCGCACCGACCCCGACCTCGAGGTCGTGGGCTCGGCCGGGGACCCGTATGCCGCGTGGGACAAGATCAAACAGGTCTCCCCCGACGTGCTGACCCTCGACGTGGAAATGCCGCGCATGGACGGCCTCACGTTCCTGGAGCGCATCATGGGGCACCGGCCGATCCCGGTGGTCATGGTGTCGTCGCTCACCGAGCGCAACTGCGACACCACGTTCCGGGCCCTCGAGCTGGGCGCGGTGGACTTCGTCACCAAACCGAAGCTCGACGTCGCGACCAAGACCGTCGCGCTGGCGAGCGAGCTGGTCGCGAAGGTGAAGGCCGCGAGCCGGGCGCGGGTGCGCCCCGGCGCCCCGCGCCCGGCCGCGAACCCGGCGGTGCGCCCCGCGGCCGGCGGGGGCGGGCTCCGGACCACGCACAAGGTGATCGCGATCGGGGCCTCGACCGGCGGGTGCGAGGCGATCGCGAACGTGCTCGGCGCGCTGCCCGCGGACGCGCCCGGCATCGTGGCCGTGATCCACATGCCCGAGGGGTTCACCAAGTCCTTCGCGGCGCGGCTCGACAAGAGCTGCGCGGTCCGCGTGTCCGAGGCCCGGGACGGGGACCGGGTCGTTCCCGGGCACGCCCTGATCGCGCCGGGGGGCCTCCACCTGGAGGTGGCCCGGAGCGGGGCCATGACGACGGTCCGGGTGCGCCCGGGGGATCCGGTGAACCGGCACCGCCCGTCGGTGGACGTGATGTTCCACTCGTGCGCCCGCGAACTCGGCCCCAACGTGACCGGGGCCATCCTGACGGGGATGGGCGACGACGGCGCCCGCGGGCTGGTCGCCATGCGCCGCGCCGGGGCGCGCACCTACGCCCAGGACGAGGCCACCTGTGTCGTGTTCGGGATGCCCAAAGAGGCCATCGCGATGGGCGGGGCCGACGAGGTGCTCCCGCTCCACCGGATCCCGGACCAACTGCTCCGCAGCGCGGCCATGATTAGCTGACGCGGCCCCACAAAAAGCGGTCCGGCGCGCCCCCGGGCGGCCCGCCCGGGGACCCGAAAACGGGTTCCGAAAAACTTGGGAACCGAGGCAAAAACCGAGGAACCCGTTCGATGATAGACGGAGGGTTTGAAGTGCCCACTCGCACGGCCCTTCGCGCGACCCCTGTAGCTCTTGGACCCGAGCCCACGCAACGAGGAGAAACTCATGTCGACGTTACGCGCCCTGGTGGTTGACGACTCCCGCATCATGCGGAACATGGTGATGAACGCGCTCAAGCAGTCCCGCTTGGCCACGTTCGAGTTCACCGAAGCGGTGGACGGGGCCGACGCCCTGACCAAGTTCGACCCCACGAAGTTCGACATGTGCTTCGTGGACTGGAACATGCCCAACATGAACGGGGTCGAGTTCGTCAAGAAGGCCCGGGCCGGCGGGACCGCGTTCCACATCCCGATGGTCATGGTGACCAGCGAACAGACGATGGCGAAGATCGAAGAGGCCCTCAACCAGGCCGGCGCCGACTCCTTCATCTGCAAGCCGTTCACGCCCGACGACATGCGCGTCAAGCTCGAGAAGCTCGTGAACAAGGTGCTGAAAACCAAAACGCCGGCGGAGCAGCAGTCCGCCGGGTTCTTCGGGGGCCTGTTTAGCTAAGCCCGCGCCCGCGCCCGCCGCGGGCTTTTCTGCCTCAACCCGGAGACGACTACATGGCACAGATTCTCGCTCCCACAATTGCGTTCCCGCCCGCCGTGAGTAAAGCCGTCGAAGAGGCCGCGACCGCGTTCTTCAAGACGTCGTGCAACATGACGCACGTTCCCAACGGGAAGGTTGATGAGGACGCCCCGAGCGCGGGCATCATGAGCACCATTTCGTTCATGGGCGACCCGCCGTGGGCCTTCGCACTGGCGTTCCCGGAGGAGTCGGCGGTGACGGTCGCGAAAGTGTTCGCCGGGTTCGAGATCGAGTTCGAGAGCCCCGACATGGGCGACCTGGTCGGCGAGATCGCCAACGTGATCGCCGGCGACATCAGCGCCCGCCTCGCGAAAAAGGGGATCAAGGCCGTGATGTCGCTGCCCACGGTGGTGCGCGGGGGCAGCGTCTCGCTGCTCGTGCCCTCCGGGGTCTCCACGACCCGGCTCGTGTTCTCGGGGCCGGGCGGCTCGTGCTGGTTCAACCTCGTGGGCACCCGCACCGACGGCCTCAACTTCCGGCGCCCCGGCGCCTGATCGAACGGGGCCGCGAACGAACTCTGTGATCGAAGACCCTCGACAACCCCAAGTGCGCGCCCCCGGGCGCGACCCGCCGGAGATCGTGACCACGAGCGGGCACCGCGCGATGGTCTCGGGAACGAGATCGGACCGCGGTGCGAGCGCCTACCCATCTGCCGAGCCGCGATACTTCGCCTCACCCGCCGGGACCGGCGGTACGCGGCCAGATTCACCGAGCACCGGAACCGGTGCGCGCCTCCCGACCCATCTGAACGCGCCCGCGCTAACACCTGCTAACATTTTTGGCCCCGAACGCTCCCGCGCAGCGCGAGTAACGCGCCCGTTACAGGGCTTCGGATTTTGGCGTTCGCCCCTCAGCCCGGGCGTCGCCCGGTGGCAGTCACCGCGAAAAGCGTGAAACGGGAACACGAGTACGACGTTTTCATGGCACCGGTTCCTTCCCTTCTGGAGCTGACGGCCATGCTGCGCGCACTCGCGATTGCTCTGGTGGTAGCGCTTGCCCCGAGCGCTGCGCTCGCGGAAGAACCCAAGCCAAAAGCGGCGGCCAACCCCACCGAACAGCTTCAAGGCACGTGGTTGTTCGATGAGGCGATGCACAAGAAGCGCAGCGAACTCGGGCGCGTGTGGGACTCGGTCGTCACGGTGAAGGGGGATGCGTTCACGCTCTCGCAGTTGATGGGTTGTAAGGCCGATCTGAAGGGGGCGCTGGTCTTCGACCCCGCGGACCCGAAGGCCGTAGACCTGAAGATCGCGGCCCTCGATCTCTCCGAATTGCTCCCGGACTACAAACTCTCCGCGGGCACGCTCCCGGCGATTTACAAACTCGATGGCGACCGACTCACGCTCTGTTTCCCCCGCGATTATAGGGGGAAGCGGCCGACCGCGTTCGCGTCGTCGGCCGAAACGTTCCTTGCCACACTCCGTCGCGCCCCGGTCGGATTCAAAGAGTTCCCGAAAGAATTGGTGCTGACCGTAACCCGACCGGACGGGACGCCCGCCGCGGGCGCGACGGTCGGCGGGTTCATGTACCAGCGCAACACCCCGGAACAGAAAAACGCGGCGCCGGTGTGGGAGTATTCCAACCCGGTTAAAACGGGGGCCGATGGCTCGATCACGATCAAAGCCGAGACCGTTCAAGGCGCACAGTTGGTTGTCCGCGATGCCGCGAACGGGACGATGGCGTTCGTGCCCGTGTCGCCGGCCAAGCGCGCGAACGGACAGTTCCGCGCGGCGCTCGCACGCGAGTGCAAAATTACCGGTACGCTCACCTGTGCCGAGTTGACAAAAGCCGGCCAACCGATCGGCCCGACGAACGTGTACCTGATGGCCGGTGGCACGCCGGTCGCGAGTTGGGGGTCGAAGGACGGCAAGTTCGAGTTCGTGGCCCCGCCGGGAAAGTACGTCCTGAACCCTTACGGGTCCGAGGTCGGGAGCGAATTCGTAGACGTCACCGTACCCGCGGATCGCACCGAACTCGCGCTCGATCCGATTCCGCTTTCGGCCCGCGCGTTCGCGCTCCTCAAGGGGCGCCCCGCGCCGGAACTGGAAGGCGTGGTGGCCTGGAGCGGTGAAAAGGTGACGTTCGCCGATCTGAAGGGCAAGTACGTCCTCCTGGAGTTCTGGGGCTACTGGTGCGGCCCGTGCGTCGGGTCGATGCCGGTGCTGATCGAGTTGCACGAGAAGTTCGCGGGCAAGGGGCTGGCGATCGTCGGCGTTCACATGGACATTGATGGCGAAGTGGACACGGTCGCCAAACTGGACGCGAGGCTCGCCGGGTACGTGAAGGACGAATGGAAGGGGAAGAAGATCCCGTTCCCCAACGCCCTGGTACCCGGAACGCGGGTCGGCACGGGCGACGACGAGAAGCGGGGCGGACCGATCGCGCAGTACGGCATTCAGAGCTACCCGACATGCCTTTTGATCGACCGCGAGGGCAAGGTCGTTGGCAAGTTCGGCGCTCGCGACATCAAACAAGCCAGCGCGGAAATCGAAAAGCTACTCAACCCGAAGAAGTAGCCCACCAGCGCAGCGCCGATAATGTGCCGGCCAGGGTCGTTGAGTTCTGGTAATTGCGTTTGCTCCACCCGCTCGTTAACACTCGCGGTTCGCCAAGAGATTCCCGGCGAACCGCGAGTGTTAACGAGCGGGTGGTACTTCCGCACACGAAAAGGCCCTGCGCGGCTGGCCAGATGAACTTGCGGCGCAGGTGCCCCGCCGTATAGCTTCCGCGGTCGTTCCATTCGTGACGCGGAGGTGTGCGATGGCTCTACGATCATGGGCGCTGGTAGCGGCGGTGGGTGGGCTCTTCGTCGGATCGGGGCGCGCTTCAGCAGATGATGCGCCGGCGCCGGACCTGAAGCCGCTCTCCGAAGCGGTCCGCAAGGTGGTCGAGAAGCACTACCCGAAGTGCAAAGTCACTCTGAAAGATCAGGCCATTTCCTTCGAGTTCAATACCCGCAAGTTCATGATCCACGAGCCACTACTGACCGGTGAGTGGCAGGATGCGTTCGAGGAAGTGGGGCCGCAAAAGGGCGGAGTCATGGGCGGTATCGTGCTGTGCTCCGGTAAGTACGGTGGCCAAGCGGCTGTACCACAGGCATTCGACAAGCGGTACTTCGTAACGCTCGTCCTTGCGCCTTACTCCAAGAAACTGGACGCTCACCTGTACACTCACATCAAGTACCCACCCGGAGCCCCCAAGGAGTTCGTCAAGGAGTTGAATGAACTCATCGACAACTTCGAGAAGCACGTTCCGGCGAAGGGCAAGTAGCCGCACATCCGCGAAGAAGAAGTCGAACAGGATCAGCCGCTCTGGGCGAACGGCCGGTGTGAGCCGGCCGGTGGAGTGCCCCAATCTGTCTGCTCACAACACGGCCAGGGAAGCAAATACAACTAGCCGGCTCACGCCGGCCGTTCGCCTGCTGTCACTTCACGTCCATCAGCACCCCGCCGGCGCGGGCCGAAGCGAGGCACGTGTCCATCACCGTCTGCGTCTTCAGCGCGACGTCGGGCCACATCGGGTCGACCTTACCCGACAGCACCAGCCCGCTGAACGTGCGGACCATGTTCGTTTCCTGGGCGTCCGGCGCGCCGTCACTGTACTCGGTCACCGCGAACCGGCGCGGGTGGCTCTCCCAGTGGTAGCTCGTGCCCTTCACGTTGAACACCGGGCGGTCGGCCACGAACTCGGCTTCGCACCCGTAGTAGGGCAGCACGAAGTCGCGCACCGCGATGCTGCCCTTCGTGCCACTCACGTGTGCCCACTGCTGCAGTTCGGTGTTGAACGAGCAATAGAAGGACGCCGAGACACCGTTATCCCAAAACAGTTCGCCGGAGAACTCCAGCGGCACCGTGGCACCGGCGGGGCCGTGTTCGGTGAGCATCCGGCCGCTCACCTTCGTGGGGAGTTGGTACTTCATCACGAACAGCGAGAAGCGGATGTTGTACCAGCCGAGGTCGCCAAGCGCGCCGAGCGGTTCGAGTGCGTTGCTGACGCGGATGTTACCCTTCAGGAAGTCGTCACCGGCCGCGAAGCTGAATTGAGTCGCGATGCGCCGGAGTTCCCCCACCGTTTCGCCGTCGTCGATCGTCGAGCGCAGCAGCGGCAGGCGCTTGCCGTGCATGAACATCACGCCGTCCATGAACTGCACTTTGCTCGCGTTGCAGGCGTCGATCATCGCCCGCAGTTCGCCCGCGTCCGGGCCGCACGGCTTCTCGCACAGGACGTGCTTCCCGGCGTTCGCGGCCTTCACCACCCACTCGCGCCGAATTCCGGTCGGGAGCGGGATGTAGACCGCGTCCACGTCCGCGCGCTTCAGCAGTTCGTCATAAGTACACGCGGTCGGCACGGTCGCGAAGGGGCACTCGGCCTGGTTCGCGTCGAGCCACTCTTTCGCGCGCGACGGTTCGCGGCTCGCCACCGCGGTGAGAGTCGCGTTCTCCGCGAACCGGATCGCCTTCCAGTTCTTGCGCGCGATGTTCGCCGCGCCCATGATGCCCCACCGACAAATAGACGACGCCATGTGCCAAACTCCGAATTGCGGTTACCGTAGTGAACAATCTACTGAGAAGGGCGTAGGCTTGGGGCCTACTTGCGGCTAGAGTGCGCGGGGGAAGTGACCCTTCGAGCTTGTGCGGAGCGGAAATGATTTTCCGCGGAAATCCGCAGCGCGTCCTCGAAATCGCTTGTGATCCTGTGTTCACTATGATATAATTCTGCGAGTAGCCGCGTGATGAGTGGAGCGGTGTGTGGTTGTAAGTTGGTGTCGCGCTACTGCAACACCCCATAAAGAAGCTCGGGGACCGCCAAAAATGGAGACATGTTAGCCTTTGTGGGTAACAGACGCAGACTTAGAACGCGCCTGATATTGTCTAAAGCCCAGAAATACCAGCAGTTGGCGCGTGCCGTGTCCGATCACTGACCCCACAGCCCCAAAATGTTAGCAATTGTTAGCCGACGGGTGTGCGATTACTGTAGCCTGCGTCCGGGTATCGAGATCATCGTTCCAACAATGCCCGTTTGTGAGGGGCGTCATGAGCGACGCGCGCGATTACTTGGCCGAGCACGATGCCCTCACGCGGCGCTTCTTCCTTCAGCGCGGGGCCACACTCGCGGTGGGTTCCGCGGTCGCGACGAACGCACGCGCGGCCGATCCGCTCCCCGCGGAACTCGCACCGATACTGGAGAAGCTCGAAAGTTACTTCACCGCGCCGTCCAAGTTTGAGGACGTTTCACGCGGGCGCCCGATTCCGCACACGCTGCCGCTCGACAAAAAGAAGGAAGTGGGGCTCACGCGCGAAACTTGGAGCCTCGAAATCATCGCCGACCCGGAGAACCCGGCCAAGCTCGGCAAGCAGTTCACGAAGAAGGACAATACCGCGCTCGACTTCGCCGCGCTCGTGAAACTCGGCGAGAAGCACGCGGTGCGGTTCCCCAAGATCATGACGTGCTTGAACCTCGGGTGCCCGCTCGGGATGGGCATCTGGGAGGGCGTTCCGCTGCGCACACTGGTGTGGCTCACGCAACCGAAAGAGAACCTGCGCCGCGTGTTCTACTACGGCTACCACAACGACGACCCGAAGCAGCAGTTCCGCAGTTCGCTCCCCGTTGGTCGCGTCCTCGAAGACTACGACGACCTGCCACCTGTCATCGCGTGCTACAAGCTCAACGGCGCGTGGCTCACCCCCGAGCGCGGCGCCCCGGTGCGGATTGTGGTACCCGAGCACTACGGCTACAAGTCGGTGAAGTGGCTCACGCACCTTGTGTTGAGCAACCTGTACCACGCGAACGACACCTACGGCACGCAGAACAACGACGTCGATAGTCCGATGAAGACGTTCGCCGCGACGCTGCACGTTCCCGCCAACGCGAAGGCGAACGCGCCACTGCCGATTACGGGTTACGCTCAGGCCGGCATTTCCGGGCTCTCGAAAGTTCAGGTGTGGGTGGCGCCGGTGGGGAAGGGGTGGAGCGCGGACGACCCGTACTTCACCACCGCGCCGTGGAGTGATGCGACTGTTCTTGCACCACCGAAGACGTGGGGCGGCGACCTACCCAACGACGCGATCCCGAAAGACACGATCGGTTTCGACGCGGCCGGCAAACCGAAGGCGTGGCCGATGCGCCTCGCGAAATCGCACTGGGCCGCACTGTTGCCGGGCTTACCCGCGGGAGAGTACACGCTCCGTTGCCGCACCATTGATGTGAAAGGCCAAGCACAGCCGATGCCGCGCCCGTTCAAGAAATCCGGTCGCTGCGACATCGAAGCCGTGAACTTCAGCGTTATCGCGTGAGTGGTCGTTGCGCGATTGGCGCGGGCGGCACTTCTCCTCGCCGCGCTTCGCCGTACCATTCACCGGGACGCCCGCTTTCTACCCCGCGCGTGACTTGCGGTGAACGATTCCCGTCCGTGGTGGCTGTGGCCGAACGTGCTGTCGCTCGACGCGCCCGCGGTCGCGGTTACGTGGCAAGTGTTCCTCGCGTCCGTCGCCGGGATCGCGGTGCCGCTCGCGGCGTCGGTCGTGTTGGCGCTGGTCGTTTGGGGCGCGTACCTCATCGATCGCGGACTCGATGCCCATCGGGGCGCGGACGGTTCGGACCGGCACCGCGCTGCGGGCCGGAACCCGATCGCGTGGATGCTGGGTGCGGTCGCGGCGCTGATTTCCGCGTTCGTAGTGGCGTTCACGGTTCTTCCGCGTGCGCACTTGACGGTGGGGTTCGTTGTTCTTGGCGCGACCATCGGCTATTTCGCCGCGGTCCACCTCAGTGGCGCCAAGAAGATACTCGGACGCGGGTTGAAAGAAGCATCGGTCGGTGTCGTGTTCGCCGCGGGGGTGGCGATTCCGCTCATTGCCGATGCAGAACCTTATGTGAACTGGCTGCCGGGCGTGGTCGCGTTTGCCGGATTGTGTTGGCTCAACTGTGCCCTCATTAGCCGGTGGGAAGACGGCGCGGATCGCGGGCACCCGTTGTGGCTCGCGGTCCTCGTTGGTGGACTCGCGGCCGGTGTTGCGCTCGGTGCGCCGATGCCGGTAGCGGTCGCAATTATTGCCAGCACTGTGGCGCTCGCGGTACTTCACTTACTGCGAGCACGATTCTCCGACCGGGCGAAGCGCGTACTGGTCGATGCCGTCCTGCTCACACCGATTCTCGTGGCGGTGGGACTGTGACCCCGCGCCCGTCGTTCGACCGGCTCGCGCCGGTCTACCGGACCCTCGAACGGCTCACGTTCGGCGGGCTGCTGCACTGGTGCCGAACGGCTCACCTGGACCACCTCCGCGGGTGCCGCCGGGCACTGATTTTGGGCGACGGCGACGGTCGGTTCCTCGCCGATCTCTTGCGCGCGAACCCGAACGTTGATGTGGACAGCCTCGATATCAGCCCGGGAATGATCGCGCTCGCGCGCCGCAGAATCGCGACGATTCCGGGGGCTGCGGCCCGTGTGCGATTCGTGGCGGCCGACGCCCGCACGGACGCGCTCCCCGCGATCGGGTACGATCTCGTCGTCACCAACTTCGTTCTCGATTGCTTCCGCCGGGCGGAACTCGCTGCTGTGGTGCGTCGCGTTGCGGCTTCGTGTGCAGCCGACGCGGTGTGGATCGACGGTGACTTCCGCGTTCCGCGAACGGGGTGGGCGCGACCCGTTGCGCGCCTGGCGCTCGCCGGGATGTACGCCTTTTTTCGGCTGGCCACGCGGCTACCCGCGGGCGCGCTCATCGATCCGGCCCCGCTCCTCGCCGCCGAGGGCTTCGGGTGCGTGAGTGAGGTGGAGCGGTTGAGCGGGTTCCTCTCCGCGCGCCTGTGGACCCGCGGTGGGCCGGTACCCGCTTTCGATCTTCCCCGGGTTCTCGCTTAATGTACACTTACTCGTGTCCCTCTCCCGATTTACATCACAAGGGGTGTCATCGTGCGTAAACTGTTCGCTCTTGCCGCGATCGCGGGGCTGGTTGCTCCCGTTTCGGGACAGGACACGAAGCCGAAGGCCGATCCGCCGAAGAAGCCGGAAGCGGTGCTCAAGGTCGGTGACAAGGCCCCGACGATCAAGGCCACCAAGTGGCTCCAGGGCGCCGAGGTGAAGGAGTTCGCCGCGGGCAAGACTTACGTGATGGAGTTCTGGGCCACGTGGTGCGGGCCGTGCATCGTCATGATGCCGCACATGGGCGAACTGCAAACGCAGTACAAGGACAAGGGCGTCACGTTCATCGGATTCAGCGCGAAGGACGCCAACAACCCGCTCGAAAAGGTGCAGGCGCTCGTCGAGAAGCGCGGCCCGAAGTTGGGCTACACCTTTGCCTTCGCGGATAACCGCGAGACCTACGATGCGTGGATGACGGCCGCCGGGCAGAGCGGCATCCCGTGCTGCTTCGTCGTCGACAAGGCCGGCAAGATCGCGTACATCGGGCACCCGATGTACTTGGACGTGGTTCTGCCGAAGGTCGTCGCCGGCACGTGGGCCGCGGCCGATCTCGAGGGCATCAAGGCCATCGAGGAGGATGTCAACGCGGTGTTCAAGGCGACCGGCGATAAAGACCCCGAGGCGTTCCTCAAGGCGCTAGGCGCGTTCGAGAAGAAGCACCCGGCGCTGTCCGCGATCCCGTACTTCCACAGCGCGCGACTCGGCTCGCTGGTGAAGTCGAAGAAGACCGAAGACGTGAAGAAGGTCTCCGAGGAGCTGATCGCGAAGGCGATCAAGGCCGACGACACCGGGCTGGTCAACACCGTGACCCGCACGCTGGTGCTATTCCCGGACGCGACCGCCAACAAGGATCTGCACCCGACCGCGCTGAAGGCGGCCGAGGCCGGACTGAAACTGGCCGGCGATAAAGATCCGGTCGCGCTGTTCTTCCTGGCCGAAGCCCATTTCCTCAACGGCGATAAGGCGAAGGCGAAGGATTTCGGTGCGAAAGCCGTGGCCAGCGCTGACGGGCCGTTGAAGCAAGACATCGAAACGCGCGTCAAGCGGTACGATGAAGAGAAGAAGGAAGAAAAAAAGGATAAGTAAAGAGAAGAAGAATAGGTAAGTTGTTGCGCAGTACCCCGTTGCGTGCTATAAACAACGGGGTTACTATTTACTCAGTTCTTGAGGAGCGCACATGGCCAGGCTCCGACCCGTTTGCGTACTCCTTCCCACTCTTCTGGCCTTTGTGCCGGCTTGTGCCAAGCAATCTCCCACGACAGCGTCAGCACCAATCTCGACGTCGGGGTTCGTCATTCCCCCGTCGTCGGGTCCGATGACGTTCGTTGAAATCGCCACCGATACCGCCCCCGCGCCGCGGGCCGTTCTACCGGCCGCGGAACCCATCGACGCGGGCGCCCCGAACGCGCTCAATGTACTCGCAATTGCCGGCGCGAACGAGGCGTGGACGTTCCAGCACCCGAGCGGCCGGCGCGAGCGCAACGAGCTCCACTTGCCCGTCGGCCGAGCGGTAAAGTTCTCCCTCGCGCGCGAAGGGGAAGAGGGCTTATCCGTTGGGGGAAACCAACTCGCAATACCGGCGTTCCCGTTCACGGTCGGGGACGGCCGCGACAAGACCGCCGCAATCAAGCCGATGCGCGCGGGTGCCTTCGGGCTGTGGAACTCGCGCGAGCGCATCGGCACCGCGTTCGTGACGGCCGCGGCCGAGTACGAGCGGTTCGCGAAGGACGGGGCCGCGAGCCCAGTCGTTCCAGTTCCAGTTCCCGCTCCCGTTGACGGAACGCTCGCTCTCAAGGGGCGGCAGCTTTTCCTGAAGTTTCAGTGCGTGAACTGCCATAGTGCAACGGCGACGGCCAAAGCGCCGCTACTCGAAGGTCTGTATGAAACGAAAGTGGCGATCAAGGGCGGCGGGACGCAACTCGTGGATGAAACGTACATCGTCGAGTCGATCCGCAAGCCGCGCGCGAAGGTGGTGGAGGGCTGGGACGCGGTCATGCCCGCTTACGATGCGGAACTGTTGAGCGACGCGGATCTGAACGCAATGGTCGCGTACATTAAATCGTTGAAGCGCGGTACGCAGCCGAAGGAACCGCCGGTTCCAGTTCCGGCGCCCGTGCCGGTCGGCTCGCCGGCCGATCCGCGCCGGGGGCCAGAAGAAGTAGTCGGCCGGCGCGAGTCGGCGGGCGAGAACGGCATTCGCCGGGCGCCCAAGTGACGGGTCGCGCACATCGAATTATTTAGCCATTTGCGCCGCGGATCGGTCCGCGGCGCGAACGTGTTCCGCACCTGATGGCTCACGCCTTTCGCGCAGTAATCACGTCCTTACCGACCCACGGGCGGAGCGCTTCGGGGATCACCACCGAGCCGTCGGCCTGCTGGTAGTTCTCCAGAATCGCGACCAGTGCCCGCGTACACGCGACGGCGGTGCCGTTCAGCGTGTGAACGAAGCGCGTGCCCTTGAAGCCCTTCCCCTTGTACCGGATGTTCAGTCGGCGCGCCTGGAAGTCAGTGCAGTTCGACGTGCTGGTGATCTCGCCGTAAGCCCCGCCCTCGCCGCGCCCCGGCATCCACGCTTCGAGGTCGTACTTGCGGTACGCCGGTCCGCCGAGGTCGCCGGTTGCGGTGTCGATCACGTGGAACGCCAGCCCCAAACCGTTGAAGATCTGCTCTTCGAGTGCGCGGATCTCTTGGTGGATCGCGTCGCTGTTCTCAGGTGTGCAGAACGCGAACATTTCCACCTTCGTGAACTGGTGGACGCGGTACAGTCCGCGGGTGTCGCGCCCGGCAGCCCCGGCCTCGGTGCGGAAGCAGTGCGACAGCCCGACGTAGCGCTTCGGCAACTCGGACTCGTCGAAGACCTTGCCCATGTGCATCCCGCCGAGCGTGATCTCGGCCGTCCCCACGAGGCACAGGTCCGTATCAGCGACGGTGTAGACTTGGCGCGTTTCCGGGTTCGGGTCGCGCGGCATGAAGCCGATGCCTTCCAGCACGGCGACGCGCGCGAGGTCCGGGGTGATGACGGGCGTGTACCCGGCCTTCACCGCGGTCTGCATCGCGTACTGCACGAGAGCGATTTCGAGTAGCGCGGCTTCGTTCTTGAGGAAGTAGAACTTCTGCCCCGCGACGATGGTTCCGGCTTCAAAATCGGCGAGGTCGAGTGATTCGCAGAGCGCGACGTGATCTTTGGCTTTGAAGTCGAACGTGCGCGGTTCGCCGGATTGGGTGACGACTTTGTTCGCGGCCTCGCCCCCGATCGGTGCATCCGGGTGCGTCATGTTCGGGATCTGGTACAGGTTCAGCAGCAGGTCGCCTTCGATGATCTTCAACTCGTCGTCGATGACGCCCACTTCCTTATCGATGGCTGCAGCCTGGTCCTTGAGGGCTTGCTTCGCTTCGGGCGTCTTGGCGTGAACGAACTGTGCGCTAATTGCGTTTTTCTTCGCCGCCGTTTCGCCGCGCTTCTGGGCGAGTTCCTTGCGCTTCGTCTCGAACGCGACCACGCGGTCAACGGGAACCTCGGACACGCCGCGGTTCTTACAGTTGGCTTTGACCGCGTCGGCGTTATCGCGAATGAATCCGGCGTCGAGCATGGTAGGGTTCCGTAAGGTGGGCGCGGCCCACCAGAAACGAAAAACGGTGGACCGTGCCCACCTTACAAGATATGCGGGGATCGCTCCGGGTTCACCAGATGGGCGCTTGGCCGAGCATCCGGCGAATCATCGCGATCTGCCCGCAGTGGATCATCTCGTGCAGCGGGGCGTAGCGCAGTGCCGCGATCCGCGTGTGGAACAGCGGGTGCGGTTTCAGCGGCGGCAAATCGAGGTCCGCGTCCGGGTAGCCCGCCAACTCTTCCAGCACGCGGGCATGAACGCGATCGTAGACGGCGCGGATCTCTTCAGCGGTGTAGCCGGTCACGGCTGCGGGCAGTGATTCCCGACTGAATACCTTGAGAAACCCGTCGGGGATCAGCACCTCATCGCCTGTCGTGCGCACGCGGAGCCGCTCGAGGCAGAGCCGGTACTCGGACGACGCCGTGTGCCCGACCTGCCACGCCATGTGCGAAACGCCACCGGGCGGGACCGTGAACCAGTCCGCGAGCGGAACCGTATCGACGCGCTCGCGCGTGTAGCGCCGGGCGAAATCGATCTGTTCGAGCGCTTCTGACAGACGAGACATGGCTCGGAATCCTGCGAGCGCCCCGGCGAAACGCGATCGGGGCGAATTCCTTCGTGAATGAACCCCGCCCGCAAGAGCGGTGGGTTAGTCTGGCCACGACCCGCCGCCCTTGCGGGCGGGGTTCACTGGATCATCACGCGCGCTGTTCGAGCGGGACGTACTTCACGTCCGTCTTGCCGATGGAAATCTGTTCCGGGCGGAAGATGCGGTTGCCGACGAGCTGTTCCGTCCAGTGCGCGAGCCACCCCGCGACGCGGGCGATGGCGAAGATCGGCGTGAACACGTCGGTCGGGATGCCGAGCGCCTGGTACACCACGCCGGAGTAGTAGTCCACGTTCGGGTAGATGCCCTTCGGCCCGTAGATGCCGGCGCAGATGCGCTCCAGTTCGAGGGCCGTTTCGTAGGCCTTCGGCCGGCTCGTTTCGGCGAACACGTGCTCCGCGATCTCCTGCAGCACGGTCGCGCGGGCGTCCTTCACCTTGTACACCCGGTGCCCGAGCCCCATCACCTTGTACTTCGGGTCCACGGCGCGCTTGGCCTCGATCCACGGCTTCGCTTTTTCGGGGCCGCCGATCTCCTCGAACTGCCGCAATGCCTCCTCGTTCGCGCCGCCGTGGAGCGGGCCGGACAGCGACCCGATCGCGGACGCGATCGTCTGGTACGGCGTCGCCAGGGTGGACCCGGTGACGCGCGCGGTGAACGTGCTCGCGTTCATCTGGTGCTCGGCGTGCAGGATCAGGCACGCATCGAGCACCTTGCGGGTGGCGGGCGACGGCTCCTTGCCGAAGAGCATGTAGTAGAAGTTGCCGGCGTGGTCGAGGTCGCTCCGCGGGTCGATGATTTCTTCGCCCCGGCGCGTGCGGGCGAACGCCGCGACGAGCGTCGGCATGGCCGCGATCAGCCGGCACGACGCTTCCCAGTTCTTGGCCGGGTCGCCCACGGTGTGCGACGGGTAGAACATGCCCAGCGCGGCGACGGTCGCGTGCAGCGCGTCCATCGGGTGCCCGTCGGCCGGCATGCACTTGATGAGGTCTTTGAGTCGGAAGTGAATGGCCCGGCGCTGGCGCAGGTCGTGATCGAACTCGGCGAGTTGCTTTTGCGTGGGCAGATCGCCCTTGATGAGCAACCACGAGACTTCCTCGAAGCTGCTCTCCTTCGCGAGCACCTCGACCGGGATGCCGCGGTACTCCAGCACCGCTTTCTTGCCGTCGAGGAAACTGACCGCGGATTTCGCGGCCGGAACGTCCTCAAGGCCCGGTTTGTATTCGACTTCGGTGCTCATGACGGTCTCGATTGGCGGCGGGTGGGATGCGTACTGGAAATGTATGGCGGGCGGGGGTCAGGGGTCAGGGGCGAGGGCGGATGGAAAAAGTCGGGCCGATCCGAGGGTTTTCCCCCGATCGGCCCGATCTCCCATCTCTCGTACCTTACTTCTTCGGGGTAATTTTGATGTTGCGGAACGCGACGGGGCCGTGGTCGCCCTGGAACATCAGCGGGCCGGTTGCGTGTTCTTTACCGGTCAAACCGCCGGGCGTCTGCTGCTTCATCTCGACGTTTTCGTGAAGGACCGTGCCGTTGAGCGTGACTTTGACGAACTTCGCGTTCGCGGTCTTCTTGTCGCCCTCGAACTTGGGCGCCTGGAACTCGATGACGAACTTCTGCCACTCGCCCGGCTTCTTGCTCACGTTCTTCTTCGGCGCTGCCGCACTATAGAGCGCGCCCAAATCGCCCTGCGTGAGTTTGTCGTCCGGCTTGCCGTAGCTGTCGAGCACCTGCACCTCGTACTCGCCCATCAGGTAGATGCCCGAGTTCGACCCCTTCGGCACCATGAACTCGAGTTCGAGCGTGAGGTCGCCGAACTTCGCTTCGGTGTAAATGTCGCAGCCGCCCTTCATGTTTACCAGCACTGTGTCTTTGGTGACCGTGTTGGACACACCTGTGTGAGCGAGTTGCGACGGGTTCTTCGGGTCGAGGTCCACAGCACCGAGCGCGAGCGCCTCCCACTTGTTGCTCTTTTCGTCCTTGAGTTTCCAGCCCTTCAAATCCTTACCGTTAAACGGTTCGATGGGCTTGGGGTCGGCCGCGCGCGAACCCGGGAGCAGCGCCAGTACGACCGCGAGGGCGGTTACGAACGAACGGACCATGAGGCACCTTGCGAGAAAGGCGGATGAGGCGGGAGGAGACGTGAGGGAGATGGTACACCAGCGCGCGGAAACGGACCAGGGGTTGAAACCCCTGGCTATTACCGGTGACCCCTTCGGGGTCAGCAAGAAAACGTCACGTGCGTTGTCTTCGGACCCCAACGGGGTCACCGGTAATAGCCAGGGGTTTCAACCCCTGGTGTTTGTTGGGCTTGGCATTTCGCCAAGCATCATCCCGCCCGGCGGACCGGGAGCGGGTACTCCAGGATTTCCTGGAGCAGTTCCAGCTTGCTCGGGCGGGCGAGCAGCGGGACCAAGTTCGGCAGCGCGTAGTAGTCCCCGTTGAACTGGTAGGCGTCCACCGCGATCCCCGCCTTCTTGCACTCGTCTTCCAGTTGCGTGGTCGCCCCCGAAACTTTCACGAAGCAAATAGTGGGATCGGTCTTCAGTTCCTCGCGGTACTTCAACAGCGCTGGCACGAACCGCGGCTCCGCGTTCTCGCCCTCGTCCGTGACGACGACGATCTGCTCGACCCGCTGCTTCTTCCGGCGCAGCTGGTCGATGCCCACCCCGACCGAGGTGTTACCCCCCGCCGTGATGCCCGTCAGTGCCCGCTCCCACGCGGACAGTTCCGGCCCGGCCGATTCGACCGGGTACGCGATCGAGTCGAAGGCGTACACGAACAGCTCCTTGTCCGCGACCGCCGCCAACAGCGACCCGAGCCGCTTACCGATCTCGATGGCCTGGCTCATCGAACCGGACTTGTCGATCAGCAGCGCCGTCGGCCGCGCGATCCGCCCGCGCGCCTTCACCTGCGAGTCCGCGACCGCTTCGAGCTTCTGCCGAACCGCCGCGCTCACGGGGACCGACTCCAGCGCTTTCTCGGCCTTGAACGCGCTGACCCGGGTCGCCGTCTTCGCGGACTCCAGCTTCGACTCGATGAGTGCCTTCACGCCGGTGTCCTCGAACGCGCCGCGCTTGCGGAGCATGTCGAGGTTGTTGATGACCTCCTGCGGTGACATCCGGCCCACGAGCGCCGTCAGCACCTTCGGGTTGACCGCCTTCACCAGCCCGATCGCCACCCGGAACGGGATGTTGTGGATCGCGATGAGTTTGGCCTGCTCGTCCGCGGTCTCGGCCTTCGCCAGATCCTTCAGGCCCGCGAGCTTCGACCCCTCCGGCGGGCGCTCGTCGAACAACACGGCCTGCGCACGCGGACCCGGCTTGACGTGCAGAAGCGCGTAGAGCCGCTTCAGCGTCTTGCGCGCGGTGATCGCGGTGGAATCGAACCAGTCGGCGTCCGCCTCCCGCTCGCGCAGGTAGCGCACGACCTCCGTCTTCAGCGACCGCGGCACGTTGCGGAACAGCCCGAAGGTGTCCGTGAGCGTAACCGTTCCGCCTTCGGCGAGCTTCGGCTTGCCCGGCTTCTTGCCGCGCGACGCCTTCCGGTCGATCTTCGGGCGGAACGCGGTCGCCGGCACGTCGTCTGGCTTGCGGTCCACTTCGATCGCGACGTCTTCCTTGCGACCGTGGATGAAGTCGATGACGCGGCCGACCTGGTACGGCGGCAGCTCACGCAGCATCGCCAGACCGGTGTCGCGGTGGCCCGGGAAGTCGCTCAACGCGAGCGTGACGATGAACATTTCCTTGTGGTCGCGCACGTCGCCGTGGTCCGCGTACCACGCCGCGAGGCGCACGTAGAACCGCGGGTCCTGCTTCACGAGTTCCGCGTGCAGCGGGTGAACCAAGCCCAACCGCCGGTGCGGGCAGGTGAGGAGGCTGTTCAGCATCGACAGCCGCAAATCCGCCTCGGTCTTCGTCATCGTCATGTGAGAGCCTCCTTCTAACTCGCTGCGTGTCAACGAAAACGGCCGCTGACGCGGCCGTAAGAGATCCACCCGTACAAGTTCCACCGGCGAGTCCCGTGAGGGACACTTTGCTCCTCGCGGAGCGGCTGCCTTCGACCACTCGGCCACTCCACCGTCAGAGGTGGAGGTGGGATTCGAACCCACGAATCGGTTGCCCGATTGCCGGTTCAAGACCGGAAAAGTGTGTACGCCGTTTGAGATCGGATACGGGTTGGTTTCAGTGATCGAAAAATATCGTCCGTACAAGTTCGGGAAGCGGTTCAACTTTTTATTCAGTGCGTTTGCCATTTCGCCACATCGCCCGTGCCCGGGCGACGGCGGGACTCGAACCCGCATACGCTTTCGCGTGCTGAAACTTAGGGTTTGTACGCTTTCCTTGTGGGGTACGGACAATCTCTGAAGTAATCACAAAATAAGCCCGCACGAGTTCGTGAAGCGGTGAAAACTTGATCCGAAGCTCCACCCACTGAGCTACCTCACGCTTTTGAGGGCGTGGGGGCAGGAGTCGAACCTGCGACCGTCGGGTTAACTGTTTGTACGCTTCCACAGTGGGGTACGGGCTGTACCCGAATAAGTGCAAGTGAACACCGCGATCGCGCCGCACGAGTTGTGCGAGCAATTGGCACTGAGCGCTCTACCACTGAGCTACCCGCCCGTAAGTGGACGGAACAGGAGTCGAACCTGTGACCTCTCCCTGAGCAAGGGATTGTGTTTGTAAGCTCGTCGCGTTGGGTGCGACCCGCTCGTGGCGTTCGGGATAATGGACAGGGAAGGGCGGGGGAGGTTCGCGAAATTCTTGGCGGTGGCGTTTCGTCGCGGTGGAAGTCAATCGGCTTGCGACGTGCCGTTCGCAAAATCAACTGAGCGACGGTGCCTCAGTCGCTCTCAATGTAAACGATCGAGCTTTCGGTCAGCCGCGCGCAAATGAATTCCTGAATAGTCCAGGCACAAGCCAAACACTCCTCAATCGTCGAGCCCGTGACGTGTTGTGCGAGGTCCGACTCGCTCACGGTCGTAAATGCCCGAGCAATATCTTCTGCATCCACGGATTGAAGGGGGACAACGCCCGCTCCGAGATTTGCCCAACCGGTTAACGTGTTCCACTCGGATGCCACGCGCGGGACGGATTCTCCGCCGCTTTCCCGCCACGCACGATCAAGAACTGCGTGGAATAGCGGGGAGATGTAACAGTCACTCACCGCGAGTCGGTCCACCCAAAAACCGTTCGTGGGTGGACCGTAGAAGATCACGCCGGAGTAATCACCGTAGTGGTAGCCGTGAGCGAACGTGGTGACTTCGGCCATGCGCGTTCCTATGCGTCGCCGAGGTATTCCGGTACCTTCGTGCGCAGGTGCTCGATTTCCTGGTGCGTTTCGCCGAGGTAGGCGAGCAGGCGCAGGTCATCTTTCGTTACCGCGCCGCCGCTGAACAGCCACGACCGCACGCGGAACAGTTTGTAGAGCTTCACCAGTTTGCGGTCGCTGATGAAGATCTTGTCCTCGCGCACGAGCGTCTTCACGAGGCGCTGGAACTCCTTGAACACGTCCGCCGGGAAGAACCGGTGCCGGTCGTTCTCCTCCTCCCCGCGCCCGTCGCCGGTCTTGCGCGAGAACAGGTGCGTCATGTACCGGTTCGCCTTCAGGAAGTCGTCGAGCGTCGCGTGTCCCTCGACCCACGGCTTCTGGTTCAGCCCCTTGTACGCTTCGCCCTGCAGACCCGCGTCAATGAGTTCGGAGAAGTATTCCTCCTGCACGCTGCGGCTCTGCACTTTCAGCACGAAGCGGTCCTTGAGGGCCGCGAGTTCGCCCTGTTCGGGGATCTCGTTGGTCGCCGCGAACATGATCCGCAGCGGCACCGGTTCGGGCTTGCCCTCCTGGTAGAACTTCCGCTCGTTGATGATCGTGAGCAGGATGTTCAGGATGGCGGAGTTCGACTTGAAGATTTCGTCGAGGAACACGAGCTTCGCGGTGGGCAGCTTGCCGTCCTTGCGGCGGATGTACTTCCCGTCGCGCAGTTCCTTGATGTCGATGGCGCCGATGATTTCGCTCGGCTCGGTGAACCGCGTGAGCATGTACTCGAAGTAGTCGCCCTGCTCGATGCCGAGCGCGTCCTTGAACTTCACCACGATGTCGGACTTCGCGGTCCCCGGCGGGCCGATGAGCAGGAGCGGCTCCTGCGCGACACCGGCCACGCACATCAGGTCGATGATCTCTTGCTTGTTCACGAAGAACCGGCCGAGCGACTCGCGGAACCGGTTGATCCGCTTGCGGATCGTTTCGGCTTCGGCTTGCAGGTCGCCCAGCGAGAGTTCTTCGGGGTTCACGGACGGAGCTTTTGTGGCAGGCGGCATAACGGGGTCGGCTTCCTGAAATAAATGAGGTGAATTAACAGTGCCCGCGGGCACTGGCTCGGTTCGCACGGGTTCGTGATTCTAGTGGAATGATAAGTGGTTTCGCGCGCGGTGGGAAGCTCGGAGGGCGGCGCGATTCGGGTTGACGGTTTCGGCCCCAGGGTTTATCGACTTCGGTTCCGAGCGCAGTTGCAACAATGGGGCCGTGCCGATGGTGCCAAGTCTGAACCCGATCGCCGTGCGGGTGCCCGCCGGGGCGACGGATTCGTTCGCGGGGAAACTTACCGACCGCGCCTGTAAACGGATCGCGCTCGGCTTGATCCTCGCGTCGGTCGTGTTCCACCTCGTGTACCTGGCCTTCAACTGTCCGCTCGATCTATCGCCCGACGAGGCCCACTACTGGCAGTGGTCGCGCCACCTCGCGTGGAGCTACTACAGCAAGGGGCCGCTGGTCGCGTGGCTGATCCGGGCTTCGTGTGAACTGTTCGGCCCCGCGAGTGAGGCGCTCACCGGGTCTCTGATGCTCGCCGTGCGCCTGCCCGCGATCGCGTGTCACGCGGCGCTCCTCGCGGGGTGGTACGTCCTGACTGCTTCGACGCTCAAGAGCCACCGCGCCGCACTCGCTACGGTCGCACTCGCAATGACGCTCCCGCCCGTGATCGCGGGCGCGGTGCTAATGACCATCGACCCGCCGTTCCTGGCGTGCTGGTGCTGGGCCGCGATCGGCGTATGGAAGGGGTTGGAGAGGGGGGAACTTACCCCCCC
The DNA here is from genome assembly GCF_017939745.1 of Gemmata palustris. NCBI lineage: Bacteria > Pseudomonadati > Planctomycetota > Planctomycetia > Gemmatales > Gemmataceae > Gemmata > Gemmata palustris. The sequence goes on along the minus strand of NZ_JAGKQQ010000002.1, from coordinate 313,260 downwards.
CGCCCCCCTCCCTGAAGGGAAGGGGGAGAAGGAATTATCGACTGACGTAGCCGCACGCACAGAGAAATCGCGCGCCTGCTCCCCCTTCCCTTCAGGGAGGGGGGCCGGGGGGGTAGGTTTCCCCCTCCCCTGGTGGTTGCTCGCCGCGGTCTGTTCGGCACTCGGGGTGCTCGCGAAGTACCCGATGGTACTGCTCCCGTGCGGGGTGTTCGGTTACTTGTTGTTCACGCGGCGCGACGAGTTGAAGCACCCCGGTTTTTGGGTGTTCGCGCTCGGGTCCGCTGCGGGGTTGGTACCGGTCCTGTTGTGGAACTGGGCGAACGACTGGGTGACGTTCCGGCACGTCGGCACGCAAGCCGCGGGGACCGGCGGGAGCGGCATCCGCTGGTTCGGTCCACTCACGTTCGCGGTCGGTCAAGCGGGTTTCTTAATTGGCGTGTGGTTCACAGTGTGGGTCGCGGCCGCGTGGCGCGCCCGGCGCGCGGCGGACCCGGCGGTCGCGTTCCTGTGGTGGACGTCGGTGCCGGTGTGGTGCGTGTTCGCCGTCGCGAGCTTCAAAGCGTCCGGGCAGATCAACTGGCCCGCCGCCGCTTACGTCACCGGGTTCGTGCTGTGCGTCGCGTGGGTGCGCGACCAGCTCGGGGGGCGGAATCACAAGTTCGTTGCGCGCTTCGTGAGTGGTGGGGTCGCGGTCGGCCTCGCGCTCTCGACCCTCGTGCATTACCCGGGGCTGATGCGCTCCGCGCTCGCTTCGGCTGCGGGGCCGCCGACGGAAAAAGACCCGACGCCGATCCGCAAACTCGACCCGACCGCGCGCCTCCGCGGGTGGAAAACGCTCGCACGCGAGGTGGACACGATCCGCGCGCGCATTCAGGCGGAAACGGGCGAGGAGCCGCTCGTGGCCGGCACCGTGTGGAACGTGCCCGGGGCACTCGGGGTGTACTGCACGGGGCACCCGGAGACGTACTCGTTCGGGCTGGCAATGGCCGACCGGCACAGTCAGTACGACGTGTGGCACCCGAACCCGCTGGCCGACGCGCAAGCCTTCCGCGGGCGCACGTTCGTGTTCGTGGGGGACGGACTCCCCGCCGACGCCGGGGTCTTCGGGCGGGTGGAACTACCAACTTTAGTAGTTCACCGCGAAGAGGGCGTTCCGGTGGCGGTCTGGTGGGTGTGGGTCGGGCACGATTTTCGGGGTTTTCCCGATAAACCGCTCTGGCCCGGGCGCCCACGCTATTAACCCGCGCACGCGGATAACAATAAAGCGGTGATTGCCGTGGGCACTGTGGGAAACTGGGTTGTTTCGTGCGGATCTTGCACCCTGACGTGGAAACGAACGGGACACCTGACGGACTACGAACGCCAGGCACTCGAATCCCGGCCGTGTCCGATGTGCGGGGCGTATACCCTCAGTTGCTCCGAACCGCGTCCCAACCCGACCCGGCGCAAGAAACGGGATGCCGTCCTGTTGCGCCGGGCCGCTTGAATCACTTTTTGGTTTCGCGAACGGTTCGCGCTCCTGGCTCTTCTCTTCGTCAGGTTCAACAGTTCCGCTGTGTCGCCGCACGGTACGAGGAACACGAGATCACGTACCGCGGGCCACTCCACCTGACACGCGGGTTCATCCGACCCGGCAACAGAACACCCGTCCGCACGCCTTAATTCTCCCGGGTCTCGTCCCGCGCCCCCGATTCTGCGTGCGGCGCAGCGCCCCCAATCTCCGGCAGGAACTCCATCCCGCCGGTGGCGACGTCGTACAGCACCCCGACGACCGCGATCCGCCCCTGCTTCACGAGCTCGGCCAGCGTCGCACTCTGGTCGAGTAGTTCCGCGGCCGCCCGGAGCACGTTCCGCCGGGCCACCGCGTCGACGAACGCCCGCTTCTCGGCCGGCGCCAGGCGCTCGACGCCCCGACAGGTGTGCGGGTCGATCGACCGCTGGATGTCGGTGATGACGTGGTCCAGGTGCTGGCACCCGGTGGCTTCGGCGGCGGTCTGAGCCGAACAGATGAGGTCCACGGCCGCGCCCACCGCCCCGCACCGCGTGTGCCCCATCACCACGACCAGTTTCGCCCCGGCCACCGCGCACCCGTACTCGATGCTCCCCAGAACCTTCCGACTGGTCACGTTACCGGCGACGCGGACGCTGAACACGTCGCCCACCCCCAGGTCGAAAATCAGCTCGGCGGGGGTGCGCGAGTCGATGCAACTGAGGACCACGGCGAGCGGGTGCTGCCCGGCGGCGGTCGCCTCCACCTGGCGCCCCAGGTCCCGGGTCAGCCGGCGCCCGGTGTGGAACCGCTCGTGCCCGTCCTTGAGGATCTGCACCACCTGTGCGGGGGTCACCGCGGTCTGCAACTCGCGGGTCGAATAGTCGACGTACTGGGTCTGGTCGGCGAGCCGGTAGCGGCTGCGGAACCCGACCCGGCTGACCGACACGCCCCGGGCCGGCCCCGTTTGCTCGGCGAAGTCGCGGAGCAGTTCGAGGACGTCCGGGTCGATGTAATCGGTGCCGGTCGCGTCCAGCAGGACCTGCCCGCCGGCCGGCACCGCGTCGAGGACGTCCGCCAGCGCCGAGCGGTTCAGGAAGCTCACCTGGTTCGCCAGTTCGACGCGGACCACGTCGCCGCTCAGGTGCCGCTCCACGATGACGCGGATCGGGCGCCGCGCGTTGCTCCACAGGATGAAGGCGGCGCTGACGCCCAGCCCGATCACGACGCCGACGAGCAGGTCGGTGAGGACGATGGCGACCACCGTTGTCGCGAACGGGAGGAACTGTGCCCGGCCCTCCGCCCACATCTGGCGCACGAGTGCCGGGCTCGCGAGCTTGATCCCGGTGACCAGCAGGATCGCCGCCAGGCACGACAGCGGGATCAGGTTCAACCACGCCCCCAGGAGCGCGACGCTGCCCAGGAGCAGAACCCCGTGGACCACCGTCGCCAGCTTCGTGCGCCCGCCGGCATGGATGTTGACCGAGCTGCGGACGATGACCGAGGTGACCGGCAGCCCGCCGAACAGCCCGCACACCACGTTCCCGGCGCCCTGGGCGATCAGTTCCCGGTTCGGCGGCGAGGCCCGCCGGCGCGGGTCGAGCTTGTCCACCGCTTCCAGGTTCAGGAGCGTTTCCAGTGACGCGACGGCGGCCAGCGTGAGGGCGGCCATGTAAACAGCCGGGCGCGCCAACTGCGAGAGGTCCGGGAACTGGAGGAACCCGAAGAACTCGGCGGCGCTGCCCGCCACCGGCACCTGAACGAGGTGGCTCGATTCGATCACCCACGAGCCGCCCAGTTCGCGGAACACGAGGCTCAGACCCACACCGAGGAGGACCACGATCAGCGGCGCGGGCACCGGCGATTTCTTGAGCACCTTCCACCGGCCCCAAATCACCAACAGGGCGATTGAAAGAAGGCCGATGACGGCCGCCCCGGGGTGCAGGTCGCTGACGATCTCGGCCAGTTCGGAGAACGTGCTCTGCTGGTCCGGCTGCTGGAACGCCATGTCCCCTTCCGGGTCCGCGTCGTGGCCCACGACGTGCGGGATCTGCTTCAGAATGAGGATGACGCCGATCGCGGCCAGCAGGCCCTTGATGACGCTCGACGGGAAGAACGCGGCGATGAACCCGCCGCGGGCGATTCCCAGAACGACCTGGATCAGCCCCGCGAGAACCAGGGCCATCAGGAACGCCGGGAACGACCCCAGCCCGGCGATCTGCGCCGCGACCACGGCGGTCAGTCCGGCGGCCGGGCCGCTCACGCTCGTGTTCGACCCGCTCAACAGGCCGACCAGAATCCCGCCGACGACGCCCGCCACCACGCCCGCAAAGAGCGGCGCGTTGGACGCCAGCGCGACCCCCAGACACAGGGGGAGCGCGACCAGGAACACGACCAACCCGGCCGCCAGGTCGCGCGGCAATGTGGCCCCGCCCGAGGAGAGCGGCGGGGCGCCCGTCGGCTCGTTCGTCGATGTCATACGCGGTTCCCTGGAGAGTATCGGTGCTTAGAACGTTTTACAGTGCCCGCGTGCCCGGGCCGTCACGATCCGCTCCGGCGGGTGTGCCCGGATCGGCGGCCGAGGCGCAGGCGGGGCGTCGGTCGGTCGTGTTCGTCTTCGATCTGTCCCACGATCTGCTCTAACACGTCTTCCATTGTAATGAGGCCGAGAACCTTACCGGCGCCGTCCCGCACCACGGCCAGCGGCCGGCGCTCCTTGCGGAACAGTTCCAGCGCGTCGGCCACGGTACCGTCCGGCTCCAGGAACAGCGGCGGGTACAGCGCGTCCTCGAGCACTACCAGCCCCTTGAGGCTGAACAGGTAAAACAGGTCCTTCGTGTTCACCACCCCGATCACCCGGTCCAGGTCACCGTCGTACACCGGCATCCGCGTGTGCGCGCCCGCCCGCACCACGTCCAGCACCCGTTCGGGCGGGGTGCCGAGGGCCAGCGCCACCATCTTCTCGCGCGGCACCATGCAGTCGCGCACGCGCCGCCCGGACAGGGTGAACACCTTGCGCACGAACTCGGCCTGCTGCGCCGACAGCGCGCCCGCCTCGCGCGTCTCCTCGATCAGCAGCGCCAGTTCCTCGACCGAGTGAACGTTCCCCTCCGACCCAGCCGGCGCGTGCCCGCACCACCGGAGGATCAGGTTCCCGGTGCCGTTGAGCAGGGCGACGAACGGGCGCGTGAGCCGGACGAACAGGTTCAGCGGCGCGGCCACCCACAGCGAGGTCCGGTCGGGCGCCTGCAGCGCGAGCGTCTTCGGGATCAGTTCCCCGAACACGACGTGCATGAACGTAATGAGCGCGAAGGCCGCGGTGAACGCGATCGCGTGGGCGCCCACCGCGGCCCACGCGCCGGGCAGGACCGCGCCGGCGAGCGGCTCGACCACGCGGGCGAGGGCCGGCTCCCCGACCCACCCGAGCGCGATGCTCGCCAGGGTGATGCCGAGTTGGGTGGCCGCGATGGTGCGGTCCAGGTGGGCGACCGCGTCGAGCGCGGCCCGCGCCCCGACGGTCCCCTGGCGGACCAGTTCCTCGACGCGGGTCCGGCGCACCGCGACGAGCGCGAACTCGGCGGCGACGAAGAACCCGTTGAGCGCGACCAGCGCGGGAACGGCGAGCAACCCGGCGGCGGTCCACGCCCAGTGGACGTCGACCGGCGCGCCGGCGGCGGAAAAGATCATGACTCGTCCTCTTCGGGTCGTGGAACCCCGACCGGGAACGTGCCCGGTGCCTGGGGAGCGAACGAAGAAGCGGGCCGGCTAACAGCGGAGGTGGAACGGGGCCGGACTCGGGCCGGCAGAAGCCGCGCGAGCGGGCGCGTGGGTGATCGGACCGGACAAAGCCGACTGGTACAAAGCGAGGGGCACACCGGTTCCCGGCGCGACCCGGACGGTTCGGGCGGCCCAAACCATTTTCGGTTCGTGCCCGCCCGCCTCACCGTCCGGCGCCGATTCACGCGCCGGGGTGCTCGATTCCCCGAAGGTGATCGGGGGAGGCGACACGAGACCGAATACCAAGAGACATGCCAAAACCGCCGCGACGCGGGCGTACCGCGGCGGGTGGGTGCGACGTGTGATCGTGCGCGGGCCGGTCTCCATGCTCTTAGTATACGGGGATTCGCTTCGGTCGCGTGTTCGGCAGTAGAATCGTGAGTGGAACCGCGATCGAAGGACCGCCACCGGAGCCGCACAGTGGACGATTTCATCGAGACCTACGACGGCGCCCTGGACGATGCGCTTTGCGAAGCGATCATCGCGGCGTTCGAGCGCAGCGGGCGCAAGGCGCGCGGGCGCACCGGCTACGGCGTCGATCTGGCCAAGAAGGACAGCTACGATCTGAACATCACTACCGATCCCGAGTGGGCCGCGCTCCATGCTCAGGTGCTCGACGCGACGCTCCGGCACCTCGTGCGCTACGTGCTGAAGTACCAGACCATGCTGGTCGGGGCGATCTCGGCCGCGGTCCCGGACCCGGTGACCGGGCGGCCCGCCGATCTGGTCGCCGGCCAGTTGACCGAACTCCAGGCCGGCCAACTGATGATGACGCTCTACCGGCCCGGCAACATCCTCGTTCAAAAGTACCTGAAGGGCGTCGGCGGCTACCACCACTGGCACTCGGAAATCTACCCGCGCAACGCCTCCTGCGAAACGCTCCACCGCGTCCTGCTGTTCATGTTTTACCTGAACACCGTCACGGAGGGCGGCGAGACCGCGTTCTTCCATCAGGGCCGCAGCATCACCCCCGAGCGCGGCCGGATGGTGATCGCCCCGGCCGGGTTCACGCACACGCACAAGGGGTGCGTCCCGCGGTCGGAGGACAAGTTGATTCTGACGTCGTGGGTGATGTTCAACCGGGCCGAATCGCTCTACGGCTGAGTGGTACCGCGGCGCTACTGATTCCGGTGACGGGGCGATCGGGGCCGCGGCGGGAGTTCTGACTTCGACTTGTTGCGTTGAAACCTTGCGAACGGCGCGGCGTAAGCCAGCCGGTAGTGGCTAAAACCACCGGCGGGCTTACGCCGCGCCGTTCGCTTGCGCCATGATTTCAACACCGCAATTTCGACGCAGCAGGTGGTTACGGACGAGGTGTTGGTGCCGGGGCCGCGGGCGCTTCTGGTTTTCTCGGTCACGGTTGGGGGCCGTGACTCGTGGCGTTCACAACGGGTTTCGGTCCGCGCGGAAAGGGCTGGCGATCATCAATTCCGCGAGCCGCGGGTCTTCAGGTCTAGGGAGCCGCTCGCGTGCCTCATGAAAAACGCAAGGATCGTGCTCACGCAAATGGTGGCCGCGAGGAGGCCGGCCAGCCACGCCCACCGCTGGCCGCCTTCGTGAGATATCGTGACCAGCAAGGTGGCCAGCGCGAGGGCCAGGCACGCGCAGGCGAGAACGCCGATAATCAGGACTTTCCAGGCCGCCATTGTTTTTCCTAGTGAGCCGTCGAGCGCGGGCGGCGGAAAACCGCCTGCTCATATACTCTAAAGATTTTGAAAATTTTAATCTAATCTATTCCCGCCCCGGCGTTCGGAATTGTCCCGGTGCGCCCGGCGCACGCGGACCCCGCTTTTCGGCAGCGCTTCGCCCAGTTTGCCTCCGGCACGAGCCGTTCACCACCTTCACACGGTTCTCGAACGATCAAATCACTTCTTGTCCCGCGGGCCAATCGCGCGGCTCTTTCGGGCGCGGCGAAAGCTCGGAACGGCACCTCGACTGGATTCGAGGGTCCGCTGGATCTATAGGCGCGGTCCACACCGGAGTCGCCCGGAGGCACGTCGAATGGCAGAGCGACGGTGGCTGGCAATCCTGGTCGTTTGCACCGCCCCGGTAGTCCGGGGAGCGGACGAGGTCGGGGCCGACCGACAGGTGGTCGTGAAGCGCGCGGGGGTTACGTTCGGGTTCGTGGAGGATGGGAAGTGGGTCAGTGCGGGTGAGGTCACCGAGGTCGTCGTGACCGTTCAGGAGCGCCGGGGCGATTGGGCGCTGATCCGCTCCGGGGGCAAGCGCGGGTGGGTACACACACGAGAAGTGGTACCCCTAACGGACGCGGTGGCGTTCTTCACCGGGCTGATCGAGGCCCAACCGCGCACCGGCGCGCACTACCTCCGGCGCGCGGCGGCGTGGGCCGAACAGGGTGAGCACGCGAAGGCCGACCGGGACTGGACCGAGGCGATCCGGCTGATCCCCAAAGACCCGGCGGCCCACTACGGCCGGGCCGTCACCCGGCACTTGAGCAAAGAGTACACTGGCGCGCTCGAGGACTACGGGTCGGTCATCCGCCTCGACCCGAACCACGCGGGCGCGTTCGCGGGGCGGGCGTGGCTCCGGGCCACCTGTTCGGAGGAGAAGCACCGGGACGGGGCCGAGGCAGTCCGCGACGCGCGCCGGGCGTGCGAACTGACCGAGTGGGGCGACCCGAACTGCATCGACAACCTGGCCGCGGCCCTCGCCGAGAGCGGCCGGTTCGACGAGGCCGTGCGCTGGCAATCGAAGGCGCTGGAGTTCCCAACGTTTGCGGGCCGGAGCCGGGAGAACGCTCTGGCGCGGGTGAAGCTCTACAAGAGCGGCAAGCCGTACCGCACCGAGGGGCGGGAGTAGCTCGTAACGTCCCGGCGCGGGCGCCGGTCGTTACGGGCGCGCGGACCGAAGTGAACTCCGGCGCGTTGACAGTGACCGGGATCTGGAGGGCGGGCCGGTCGGGTTCGCGGAGCCGATCTTGTTCCGCGTCCCGGGCCACGCACTTGTAGAACAACCAGCGCCCAACTACTCGCGTGCGACCATGTCTCCTTCACCCCTTCACCCGCTTGCCCCTTCACTTCCACTCTTTGCAGGGCGCCTGGCGCCTTCGCCCACGGGGGCGCAGCACGTCGGGAACGCGCGCACGTACCTGGTCGCGTGGTTGTCGGCGCGAGCGCGGGGCGGGGCGGTCAAACTTCGTATCGAGGACATTGATTCCCCTCGCATCAAGTCGGGCGCGGCCGAACAAGCGATGCACGACCTGCACTGGCTCGGACTGGATTGGGACGGCGAACCGGCGGTCCAAACGGAGCGGTTGTCGCACTACGAAGCCGCGCTGGAAGTGCTCAAACAGAACGAGTTGGTTTACCCCTGTACCTGCACGCGGTCGGACATCGCTTCCGCTGCGAGCGCGCCGCACGCCGGGGAAGAGGTGACGTACCCGGGGACGTGTGCGCATCGTTGCGTCGCGGACGCGCTGAAGTTGCGTGAAGAGGGCCGGCCGTTCGCGTGGCGCTTCCGCGTGACGGAGAATTTGCCGTTTACGGACCGGTTCGCCGGCGAGCAGCACATCGATCTGAAGCACGCGGGCGGGGACTTCGTGGTGTGGAAGAATGGGGGCGGACCGGCGTACCAACTCGCTGTGGTGGTTGATGATGCGGCGATGGGCGTCACGGAAGTGGTTCGCGGCGACGATCTCATCCCGTCCACCCCGCGACAACTGCTCCTCTATCGCGCACTTGACTTAGCGCCACCCGCTTTTGCCCACATACCGCTTGTGGTGGGCGAAGACGGGCGGCGCTTGGCCAAAAGGCACGGCGACACGCGACTCTCCGCGCTCCGCGCCGCGGGCGTGAAGCCGGAGGCGCTCGTGGGGTTGCTCGCGTGGTCGTGCGGCTGGCTCGATCGACCGGAGCCGGTTGCGTCGCGCGAACTGCTCCCACGCTTCCGACTGGAGAGCATTCCGGCGAAGCCGTTCGTGTTGACCGCTGAACTGCTCCGCCAAATCGGGTTCGTCGTTACTTGATGAGCAGAGCGTCGCGTGCGAGGGCGTCCAGAGTGGGGCCGAGGGTAGCCGTGAGCGCGGTTCGGAGTTCGTCCGCGTCGGCGATCGGCTGACCGGCGCGCTGAACGGTGAGTTCTCCCGCGACTGCCAGTGCCGCCAGCGATCCCACCAAAGCGTCCCGGTCGCGTGTGCCATCGAGTAGCGGAACGAGCCGAAAGGCGATGTCGGAGAGCTTCACCGTTTCGTGGCGCCGATTCGTCACCGAAGCTTGACCACCCGCAGCGCGCACGCGAGCGTGAACCAGCGCGACCGGGTTTTCGCCCGGCGTGCGCGCGAACGAGACGGGCGCTGCGTGCAGTTCGAGCAGGTCGGAAGAGATGTAAGCGTTCAGTAGCCCGAGCGCGAGCGTCTGCATGTCGTCGTTGGTCGCGATCCGGCCGAGTTTCGCGCCCGCGTGCTGGAGCAGTTCCACGAACGGGATCGTTCCCGGCCACGCTTCAATCAGTGTTAGCATCGCGGCTTTGAACACGGCCCCGCTCGCGGAGATCACCATCCCGCTGCGGCTCTGGAACTGCGCGGCAGCGTTCGTGGTGAGATTGACCGCGCGCCCGCTCACCTTCGCGTTGCACGCGACGTGAAGGCCGTACACGCGCTCGGGCACAATGGCCCAGTTCGGGACCGCTTCGGATCGCACCAGGAGCGTTTCGCGGAAGGTCCGGTTGCGCACGAAGTCGAGGTACTGCTCCGTTTGAATCTGGTCCGTGGCGAGAACCGCGAGCGTCTTTTGCACTTCGGGTCCGAAGTTGCCCGTTACCATTGTGTTGATGCGCGATTCGCCCAGGTAGCGCAACCCGTGCGCTTCGGCCCGCGCCATGAACTGGTGGAAGTAGACCGGCTCGTTGAACTCTTCGAGCTGCTCGTGGTAGAGGTAGTGGTCGGACTGGTGGCGCAGGAGGTCGAGTTCCGATCGCAGCAGCACGCCATACGCGCCGGCGTCCTTTTCGGTCGATTGCGCGAGGAAATCGAGCAGCGCCCGCGCCTGGCCGATTCGTTGATCCGGGCCATCAAACCGGAAAGCGTGGTAGCGCATCATGTCGCGGATCATGCCGCGCATGTGCCAGCCGGGGTACGTGTTGTACGAGATGTACGCGATCCCCGTGGGCGTGAGGTGCGCTGCGCACACGTCGAAGATTTTCTGCTGCACCGCGGGCGGAACCCACGAGAACACGCCGTGGCACAGGATGTAGTCGAAGTGGCCGTAGGTCTCATCAATGTCATCGATGCTCGCGTGCCGGAGGCTCACGTTCGTGAGGCCGGATTTCCGTAGCGCCAGTTCGCCGTCGGCGATTTGCCGCCCCGAGAGATCGACCCCCACGAACCACGAGTCCGGGAACGCTTCCGCCATCGGGATCAGGTTCCCACCCGCGGCGCACCCGAGTTCGAGCACGCGGCACTTCGCGACGTCCGGGGGCGTCAGGCCGAACAGCGTGGCGATCGTCGCGAGGCGCGACGGGTGCGTCTGCGGGTACGCGAAGCTGTCGTAGGGCACATCGTCGTAGCTGTTGCTGGCGGGAGTTTCGTTCATGGTGAATTTACTGTCCGTGATTGGCGCGCGAGTGGCAAGAAGGTTGGTGCTGGTCGCGGGGCGGTTCGACCGGTATCATCGGACGTTATCACGCCACAACCTAACCCCCCAATTCCTTCCGCATGAACGAGGGGAAGGGGAGTTCAGTCTTAAACCCTCCTTGAGAAAAGGAGGGGGGAGGGGTCAAATGTCGTCGCGCCGTCCCACCTGGATTTTCGCGCTGATCGGGTTCGCGTTCGGTGTCGCGCTGGTGACGTCCACCGGCACGCGCACCGCGACGGCGCAGCCGAAGGCCCCCGCAATCGTGCCCGCGCCGCAAGCCCCCACGCTCACGACGCCGACGACCCTCGGCGCGAAGCCCGGCGACGAGGTCGAACTCACACTGACCGGCACGAACCTCGCCGACGCGACGGGCGTGGTCCTGAGTTGCCCGGGTAAGATCACGATCCCCGCGGACAACAAGAACGGCACCGACGCCGGGAAACTCCGCGTGAAAGTCA